>NZ_MUKA01000201.1 GCF_002150735.1 Streptomyces africanus
GTGCCTCCCCCAGTGCCTTAAGGGCCTGGGAGGTACCCCCAGGGGCGGCACGGGTGGGCGCAGCGGCACCCCGCTCCGCCGGGCTGCGCACCCACCCGGCCTCAGCGTCAACGGACAGTGCCGGAAAACCCCATGCCGCCCGCTCACCGCCCCACGTACCGTCCCTGCGCATGACAACCCCGCCCCGCCGCACCCGCCTGACCTTCCACGGCCCGCTGTCCGAGACCCGAGCAGACGCCCTCGTACAACGCCTCACCCGCCACACCCCCGCAACCGTCCTGGACATCGGCTGCGGCTGGGGCGAGCTCATGCTCCGCATCCTCGCCACCACCCCGGAGGCGACCGGCACGGGCATCGACATCAACGCCGAGGACCTGGCCCGCGCCCGGAAGGCAGCCGAGGCACGAGGCCTCACGCCCCGGGTCCGTTTCCTCGAAGAGTCCGCCACCGACACCCCCCACGGCCCCGCCGACCTCGTCCTGTGCGTAGGCGCGAGCCAGGCCCTCGGCAGCCAACTGCCCCAGGCCCTCGGCGAACTGCGCAGGCTCGTCACCGACCACGGCCGCGTCCTCCTCGGCGAGGGCTTCTGGCACCGCACCCCGACCGATGCCGAGCTGTCCCGCATGTGGCCGGACGCGAAGGCCGGCGACCACCCCGACCTCGCCACCCTCGTCGGCCTGGCCGTCGACGCGGGATTCCGGCCGGAGTGGACGGAGACCGCGAGCCTCGACGAATGGGAGGAGTTCGAGTCGGCGTACCTCGCGGACACCGAGGTGTGGCTCGCCCGGAACCCCGGACACCCCCGGGCCGCCGAGACCCGGGAGCGCACCGACCGGCACCGAGCCGCCTGGCTCACCTACCGCGGCGTCCTCGGGCTCGCGTACCTCACCCTGGTGCCCGTGGCGGCCCGTTGACCTAGGCCGGCACGTGCACGGTCTCCACCCGGCTCGCCACCAGGCGCTCCCGCTCACGCCGGGCCGCCTGCCCCCGCAGCCGCAGGATCTGCGTGACCCCGAGCGCCTGGAGGACGAACACCGCCGAGAAGGCCACGGTGTAGTCGTCGCCGGTGGCGTCCAGCAGCACCCCTACCGCGAACAGCGTGGTCATGGAGGCCACGAAGCCGCCCATGTTGGTGATGCCGGAGGCCGTGCCCTGCCGCTCGGGCGGGTTCGCCGGGCGGGCGAAGTCGAAGCCGAGCATCGACGCGGGCCCGCATGCCCCGAGCACCGTGCACAGCACGATCAGCAGCCACATCGGGGCGTGCGGGCCGGGGTAGGCCAGCGTCGCCGCCCACAGGGCCGCCGTCGTCCCGACCGTGCCGAGCGCGAGCGGCAGCCGCGCCCCGTGATGTCGGGCGACGATCTGCCCGTAGACCAGGCCGACGACCATGTTCGACAGCACGACCAGGGTGAGGAGTTCGCCGGCCGTGGCCCGGGACAGGCCCTGTGCCTCGACGAGGAACGGCAGGCCCCACAGCAGCAGGAACACCATCGCGGGGAACTGGGTCGTGAAGTGCACCCACAGTCCGAGCCGCGTCCCCGGCTCCCGCCAGGCGGCGGCGATCTGCCGCCGTACGTAGGCCGCGCCCTGGTGCGGGAGCGGCTCCGGCTCGTGGCCCTCCGGGTGGTCCTTGAGGAACAGCAGCACCAGGACGAACACCACGGCCCCGGCGACCGCGCTGCCCGCGAAGGCCGGCGTCCAGCCGACGCCGTGCAGCAGCCGGGCCAGGACGAGCGTGGAGACGAGGTTGCCCGCCATGCCCACGAGCCCCGCGAACTGGGCGACGAGCGGCCCGCGCCGGGCCGGGAACCACCGCGTGCCGAGCCGCAGCACGCTGATGAACGTCAGTGCGTCACCGCAGCCGAGCAGCGCCCGGGAGGCGAGCGCCATGCCGTACGACGGGGAGAACGCGAAGCCCAGCTGCCCGGCCGTGAACAGCACCGCCCCGAGGGCCAGCACCTTCTTGGTGCCGAGCCGGTCGACGAGCAGGCCGACGGGTATCTGCATGCCCGCGTAGACCAGCAACTGGAGGATGGAGAAGGTGGACAGGGCGGAGGCGTTGACGTGGAAGCGGTCGGCCGCGTCGAGGCCGGCCACGCCCAGGGACGTGCGGAAGATGACCGCGACGAAGTAGACCGAGACGCCGATGCCCCAGACGGCCAGCGCGCGGCGGCCGCCGGGCGGATCGCCCGGCAGCGTCGTGCTGGTCATCGGACCTCCCCCCGGGCCAGGTGCGAGAACCAGCCGACGTGCCGGTGGACCAGCCCGACGGCCGCCTCGGCGTCCCCGGCGCGCAACGCGTCGAGGATCTCCTCGTGCTCGGCGAGGGTCTTGGCGATCCGGTCGGGGTGGGAGTGCATGACGGCGACGCCCATCCGCAGCTGGCGGTCGCGGAGCTGGTCGTAGAGCCGGGAGAGGATCTCGTTGCCGCCGCTGCGGACGATCTCGGCGTGGAAGCAGCGGTCGGTGACGGCGGCCCCGGCGAGGTCTCCTTGGGCGGCCTGCTTCTTCTGCCGGGCCAGCAGCTCCTCCAGGCGCTCGATGAGCCCGGCGGGCGCGGGCACGGCCTTGCGCGCCGCGTGCTCCTCGACGAGCAGCCGCGTCTCGACGACGTCGGCGATCTCCTGCGCGGAGACCGGCAGGACGAGGGCGCCCTTCTTCGGGTAGAGCCGGATCAGCCCCTCGGCCTCCAGCCGGAGCAGCGCCTCGCGCACCGGCGTGCGCGAGACCCCGACGGCCTCGGCCAGCTCGCCCTCCGTGAGCAGGGTCCCGCCCTCGTAACGGCGCTCCAGCACGCCCTGCTTGACGTGGGTGTAGACGCGGTCGGCGGCGGGGGGTTGCTTCACGGCCAAGGTCATGCCGACAGCATAGATACAACAGGGACGCATGAAGGAATTCGTCCAGAATGCGGACCTGAATGTCACACATCTGTGGCAAACAGGGGGTCCCACTCGGCAAGGGCACAACCACGTGTGCTAGTTACGAGTCAGACACGTGCGGCCCCTTTCCCCTCGTCCTCAACTTGGCCGCACCGTTGGGGCACTCGACGCAATCGGGGTACTTCACTTGATAACCGGCATTAAGGGCACCCGTCTCCGCAGAGCTGCGGCTGTCGCCGTGACCACCGGCGCCATGCTGGCGACCGGAGCCCTCACCGTCGCGCCGGCGCAGGCCGCCACGGCGCCCACGATCGCCGCCAAGGGCGGCTACGTGATGAACAACGCGACCGGCACGTCGCTCTACACCAAGGCGGCCGACACGCGCCGCTCCACCGGCTCGACCACCAAGATCATGACGGCCCTGGTGGTGTTGAAGCAGCCGAAGCTCAACCTGGACAGCAAGGTCACGGTCCAGAAGGCGTACAGCGACTACATCGTCGACAACAACTGGGCGTCGAACGCCAAGCTGATCGTCGGCGACAAGGTCACCGTCCGCCAGCTGCTGTACGGGCTGATGCTGCCGTCCGGCTGCGACGCGGCGTACGCGCTCGCCGACAAGTTCGGCTCGGGCTCGACGCGGGCGGCGCGCGTGAAGTCGTTCATCGGCAAGATGAACACCACGGCCAAGGACCTGGGTCTGAAGAACACCCACTTCGACTCGTTCGACGGCATCGGCAAGGGCGCCAACTACTCGACACCGCGCGACCTGACGAAGCTCGCCAGCAGCGCGATGAAGAACTCCACGTTCCGCACGGTCGTCAAGACGAAGAAGTACACGGCGAAGACGACCACGAAGTCCGGCGGCACGCGGACGATGGCCCCCTGGGAGAACACCAACCCGCTGCTGAGCAGCTACACCGGCGCGATCGGTGTGAAGACCGGCTCCGGCCCGGAGGCCGGGTTCTGCCTGGTCTTCGCCGCCACCCGCAACGGCAAGACGGTCATCGGCACGGTCCTCGCGTCGACCGACAAGACCGCGCGGAAGACGGACGCCACGAAGCTGATGAACTACGGCTTCGCGAAGTAACGGCAAGCAGGACCGGCACCACGAAGGGGGGCTCACCGCCGATGGCGGTGAGCCCCCCTTTCGCTCGTCACGCGACGGCGCGCTGACGGCGCGCCAGCGCCCGGGCCGCCTTGCGCCGGCCGCCGGCCAGCACGTTCACCGGGGCGCCCGCACCGGCTCCCGGCTCCAGTCGCCAGCCCCGGATCCGCGCCGCGACCTGGGCCAGCCGCTGGTCGCCGGGCCGTACGTCGATGGAGAACAGGGACTCGTCGGGCGTGGCGTCGTCGCCGCCCCAGCGGACGACGCCGTCGAGCTCGGCGAGGATGTCGCGGATCACGACCTCCTGCTGCGGGAAGAAGCCGCCCCGGGCGCCGCGCGGGTAGGAGCCCGGCCGGATCCGCACCGCCGTGCCGGACGCCAGGTTGGACTCCGGCCTGCCCTTGCCGACGCCGGACGGGTCGTGCCAGCCGACGACGTCGCCCCGGCGCAGGGTGTCGACCTCGTAGTGGAACCGGCGCACCAGATGGACGAGGACGGTCTCCACGTCGCCCATGCGCACGGCGATGCCCTTGAGCGGGGTGCCGGGCACGGGCCGCGTGTAGACGGTGCCGCCGTCGTCCGCGACGTTCTCCATCTCCCAGCCGTTGTGGGAGCGCGAACCGGCCAGCACGCGCCGGGTCCGGTCCTGCGCGCTGCGCAGGGCGTCCCGCACGCGGCCCGGGATGGGATTGTGCGCATCGGCGTAGGCCTGGGACAGGAAGTGCGAGACGGGCAGGGCGGCCACGCCCACGGCACCGCCGACGGCGGCGATACGGCCGAGCAGGGCGCGGCGGGACAGACCGCGGCGGTGCGCGGCGGCCGGTCCGGACCGTCTGCGGGTGCGACGGGGTATGTGGGGGAGGTTGAGGTTCAACGGGCTCTCATTCCGGCGATTCACGCGTTGCGGGCGATGCTTCACGCGTTGCGGGCGATGCTGTTGTACTTCTCGAAGATCTGGTAGACGGCCAGGCTCTGGTGCGTCTGCGCCTCCACGTCGGGGTCCCAGGCCCGGTAGCGGCGCAGCAGTTCGGTGATCTCGAACTCGGCGAGGTCCAGGCGCATGGACCGCGGGGTGGTGACGCGGTCGCCGGGGGGAAGTTGGCCGCCGGGTCTGCCCCGGGTGCCCCACAGGTGGACCAGGGCCGCGGTGCGCACGCTGAAGGCGTTGTCCTTGCTCAGCTGCTGCCACACCGACCAGAGGTCGGCGTCCTTGGCCGGGTCGCGGCGGTCGCCGGTGGTGAAACCCCAGCCGATGCAGTGGTTCCAGGCCTGGATGGCGTCGAAGCCGCTGATCTGCCCGATGCCGGTGTGCGAGTCCCTGACCCGGCCGGAGCCGGTTTGGTGGTGGTCGGCGACCTGCTGGTCGGTGGCCTGGCCGGCGAGGCTGTAGTCGCGCATGGCCCAGTAGACGGCCGTCTGGATCAGCGCCTTGCGCATCGTGTACGTGTGCGACAGCTCGGTGATCAGCCCGTCCTGGTCCTGGATCGCCTCGACCGCCTGGGCGTTGGTGTAGAGCCGCGCGTCGCTGCCGACTCCGCCCAGGTCCGGACGCCCGATCGACCGCATGTAGCGCGCGAGGTCGGCCCGCAGCGCCGGCACCTGGCTCTCGTCGAGGGCGACGTCCGGCACGGCGGGCCGCGGCCGGTCGAAGGAGCCCTGCCCGGTGTCGCGGCCCGAGGCGATGTCGACGTCGGCCTCCAGCTGCCCGTCGCCCGAGCCGAGGGTGCGGATGACGAACTGGTCGTAGGCCCAGTCCTTCGGCAGCGGGTGCCCGGCGTTGCCGTCGAAGCCCGGGGACATGTCGGCGACGAAGCTCGCCGTCGAGTAGCCGGCCGCGCCGACCTGAGCGCAGACGTTGCGGGAGCCGTAGACGCCGATCTCGTACGGGTGGCCGGAGTCCGCCATCGCCTCCTTGATGCCCTTGAAGTGGGGCAGGACGCCGGCGGTGATCTCGGTGTCGATCGCGTCGAAGTCGACGGCGAAGAAGATCCGGGTGCCCCGCTTGAAGCCGTGGTCGAGGGCGGCGTTGACCGCCGCGTACCCGGCCGTCCGCCCGGCGACGTAGTCGAAGTCCGAGGCGTCGTTGTCGACGGTCTGGTAGATCGGGAAGCAGCGCAGGCCCTGCTGGGCGAAGACCTGCAACTCGCCCGGCTGGATGGCCTTCTCCGGCAGGGACGTGGCGCTCGGGTTGGTGAGGTAGCGGCCGACGTGGGTGATCCCGGCGGCCTTGAGGGCCGCTGCCCGGGCCGGGGTGACCTTGGCGATGGTGTCGCAGGCCTTGCCCTGGCGCGACTGGTCGCCGTAGGACGCCAGGAGGGAGGCGAAGGTGGCGAAGTCGCCCTCGCCCGTGGCCGGGAGGGCGACGAAGGTCTGGAAGGACCGGACGGCCGCGGCGAGGTAGGAGTCGAAGGTGTCGGTGAGGGCCACGGGCCGCCGGTTCACGACCATCCCGGCGGAGAACAACTGCACGTAGACGCCCTGGTCGCCCTGTCGCACGGGGTGCGCCTTGAGGGCCGACTGCGTGCCGGGCCCGAAGTTTCCGTTGGCGGTGCCGTCGGCCATGCCGAGTTCGTACTGCGTGCCGAAGACCAGTGCCCGGGCCAGGTCCCGCGAGACGCGCCCGTCGCAGGCGACGGCGAAGAAGTCCTGCCGGTTCAGGTAGCGCCCGTTGAGCCACTGCTGCACCTCGCGGACCTGCCGGGTGCCGGAGGGGCCGAGGACGTACGCGTCCATCGTCAGCAGCGCCTTGAACACCTTGGGCGTCAGATCGGCGCCGGGGAAGGCCTGTTCGACGCCCATGTCGGTCTTGAGCTTCGTGACGGCGGCCCGGACCCGGGCGCCGTACGTGCCGTCCAGATCGCCGCCGTCGTAGCCCTTGCAGTACAGGCCGGACTGGATGATGCGGCAGAAGTCGGGGGAGGGGACGGTGTCCGCGTTGAGCTCGGGGTATTTGGCGGTCAGCGCCGAGAGGGTGCCGGGCCCGAAGTTGTCGGACAGTGCCGTGATGCCCAGCTCGTACTGGAGGGCACGGGTCAGGGCGTAGAGGGTCGCCCAGTCGGTCTCGCCGGTTTCCTCCACGGTGGTACCGATACGGCTGCCGTAGACGGAGTTCACGAATCTCTGGGCCCTGAGCACCATGGGGTCGCGCATGAAGAGTGATCGTATGTCCGGCTAAACCGCTTACTGTGGGGTACTTGGGCGGGTCTGCGGAGCTTCCTGTGCTCTTCGGCGTACCGCTGGTTCACCCTGCGGGCGGACGCGGGCGGCCCCCCGCCCGTGGGCAGGGGGCCGCCTCGGCCGGTTCACGACCAGGTGATCAGGCGCTTCGGCTGCTCCAGGATCGCCGCCACGTCCGCCAGGACCTTCGAGCCCAGCTCCCCGTCGACCAGGCGGTGGTCGAACGACAGGGCCAGGGTGGTGACCTGACGGGGCTTCACCTTGCCCTTGTGGACCCACGGCTGGAGCTTGATCGCACCGACCGCGAGGATCGCGGACTCGCCGGGGTTGAGGAGCGGCGTGCCCGTGTCGACGCCGAAGACGCCGACGTTGGTGATCGTCACCGTGCCGCCCTGCATGGACGCCGGGGACGTCTTGCCCTCCCTGGCGGTCGACACCAGCTCGCCCAGCGACTCGGCCAGCTGCGGCAGCGTCTTGGCGTGGGCGTCCTTGATGTTCGGAACGATCAGGCCGCGCGGGGTCGCCGCCGCGATGCCCAGGTTCACATAGTGCTTGACCACGATCTCCTGGGCGGCCTCGTCCCAGGAGGCGTTGATGTCCGGGTTCCGCTTGATCGCGACGAGCAGGGCCTTGGCGATCAGCAGGAGGGGGTTCACGCGCAGGCCCGCGAACTCCTTGTCCTCCTTCAGCTCCTCGACCAGCTTCATCGTGCGCGTCACGTCGACGGTCACGAACTCCGTGACATGCGGGGCGGTGAACGCCGAGCCGACCATCGCCGCCGCCGTCGCCTTGCGGACGCCCTTGACCGGGACACGGGTCTCACGGGTGGTGTCGTACGACACCGCTGCCGGCGCGGGGGCCGGGGCGGCGGCCACGGGGGCCTCCGGTTGCGCGGTCTGCGGCCCGGCCACCGCCGCGTGCACGTCCTCGCGGGTGATGACGCCGTCCGGGCCGGTCGGGACGACCGTCGTCAGATCGACGCCCAGGTCCTTGGCCAGCTTGCGGACCGGGGGCTTGGCGAGCGGGCGTTCCCGGCCGGCGGGGGCGGCCTGGGGCTCCGCACCGTGGCCGTTCAGCTCCGACTGGATCGCTGTCGAGGCCTGCTGGACGGGGACCTCCGGGCCCTTGCGCGGGCGACGGCGGGTGGACGATGCCGCCACCCCGTAGCCGACCAGGACCGGCTGGCGGCCGGAGGCCTGCGCCTTCGGCTCCTCGGCGGGCGAGGGCGCCGCGGGCTGCTCGGCGGCGGGCGCGGGCTGCTCGGTCGCGGGGGCGGCCCCTCCGCTCACGTCCACCGCGATGATCGCCGTGCCCACGTCGACCGTGGTGCCCTCCGGGAAGTGCAGCTCCCGGACCACGCCGTCGTACGGGATGGGCAGCTCGACGGCCGCCTTCGCCGTCTCGACCTCGCACACCACCTGGCCGTCCGTGACCGTGTCGCCGGGCTGGACGAACCACTTGAGGATCTCCGCCTCGGTGAGCCCCTCGCCCACGTCGGGCATCTTGAACTCGCGTACGGACGCTTCCGTCATCGTCGTCACGACCCTCTCCTCAGTACGCCAGCGAGCGGTCGACGGCATCCAGCACCCGGTCCAGGTTCGGCAGGTACTCCTCCTCCAGGCGGGCCGGCGGGTACGGCGCGTGGTAGCCGCCGACCCGGAGCACCGGGGCCTCCAGGTGGTAGAAGCAGCGCTCCGTGATCCGCGCGGCGATCTCGGCGCCCGAGCCGAAGAACACCGGTGCCTCGTGGACGACGACCAGGCGGCGTGTCTTCTCCACCGACGCCTGGATCGAGTCGAAGTCGATCGGGGAGACCGAGCGCAGGTCGAGGACCTCCAGGTTCCTGCCCTCCTCGGCGGCCGCGTCGGCGACCTCCTGGCAGAGCTTCACCATCGGGCCGTAGGCGGCGAGGGTGAGGTCGGTGCCCTCGCGGACCACCTGGGCCTTGTGCAGCGGGCCCGGGATCGCCTCCGGGTTGACCTCGCCCTTGTCCCAGTAGCGGCGCTTGGGCTCGAAGAAGATCACCGGGTCGTCGCTCTGGATGGCCTGCTGCATCATCCAGTACGCGTCCGACGCGTTCGAGGGGCTGACCACCTTCAGGCCCGCCACGTGCGCGAACAGCGACTCGGGGGACTCCGAGTGGTGCTCCACCGCGCCGATGCCGCCGCCGTAGGGGATGCGCACGACGACCGGGAGCTTGACCTTGCCCAGCGAGCGGGCGTGCATCTTGGCGAGCTGCGTGACGATCTGGTCGTAGGCCGGGAAGACGAAGCCGTCGAACTGGATCTCCACGACCGGGCGGTAGCCGCGCAGGGCCAGGCCGATCGCCGTGCCGACGATGCCCGACTCGGCCAGCGGGGTGTCGATGACGCGGCTCTCGCCGAAGTCCTTCTGGAGGCCGTCCGTCACACGGAACACACCGCCGAGCTTGCCGACGTCCTCGCCCATGATCAGGACCTTGGGGTCGGAGTCCAGGGCGCGGCGCAGCGACTCGTTGATCGCCTTGGCCAGGGCCATCTTGTCGGCCATCTCAGTTACCCCCCTCGTCGGCGAACGACGCCTGGTACGCGGCGAACTGGGCACGCTCCTCGTCGACGAGCGCGTGTCCGTCCGCGTAGGCGTTCTCGAAGATGGCGAAGCGGTCCGGGTCCGGCATGGCGCGGACCGCCTCGCGCACTCGTTTGCCCAACGCCTCGGACTCGGCCTCCAGTTCCGCGAAGAATCCCTCGTCCGCGTGGTTCGATGCCTCCAGATAGCGGCGAAGGCGCAGGATCGGGTCCTTGGCCTCCCAGGCCTGGCGCTCCTCGTCGCCCCGGTACCGGGTCGGGTCGTCGGAGGTGGTGTGGGCGCCCATGCGGTAGGTGAACGCCTCGACGAGGGTCGGGCCCTCGCCGGCGCGGGCCCGCTCCAGGGCCCACCGGGTGACCGCGAGGCAGCCGAGCACGTCGTTGCCGTCCACGCGGACGCCCGGGAAGCCGAAACCCTGCGCGCGCTGGTAGATCGGCACGCGGGACTGCTTCTCGGTCGGCTCGGAGATGGCCCACTGGTTGTTCTGGCAGAAGAACACGACGGGGGCGTTGTAGACCGCGGAGAAGGTGAACGATTCGGCCACGTCGCCCTGACTGGAGGCGCCGTCTCCGAAGTAGGCGATCACCGCGCTGTCCGCGCCGTCCTTGGCGATGCCCATGGCGTAGCCGGTGGCGTGCAGCGTCTGGGAGCCGATGACGATCGTGTAGAGCTGGAAGTTGTTGCCGTTGGGGTCCCAGCCGCCGTTGTTCACGCCGCGGAACATGCCGAGCAGGTTGGTCGGGTCCACGCCCCGGCACCAGGCGACACCGTGCTCGCGGTAGGTGGGGAAGACGTAGTCGTCGTCGCGCAGGGCCCGGCCGGAGCCGATCTGGGCGGCCTCCTGGCCGAGCAGCGAGGCCCACAGGCCCAGCTCGCCCTGGCGCTGCAGGGAGGTCGCCTCGGCGTCGAAGCGGCGGGTGAGCACCATGTCGCGGTACAGGTCGCGGAGCTCTTCCGGGGTGACACCGGCGACGTACTTGTCGTACTCGGCGTTCTTGACCCGCTTGCCCTCGGGCGTCAGCAGCTGCACGAGCTGGGGCTCGGCGCCGGCGTCCTTCTTGGCGGTCGTGCGGGTGGTGCGCTTGGTGCCGGTGGTGCCGGCCTTGCTTCCGGCGCTGCGTCGCGGTGTGCGCGCGGCAGTGCTCTCCACGGTCACGTGTGCTCCTCCGTCGGTCCGGCCCCCGGGGTTGCCGGTAGGCCAGTGCGGCTCACCTGTTCTCGACCACCGGGCACGGGGTGGGTGCCACTCGGCCGGGAACAGGCGTGACAGGTGCCCCGGCGAGCGCCCTGCAAAGGGCACGTTACCCAGTGCATCACATTTCTGTGAAACCCCCTCTGACCTGCGATTTTGCTTGGATATCCAAGTAAATCGGGAAGGTGGGGAAGGGGCCCTGGTCACAGCCTTGCAGGAGGCCGGAGCAACCGCACGTTAACCCGGTGACCCACGTCACGGGAAGAGTCCACTTTCCGGCGCGGCGAAACGGCACGCGCGCGTGGAGCCCGTTTCCGGGTCCCACGCGCGCGTGGATCATCCGTTTCGTCCCGGCGTTCCCCTTCGGGGTGCCGGCGCGGGGTCAGCCGCCGTCGCCGCCCGCGCCGCCTCCGACGACACCGGTGGCGCCGCCCGCGTCGGTGCCGCCCGTGTCGTCCGGCGGCGTCGCCGGGTCCGAGGGCTCCGGGTCCGTGGGCTCGTCGGTCGGCTCCTGGGTGGTGGGCTGGCCCGTCGGCTGGCCGGTGGGCGTCTGGGGAGCGCTCTGCGACGGCGTGTAGGACGGGGTGTACGACGGCGTCCACTGGCCGCCGCCGGAGCTCGTGCCGGTGCCGTCGTCCGTGGACGTGTCGGTCGGCTCGTCGGTCGGCTCGTCGCTCGGCGTCTCGCTGGGCGTCTTCTTCTCGGTCGTCTGCGAGGAGGTCGGCGACTGCTTGGTGCCGGGCCCCTTCGTGTCACCGCCGGTGTTCTGCAGCGCCAGGGCGACACCCGCCGCGACGGCGATCACCGCGAGCACGGCGAGGATCCACAGCTTGCCGCGGCCGCCGCCCTTGTTGCCGTGGCCCTCGAAGCCGCCGTCGTCCCCGCCGCCGTAGCCGGCGGGCAGGATCGGCGACGGGATCTGCGCGGTGCCGGAGGCGTCCCCGGGGTGGCCCATCACGGCCGTACTGGCGAAGCCGCCCGACGGGGTGTGGCGGCCCTCGTGCATGTCGACCGGGCCGGTGTTCCAGGTGCCGGTGTGGCCGCCCTGGTCGTAGAGCATCTGGAGCGCGTACTGGACCAGCCCGCGCATCTCCTCGGCCGTCTGGAAACGGTCGTCCGGCTCCTTGGCGAGGGAACGCATGACCAGGCCGTCGAGCTCGGGCGGGCAGGCGTCGGAGGCCTCGGAGGGAGGCGTCGGGATGTCCTGGACGTGCTGGTAGACCACCGACAGCGGGGTCTCGCCGGTGAACGGCGGGCGCAGCGAGAGCAGTTCGTAGAGCAGACAGCCCGTCGCGTACAGGTCGGAACGGTGGTCGACGGCCTTGCCGAGCGCCTGCTCGGGCGACAGGTACTGCGGGGTGCCCATGACCATGCCGGTCTGCGTCATCGTGGACTGCGCGCCGTGCAGGGCGCGGGCGATGCCGAAGTCCATCACCTTCACGGCGCCGTTGTGCGTGATGATCACGTTCGCCGGCTTGATGTCGCGGTGCACGATGCCGTGCTGATGCGAATAGGCGAGCGCCTCCAGGACGCCCGAGACGATGATCAGAGCCTGCTCCGGGCCCGGCGCCTCGGCGTTCAGCAGCAGGTCGCGGATCGTGCGGCCCTCGACCAGCTCCATGACGATGTAGGGCACGGACTGGCCGCCGACGACGTCCTCGCCGGAGTCGTACACGGCGACGATCGCGTGGTGGTTGAGACCTGCGACCGACTGGGCCTCGCGCGTGAACCGCGCCTTGGACACCGGGTCCTCGGCGAGGTCGGAACGGAGCAGCTTGACAGCGACGGTGCGCCCGAGGCGGACGTCCTCGGCGGCGAACACCTCGGCCATGCCGCCCCGGCCGAGTCTGTGGGTCAGCCGGTACCGGCCGTCCCCGACCAGCCCGCCGTTCCCCCAGGACTCCGGCGCGTCCGACATGCCGCCGCCAGTCGCCTCGGGTTCGGACGGGCCCTGAGCGCGCTGCTGCTGTGCCATCAGTCCTCGCCGTCGTTTCTGCCCGCGGTGCGCGCGGTGTTGTTACGGTCTCCGTCGGCCACGCTACAGCCTCCGCGCAAGCCGCCGGTCCGAGACGGGGTGCCAGGACCGGCACGGGACGGACGCGTCATGAAACCTTCACTCCGTACTGTCGTGCAAATTCTGTGGACCGGCAGTACGTCCCCTGTAACGCTTCCGCGACGCTTCTTTCGCGTACGGTCACGGAACGGGCACCGAGCTTGACGTGTCAGTGCCCTGGGGCAGACTTGGCCGGGAATGGCGGTTTGGATCAACGCGGATCACGGCGGATCAGCGTCGGATCAGCGACAGTCGGCGGCGCCTCAAGGGCTACGGGGGAAACGGAACATGAGCCAGGACGGCGCACAGGGCCAGTACGCGGGGCGGGCGCTCGCCAATGGCCGCTATCAGCTGCGTGATCTCCTCGGCCAGGGCGGCATGGCCTCGGTGCACCTCGCGTACGACAGCGTGCTCGACCGGCAGGTCGCGATCAAGACACTTCACACCGATCTCGGCCGCGAACAGGCCTTCCGCGAGCGGTTCCGCCGCGAGGCCCAGTCCGTGGCCAAGCTCACGCACACCAACATCGTCTCGGTCTTCGACACCGGCGAGGACACCCTCGACGGCATGACGACGCCGTACATCGTCATGGAGTACGTCGAGGGCCGCCCGCTGGGCTCGGTGCTCGACGAGGACGTGCGGCAGCAGGGCGCGATGCCCGCCGACAAGGCGCTGAAGATCACCGCGGACGTGCTCGCGGCGCTGGAGATCAGCCACGAGATGGGGCTGGTCCACCGGGACATCAAGCCGGGCAACGTGATGATGACCAAGCGCGGCGTGGTCAAGGTCATGGACTTCGGCATCGCCCGCGCCATGCAGTCCGGTGTGACGTCGATGACACAGACCGGCATGGTCGTCGGCACTCCGCAGTACCTCTCGCCGGAACAGGCCCTCGGCCGCGGTGTGGACGCCCGCTCCGACCTGTACTCGGTCGGCATCATGCTGTTCCAACTGGTCACCGGGCGGCTGCCGTTCGAGGCGGACTCGCCGCTGGCCATCGCGTATGCGCACGTGCAGGAGGAGCCGCCGGTTCCGTCCTCGGTCAACCGCGCGCTGCCCCCGGCCGTGGACGCGCTGATCGCCCGCGCGTTGAAGAAGAACCCGAACGAGCGCTTCCCCAGCGCCGAGGCCATGCGCGACGAGTGCCTGCGCGTGGCGTCGTCCTTCCAGGCCGCCCCGCCGAGCATCGTGCCGGGCACGCAGACCCCGAGCGGGGCGGGGGTCGGCTCGGCCGTGTTCCCGCCGGTCGACCAGGCGACCCCGGCGCCGTCGGGCCAGGTGCAGACGCCGTACCAGCCGACCCCGCCCCCGAACCCGTACGGCACGCCCGCCCCGGCGGCGCCGTCCCCGGCCTACGGCTACCCGCAGCAGGGCGGCTACCAGACGCCGTCCTCCGGCGCGTACTCCCCGCAGCAGGGTCCGTCGACCCCGCCGCCGTACAACCTCTCGCCGCAGACCGCGCAGGTCTCCCAGGGCGGCGGCAAGAGCAACAAGCCGGTGATCATCGGCTCGATCGTGGTGTCCGTCGTCGCGGTCGGCGGTCTGATCGCGGCCCTGCTGATGAACGGCGGCGGCGAGGACGACCAGGGCGGCGGGGGCAGCAGCGCGAGCGCGTCGGCCCCGGCGGCCAAGAAGCCGGGCTACCGCGGGCCGGACACCTCGAAGACGATCGACACCGAGGAGTGCACGGAACCGCAGGAGTCGTACAACGACCCCGACAAGATCCGGATGCCCGACTTCAAGTTCAAGGACATCACCTCGGTCAAGGCCTGCCTCCAGGCGGCCGGCTGGGAGAAGAAGATCAACAAGCTGGACGAGAACACCTACGGCGACGGCGCGGTCATGAACCAGTTCCCGTCCGCCGGCACCGACGTGGACCCGAAGAACATGCCCCAGATCGAACTCGGCGTCTCCACGGGCAACCCGCCGGCCTGACCCACCTGCGCGAAGGGCCCGGCAGCCGAGGCTGCCGGGCCCGTCGCGCAGGCTGCTCCGCGGACGCGTTACAGGTACGGCCCGCCCGTTCGGCCGGCTGAACGGCCGCCCGGGGCCTGGTCGTCGAGGCCGTCACCGACCCCCGGCGGGAGGGCGCGGCGCATCTGCTCCAGCTGGGCGCGGGCCGCCATCTGCTGGGCGAACAGCGTGGTCTGGATCCCGTGGAAGAGGCCCTCCAGCCAGCCGACCAGCTGGGCCTGCGCGATGCGCAGCTCCGCGTCGCTCGGGGTCGTCTCGTCCGTGAAGGGCAGGGAGAGCCGCTCCAGCTCCTCGACCAGCTCCGGGGCCAGACCGTCCTCCAGCTCCTTCACCGAGCTGGCGTGGATCTCCTTGAGCCGGACCCGGCTGGCCTCGTCCAGGGGAGCCGCGCGCACTTCTTCCAGAAGCTGCTTGATCATGCTGCCGATCCGCATGACCTTCGCGGGCTGCTCCACCTGTTCCGTGACCGGAGTCTCGCGGGAGTCCTCGTCTCCGCCACCGCCGCTGAGCGCCATGCCGTCCTGGCCCACGACCAGGATCTGCGGGTTCTCCGGCGACCTTTCGTTCCTCGGCATCTCCATGCCGCCATTCTCTCGCACGCCTGCACCTCACCTCTGTGGTGCCCCCGCGGGAGGCTGATCCACCGTGTTGGAGGAGACGTGCGGGCCGGGCCCGAGGTTGCTCACCAACGGGTGAATCCGGCTCCCGGGTCAGGTGCGGCGGCCGGACGCGGTTCCGCCTGTCGGCCCAATCCGGAGTGCCGGACACGTGGGGCGATGTGAGGCTGATTGCCTTGATCTGACCGAACTTGCCGATCTTGCCCTACCGGGCACGGCGGGAGGGGGTCACCCACGTGACTCCATGGCAACGCGCACTGCGGGCGACGGGACTGGTGGTCGCCCTGGGGGCGGGTGCGGTCGTCTCACCGTACGGGGCCGGCGCCTCGTACGGAGCTGTCCAGTCCGTCCGGTCGTACGAAGACCCCGGGGGAGGTGCCTTCGCCGCCCCCTCCCACCCGGGCGAGCCCTCGCGGGCCGGGAGCCGGGCCGGTGAGGGGCGACAGCGGCCGGGACGGCCGGAGGACGCCGAGGAGGAGCGGGGCGCCGGTGAGACCACCGCCGCCCCCGAGGAGCCCCGGGAAACCGTCCCCGAGCCCTCCGCCGCGACGGAGCGGCCCGTACGGGAAGCCGCCGCCGCCCGCGCCGACCGCCCCGTCGGGCCGGTCCTGCGCATCCTGCCGCTGGGCAGCGGCCTGGTGCTGATCGGCCTGGGCCTCGGACTCGCCTTCTTCGCCCTGCGGCTGCGGCGGGTCTAGGGCGTGTCAGGTGCCCTGCGGGGTGATCAGCAGCACCTTGCCGATGTGGCCGCTCTCCTCCACGACCCGGTGGGCGGCGGCCGCCTCCGGCATCGGGAGCTCGCGGTCGACGACCGGGCGCAGGTGGCCGCCGGCGAACAGGGGCCAGACGTGTTCCCGCACGGCCGCGACGATGGCCGCCTTCTCCTCCAGCGGCCGGGCGCGCAGGGACGTCGCGCTGATGGCGGCGCGCTTGGCGAGCAGGGCGCCGATGTTCAGCTCGCCCTTGATGCCGCCCTGCATGCCGATGATCGCGAGCCGGCCGTTGACGGCGAGGGCCTTGACGTTGCGCTCCAGGTACTTGGCGCCCATGTTGTCGAGGATGACGTCGGCACCGGCGCCGTCCGTGGCCTTCCGGACCTCCTCGACGAAGTCCTGCTCGCGGTAGTTGACCAGGATGTCCGCGCCCAGTTCGGCGCACCGGTCCAGCTTCTCCTTCGTGCCGGCCGTGACCGCCACCCGCGCGCCGACGGCCTTGGCCAGCTGGATCGCCATCGTGCCGATGCCGCTGGAGCCGCCGTGCACGAGCAGCGTCTCGCCCGGGCGCAGGTGGGCGATCATGAAGACGTTCGACCAGACGGTGCAGGTCACCTCGGGCAGGGCCGCGGCCCGCGTCAGGCCGACGCCCTCCGGCACGGGCAGCAGCTGTCCGGCCGGGACCACCACCTTCTCGGCGTAGCCGCCGCCGGAGAGCAGCGCGCACACCTCGTCGCCGGTGTTCCAGCCGGAGACGCCGGGGCCGATCTCGGCGATCCGCCCGGAGCACTCCAGGCCGGGGTAGGGGGACGCGCCGGGCGGCGGGTCGTAGAAGCCCTGCCGTTGCAGGATGTCGGCCCGGTTGACGGCACCGGCCGCCACCTCGACCAGGACCTCGCCCTCGCCGGGCACGGGATCCGGGACCTCGTCCCAGACCAGCGCCTCGGGCCCACCAGGTTCGGGAATCGTGATCGCATGCATGAAGGGGACGGTACTCCTCGGTCCCCGCGCCGACTTCCCGCAGCCCTTGGGACCGCAGTGTGCGGGACCGATGAGTTTGCGCGACGGTGAAGGTCTCCCCATGCGTATCCCCCGTACGCGGAAGGAACCGGCACATGAGCACGCAGACGTCCGGCATGGCGATCGAGACCGCGGGACTGGTGAAGACCTTCGGTGAGACGAGGGCGGTCGACGGAGTGGACCTGTCCGTGCCCGCGGGCACGGTCTACGGCGTCCTCGGCCCGAACGGCGCGGGCAAGACCACCACCGTGAAGATGCTCGCCACGCTGCTCCGGCCGGACGGCGGCGAGGCCCATGTCTTCGGCCACGACGTCGTCCGCGAAGCCGACGAGGTGCGCGGCCGGGTGAGCCTCACCGGCCAGTACGCGTCGGTGGACGAGGACCTCACCGGCACCGAGAACCTGGTCCTGCTGGGCCGGCTGCTCGGCCACCACAAGAAGGCCGCCCGCAGCCGCGCCGCCCAGCTCCTGGAAGCCTTCGGGCTCACCGAAGCGGCCGGGAAGCAGGTCAAGCAGTACTCGGGCGGCATGCGGCGCCGCATCGACATCGCCGCGTCCATCCTCAACACCCCCGACCTGCTGTTCCTCGACGAGCCGACGACCGGCCTCGACCCGCGCAGCCGCAACCAGGTCTGGGACATCGTGCGGGCCGTCGTCGCCCAGGGCACCACCGTGCTGCTGACCACGCAGTATCTGGACGAGGCCGACCAGCTGGCGTCCCGGATCGCCGTCATCGACCGCGGCCGGGTGATCGCCGAGGGCACCAAGGGCGAGCTGAAGTCGTCCGTCGGCGCCGGAACCGTCCATCTGCGGCTGAGGGATCCGGACCGCCGGGACCTGGCGGCGGGCCTGCTGCGCCGGGCCCTCGACGCGCAGGTGCAGCTGGAACACGACCCGGTGGCCCTGACCGCCCGCCTCGGTGCGGCGGCGAGCGACGACAACGCCGCCGAGCAGGCGTCCCGCGCGCTGGGCGAGCTGGCCCGCGCCGGGATCACCGTCGACAACTTCTCACTGGGCCAGCCCAGTCTGGACGAGGTGTTCCTCGCCCTCACCGGACACGACACGCACGACTCCGGCCACGACCCGCACGACTCCGGCCACGCCGACGGCTCCGACCACTCCCACGACCCGAAGGACGAGGTGGCGGCATGAGCACCGCGACGAGCACCGAGAGCAAGGAACTCGCCCCGGTCAGCGCCGAATCCCTCGCCGCGCTGCTCATCTCCAAGGAGCGGCCGCCCCGTCCCAGCGCCTGGTCGACCTCGATGACCTTCGGCTGGCGGGCGATCCTCAAGATCAAGCACGTGCCGGAGCAGCTCTTCGACGTCACGGCGTTCCCGATCATGATGGTGCTGATGTACACGTACCTGTTCGGCGGGGCGCTGGCCGGCTCGCCGAAGGAGTACATCCAGTTCCTGCTGCCGGGCATCCTCGTGATGTCGGTCGTGATGATCACGATGTACACGGGCGTCTCGGTCAACACCGACATCGAGAAGGGCGTCTTCGACCGGTTCCGCAGCCTGCCGATCTGGCGGCCCTCGACGATGGTCGGCTATCTGCTCGGCGACGCCCTGCGGTACACGATCGCGTCGGCTGTGATGCTCACCGTCGGCATCATCCTCGGCTACCGGCCGGACGGCGGAGTCGGCGGTGTGCTCGCCGGGATCGCCCTGCTGGTGCTCTTCTCGTTCGCCTTCTCGTGGATCTGGACCATGTTCGGGCTGATGCTGCGCACCGAGAAGTCGGTGATGGGCGTCAGCATGATGGTGATCTTCCCGCTCACCTTCCTGTCCAACGTCTTCGTCGACCCGAAGACCATGCCGGGCTGGCTCCAGGCCTTCGTCAACAACAGCCCCATCACCCATCTGGCGTCGGCGGTGCGCGGACTGATGGGCGGCGACTGGCCGGCCGCCGAGGTCGCCTGGGCGCTGGGCTGGGCCGGCCTGTTCGTGCTGGTCTTCGGGCCGATCACGATGCGGCTCTACAACCGGAAGTAGGTGTAGGGCGCGTCCGGTGCCGTGCCGGTCACCGGAAGTAGGCGTGGGGCGCGTCCGGTGCCGTGCCGGTCAGTTGCGCGGCATGGGCGGCATCGGCCGGAAGTCGGGCGCGATCTGTGAGCCGGGCGTCGCCCGCACGATCGTGATGAGCCGGTCCGTCAGCTCCAGTGTCCCGACAGCCGGATCGTCGTAGCCGAGCACCCGGTGACCGCGTATGACGCTCACCACCAGGTCGGTGATCTCCCGCGGGGTCTTGCCCACCTCGGCCTTGACCACCGGCCGTTCGACGATGTCGAGGCCGCTGCCCTGCTGGATGAGGTCCTCCATCACCATGCCCGCGGAGGGGCTGAGCACCGAGAGGCCGAGCAGACGGCCGGCGGCGCTGGCACTGGTGATGACCGCGTCGGCTCCGGACTGCTTCAGCAGGGGCGCGTTCTCCTCCTCCCGCACGGCGGCCACGATCTTCGCCCCGCGATTGAGCTGCCGGGCCGTCAGCGCCACCAGGACGGCCGTGTCGTCGCGCTGCGTCGCGATGATGATCTGGCGCGCCTTGTGCACCTCGGCCCGCTTCAGCACCTCACTGCGCGTCGCGTCCCCGATGATGCCCGCGTACCCCTCGGCGGTCGCGGCGTCGATCACCTTGGAACTGGGGTCGACCACGACGACCTGCTCCTTCTTCAGGCCCGTCGCACAGACGGTCCGGATCGCCGACCTGCCCTTCGTGCCAAATCCGATGACGACGGTGTGATCACGCAAGGTGGACCTCCAGCGGGTCAGCCGCCACTCCTCCCGGGTGCGTTCGGTGAGGGCTTCGAGGGTGGTGCCGACCAGGATGATCAGGAACAGCACGCGCAGGGGCGTGACGACGAGGATGTTCGTGAGCCGGGCGGTGTCGCTGGCGGGGGTGATGTCGCCGTAGCCGGTGGTGGAGAGCGTGACGGTCGCGTAGTAGAACGCGTCGAGCAGCGTGATGCCACCGCCCCCGTTGTCGTTGTAGCCGTCACGGTCGGCGTAGACGATCAGCGCCGTCACGACGAGGACCCCCAGGGCAATGGAGAGCCGCTTGGCGACCTGGCCGATCGGGTGCTCCACCACTTTCCTCGGGAGTTTCACCCGATGGGTCACCAGATGCTCGTCCGCCTGGCGGGCGATCGCGTCCTGGCCCGGAAGTTTCACGTGAAACACACCCCGATTCCTCCGGACGCCCAGGGCAGGTCGAGCAGTTCCGCCTCCTGCCCCGCTCCGGCACCGCCCGGGGTGACGACGGCCAGCGCGTCGGCCGCCGCGATGCCGCGCAGCATGGCCGGTCCGTTGTAGTGCAGCGGCACGGCCTGGTCGCCCCGCAGGACGACCGGGACGAGCCGGGTGTCGTACGGGTGCCCGTGCACGGCGTCCCTGAGCGGCAGCGTGTACGGCTCCGGGGCCGGGCGGGCCGCGAGGGTCCGCAGCAGCGGCTCGGCGAGCGTCAGCAGTCCGGAGACGGCGGCGAGCGGATTGCCCGGCAGGCCGACGAGGTGCTGGCCCTCCGTGAGGCGCGCCAGCAGCATCGGGTGGCCGGGGCGTACCTGGACGCCGTCCACGAGGAGTTCGGCACCGATGCGGCGCAGCGTGGGGTGGACGTGGTCGACGGGGCCCGCGGCGGTGCCGCCGGTGGTGACGACGACGTCGGCGTCGGACGTGGTGAGCGCCCGGTGCAGGGCGTCGGCGTCGTCGCGGATCCGTCGTACGGCGGTGACCTCGGCGCCGAGCGCCCGCAGCCAGGGCGGCAGCATCGGGCCGAGCGCGTCCCGGATCAGACCGTCGTGCGGCCGTCCCTCGCTGAGCAACTCGTCACCGAGGACGAGGACTTCGGCACGAGGGCGGGGGACGGCGGTGACGGTGTCGTACCCGGCCGCCGCGGCGAGCCCGAGTACGGCCGGGGTGACGAGGGTGCCGACGGGGAGCAACTGGTCGCCGCTGCGGCACTCCTGGCCGCGCGGGCGGATGTCCTGGCCGGTGACGACGTCCCTGGTCGCGTACAGGCGGCCCTTGTCGTCGGTGCGGCCGTGCTCGCTGCGCAGCACGGCGGTGGTGTCCGGGGGGATGCGGGCGCCGGTGGCGATCCGGACTGCTTCGCCGTCCGTCAGGGGCTCGGGCGCGGCGTGCCCGGCCAGGACGCCGTCGTCCCGGACGTGCCAGGGGGCGGGCCCGGCGACCGCCCAGCCGTCCATCGCGGAGGTGTCGAAGGAGGGGAGGTCGGTGAGGGCGTCGAGCGGGGCGGCCAAGGTGAGGCCGAGGGCGGCTTCGAGCGGCACGGAGACGGGCCGGCGGCGGGCGGGCCGGGCGGTGCTCCGGGCGGCGCGTTCGGCGGTGGCCCGGGCCTCCGGCCAGGAGGTGGCGTGGTGGCGGGTGTCCGGCCGGGCAGGGGTGTCCGGCCGGCCGGAGGCGCGGCGGCGGTCCGTCTCACCTCGTTCGGCGGGGCCGGGCAGGCCGTTGCTGTCGTTCACGAGGGCGAGCACCTCCTCGACGTCGAGGTCCTCGGCGTCCTCGCCGGCGCGTGTGCCGTGCGGGGTCATCCGGCGTCCGGGCGGGTGTCGGGCGTCGCGTCGGGGGCGACGTCACCGTTGCGGGGAGGGGCCCCCGGCCCGGTGCCCGAGGACTGGGCCTCGGAGGCGCTCTCCTGCGCCCAGCGGACGGCGAGGGCCGCGGCCTTGCGGGCGGCCTCGGCGACCGCCTCGGGGCCGCCGCCCGCCCGTGCGGCCGCGTAGCCGACGAGGAAGGTGGTCAGCGGCGCCGCCGGCCGGTCCACACCGTGGGCGGCGTCGCGGGCGAGGTCGAGCAGGCCGCGGATGTCGACGTCGAGCTCGACCCCGAGTTCGTCCTTGACTGCGGAAATCCATTCATCCAACACGTGCCCATGCTCCCTGATACGTGCCCTGGCGGTGGCGATGTCGTCCCAGGTGTCGCAGTCGAAGGACGCGACGGGGTCGGAGATACGGGTGAGGTCCAGCTCGGCGATGAGGCGCCGCAGCGGGAGGCCGGCGAGACCGTCGTGCCGGTCGGCGAGGAGCGCGAGCCCCTCGCGCAGCCGAGACGCGGCATAGGCGGCCACGAGTGGCTGGTCACGGCCCTCGGGGTCGGTCAGCAGCACGCCGTCGGCGGCGCTCGCCCGGAGCGTGCTCAGGAGCCGGTCGACCGTGTGCTCCCGCAGGAACGGCAGATCGGCGGAGAGCACCACGACGTGTTCCGCCGTGGTGCGCCGGAGCCCGGCGTCGAGCGCGGCGAGCGGGCCGCCGCCGGGCGGGTCCTCCTGGGCCCAGGTCACGGGCCGGGCCGTCGGCCGGGGCGCGGCGACGACGACGGTGCCGCGGGCTCCCGCGCACGCGGCGAGCACCCGGTCGAGCAGGGCCCGGCCGCCCACGCGTACACCGGGTTTGTCCGCGCCGCCGAGGCGCCGCGCGGCGCCTCCGGCGAGCACGACGGCGTCGTACGCGGCGGGGTCCGGTCGCTGCGCGGGGCCGGAACCGGTGCCGGGTTCACCCGGGAGCTCGAAGGCGGTCACACCCCGAGTATGCGTGCCCCCGCGATCACAAGGAACGCGGGGGAACCGACACGATCAGGGGCACCAGCTCGCGGGCGGAACAGGAATCACAGCGTCCGCAGCAGCACCGCCGGCTGTTCCACGCAGTCCGCCACGTAGCGCAGGAAGCCGCCCGCCGTGCCGCCGTCGCACACCCGGTGGTCGAAGGTCAGCGAGAGCTGGACGACCTGCCGCACCGCCAGCTCGCCCTCGTGCACCCACGGCTTGGGGACGATGCGGCCGACGCCGAGCATGGCCGCCTCGGGGTGGTTGATGATCGGCGTGGAGCCGTCGACGCCGAAGACGCCGTAGTTGTTCAACGTGAAGGTTCCGCCGGTGAGTTCCGCGGGTGTCAGCGTCCCGGTCCGGCCCGCCTCCGTCAGCCGGGCGAACTCCGCGGTCAGCGACTCGGCGTCGCGCACGTGCGCGTCCCGGACGACCGGGACGACGAGGCCCCGGTCGGTCTGCGCGGCGAAGCCCAGATGCACGTGGTCGAACCGGACGACCTCCCTGGCCTCCGCGTCCACCGTGGAGTTGAGCTCGGGGAAGCGGGCGAGGGCCGCCGTGCAGATCCGGGCCAGCAGGGCGAGGAGGGAGATCTTCGGGCCGCCGGCCGCGTTCATGGCCGTGCGCGCCCGCATGAGCTCCGTGGCGTCGGCGTCCACCCAGCAGGTGGCGTCCGGGATCTCGCGGCGGCTGCGCGCCAGCTTGTCGGCGACGGCGCCGCGGATGCCCTTGAGCGGGGTGCGGGTCTCGCCGTGAACCGCAGCCGCGGTCGACTGCGGTGCGGTGGGCTGCGGTGCGGTGGGCTGCGGTGCGGTGGGCTGGGGTGCG
>NZ_MUKA01000022.1 GCF_002150735.1 Streptomyces africanus
ACCTCGCGGTCGCGACCGCGACCCGGCTCGTGCGGCCGGGCCCCGACGTCAGCCGCGACGAGGCCCGGGCCGTCGTCGCGGAGCTGCGCCGGCATGCCAAGGCCTCGGAGGGACACGTCCGGGGCTTCACTCGTCTGGGCACGGAGGAGGGCCACGACACCCCCGTCCTGGTCGTCGACCGCCCGGGCTGGATCCGGGCGAACGTCGCCGGCTTCCGGGAACTGCTGAAGCCCCTGCTCGACAAGATGCAGGACCGGCGCGGCAACACCCCCGGCGGCGCGGTCATGAGCGCCGTCGGCGGCAAGGTCACCGGCGTGGAGCTCGGCATGCTCCTGTCCTTCCTGGCCTCCCGCGTCCTCGGCCAGTACGAGACGTTCGCCCCGGCTACGCGCCAGCTCCCGGCGGGGGAGAACAGCGGCGGCCGGCTCCTGCTCGTCGCCCCGAACATCGTGCACGTGGAGCGCGAACTCGACGTCGACCCGCACGACTTCAGGCTCTGGGTGTGCCTGCACGAGGAGACGCACCGCACGCAGTTCACGGCCGTGCCCTGGCTGCGCGACCACCTCGAGGGCGAGATCCAGTCCTTCCTGAGCGAGACCGACGTCGACCCCATGACCGTCCTGGAACGCGTACGGGAGGCCGCGCAGAGCCTCGCCGGGGGCCGTCCCGAGGCCGAGGAGGACGACGGCGGCCGTTCGCTCGTCGAGATCGTGCAGACCCCCGCCCAGCGCGAGATCCTCGGCCGTCTCACGGCCGTGATGTCCCTGCTGGAGGGCCACGCCGACTTCGTGATGGACGGCGTCGGACCGGATGTCGTGCCGAGCGTCGGAGAGATCCGCGAGAAGTTCCAGCAGCGCCGCGCCAAGGGCGCCTCCCGCCTGGACCTGGCCCTGCGCAAGCTGCTCGGCCTGGACGCCAAGCTCCGTCAGTACCGGGACGGCGAACGCTTCGTACGCGCCGTCGTCGACGAGGTCGGCATGGACGGCTTCAACCGCGTGTGGACCTCGCCGAACACCCTCCCCACCAAGACGGAGATCGCCAAACCGGCGGACTGGATCGCGCGGGTGCATCGCAGGACCGAGTAGTGAACATCGCGGTGAGGTCGTGAAAGGAAACGGGCCGACGGCAGGCGAACGCCCCTCCAATCACCCGTCCGAGGGACCGTGAGCGAGGGGTAGGCGTGCAATGCTCGGGGAACGGCCCGGTTCTGTCACCATCTACACACTCTGCGTGACCGACACTCGGGTTCACCCCCCGAAAACTTCATGAAGGGAACCGGACATGGGTCCCCATCCTGCGGTCGCGGCGATACGCCTGGCGGTCCGCCGCGTCCTCCACGACCTGCTCACCGAACACCACAGCACCACCGCCGCAGTCCCGCACGCCCCCTCGCACGAGCCTCCCCCACTCTCGGCTTCGATCGAGCGGGAGGTACCCCCATCCCCGCCGCTCGTGCTCGTGGCATGCTCCGGCGGCGCCGACTCCATGGCCCTCGCCTCCGCCCTCGCCTTCGAGTCCCCCAAGCTCGGCATCAGGGCCGGCGGCGTGACCGTCGACCACGGCCTGCAGCCCGGCTCCGGCGCGCGGGCCGCGGAAGTCGTCCAGCGCCTGCGCGAACTCGGCCTCGACCCCGTCGACTCCGTCGCCGTGACCGTCGGCCGCGCGGGCGGCCCCGAAGCCGCCGCCCGCGACGCCCGCTACGCCGCACTCGACACCGCCGCCGAACGCCACGGCGCCACCGCGGTCCTGCTCGGTCACACCCGGGACGACCAGGCCGAAACCGTCCTGCTGGGTCTCGCCCGGGGCTCCGGCATCCGCTCCCTGTCCGGAATGGCCGCGGTCTCGGGGGCCGGCGGCCGTTACCGGCGCCCCTTCCTGGAACTCGACCGGCAGACCGCCCGCAAGGCCTGCATGGTCCAGTCCCTGCCCGTCTGGGACGACCCCCACAACGCCGACCCGGCCTACACCCGCTCCCGGCTGCGCCACGAAGGCCTGCCCGCCCTGGAGAAGGCCCTCGGCAAGGGCGTCGTCGAGGCCCTCGCCCGTACGGCACAGCTCTCCCGCGACGACGCCGATGCCCTCGACTCCTGGGCCGCCCAGGCCGAGGCCACCGTCCGCGACGCCGCCGGGCACCTGGAGTGCGCGAAGCTCTACGCCCTGCCGCCCGCCGTACGCCGCCGAGTGCTGCGCCGGGCCGCCATCGCAGCCGGTGCCCCGGCCGGTTCGCTGTTCGCCCGGCACCTCGAGGAAGTCGACCGGTTGATCACCGGCTGGCGCGGTCAGGGTGCCATCAACCTCCCCGGCAAGGTCATGGCCCGGCGGCAGGGTGGCAGACTGGTGATTCGGCAAGGCTGAATCACGTCCCCCTCCGAGCAGTCGGTGGAGGGGCCACTCAGTCAGGGACGACCGAAAGTGATGCGGGTGGACGCGAAAGACATGGGTGCCGACCTTCAGCAGGTACTCATCACCAAGGAAGAGATCGACGCCAAGCTGGCCGAACTGGCCGCGAAGATCGACGCGGAGTACGCGGGCAAGGACCTGCTGATCGTCGGCGTCCTCAAGGGCGCGGTGATGGTCATGGCCGATCTCGCCCGGGCACTGTCCACCCCCCTCACCATGGACTGGATGGCCGTATCCTCGTACGGGGCGGGCACCCAGTCCTCCGGTGTGGTGCGGATCCTCAAGGACCTCGACACCGACATCAAGGGCAAGCACGTCCTCATCGTCGAGGACATCATCGACTCCGGCCTGACCCTGTCCTGGCTGATCTCCAACCTCGGCTCGCGCGAGCCCGCCTCCCTCAAGGTGTGCACGCTGCTGCGCAAGCCCGAGGCCGCGAAGGTCGCCATCGACGTGGAAT
The DNA here is from genome assembly GCF_002150735.1 of Streptomyces africanus. GTDB lineage: Bacteria > Actinomycetota > Actinomycetes > Streptomycetales > Streptomycetaceae > Streptomyces > Streptomyces africanus. Next base: position 2,861 of record NZ_MUKA01000022.1, read on the forward strand.
GGGTCGGGTTCGACATCCCCAACGAATTCGTCGTCGGCTACGGGCTCGACTACGCCGAGAAGTACCGCAACCTCCCGTTCGTCGGTACGCTCGCGCCCCACGTGTACGGCGGCTGACATTCCGGCCGGGGTGCCGTGACGATGATCGGGAACCCCAGCGGGTTTCCCGCCGTTGGAGCATGCGTAGACGGATCGCCAGTCGTCCCGCGCGGCTTCAGGTGACAATGCTGGGGTACCGTCCGAAGAACAGCCTTTATCAAACTCACTATGGCAGGAGGGACGGGGCGGCACCGCTCCGTATGGATGGACGTGAAGCGATACTTCCGTGGGCCGGTCATGTGGATCGTGCTGGCCGTCCTTGCCGTGGTCGTGTTGATGCAGGTCGTCGGCTCGTCCGGCGGCTACAAGACGGTGGACACCGGCCAGGTCGTCCAGGCGATCAATGACAACAAGGTCGAATCGGCCAAGCTGACCACCGGCGACGAGCAGACCATCAAGGCCGAGCTCAAGAACGGCACAAAGATCGAGGGCAGCTCGAAGATCCAGGCGAGCTACATCGGCGACCAGGGCGTGACAATTGCCAACACGCTCCAGGCGAAGTTCCAGGACAAGCAGATCCCGGACGGCTACACGGTCTCGCCGTCCAAGCAGAACCCGTTCGTCGGGATCCTGCTCTCCCTGCTCCCCTTCGTCCTCATCGTCGTCGTCTTCCTGTTCCTGATGAATCAGATGCAGGGCGGCGGCTCCCGGGTCATGAACTTCGGGAAGTCCAAGGCCAAGCTCATCACCAAGGACACCCCCAAGACGACGTTCTCGGACGTCGCCGGCTCGGACGAGGCCGTCGAGGAGCTCCACGAGATCAAGGAGTTCCTCCAGGAGCCGGCCAAGTTCCAGGCCGTCGGCGCCAAGATCCCCAAGGGCGTGCTGCTGTACGGCCCGCCCGGTACCGGCAAGACCCTGCTCGCGCGTGCCGTCGCAGGCGAGGCAGGCGTGCCGTTCTACTCGATCTCCGGTTCCGACTTCGTCGAGATGTTCGTCGGTGTCGGTGCCTCCCGGGTCCGTGACCTGTTCGAGCAGGCCAAGGCGAACGCCCCGGCGATCGTCTTCGTCGACGAGATCGACGCGGTCGGCCGCCACCGCGGCGCCGGCCTCGGCGGTGGTCACGACGAGCGCGAGCAGACGCTGAACCAGCTGCTCGTCGAGATGGACGGCTTCGACGTCAAGGGCGGCGTGATCCTGATCGCCGCGACGAACCGGCCCGACATCCTCGACCCGGCGCTGCTGCGCCCCGGCCGCTTCGACCGGCAGATCGCCGTCGACCGCCCGGACATGCAGGGCCGTCTGGAGATCCTGAAGGTTCACCAGAAGGGCAAGCCGGTCGCGCCGGACGTCGACCTGTCGGCCATGGCCCGCCGTACGCCCGGCATGACGGGTGCCGATCTGGCCAACGTGCTGAACGAGGCCGCCCTGCTGACGGCCCGCAGCGACAAGAAGCTGATCGACAACCACATGCTCGACGAGGCGATCGACCGTGTGGTCGCGGGCCCGCAGAAGCGGACCCGGATCATGTCGGACAAGGAGAAGAAGATCACCGCGTACCACGAGGGCGGACACGCCCTGGTCGCGGCGGCCTCGCCGAACTCCGATCCCGTCCACAAGATCACGATCCTGTCGAGAGGCCGCGCCCTCGGCTACACGATGGTGCTGCCGGACGAGGACAAGTACTCGACCACGCGCAACGAGATGCTGGACCAGCTGGCCTACATGCTGGGCGGCCGCGCGGCCGAGGAGCTCGTCTTCCACGACCCGACGACGGGTGCCGCCAACGACATCGAGAAGGCCACGGGCCTGGCCCGCGCGATGGTCACGCAGTACGGCATGACCGAGCGTCTCGGCGCGATCAAGTTCGGCGGCGACAACACCGAGCCCTTCCTCGGACGTGAGATGTCTCACCAGCGCGACTACTCGGAAGAGGTCGCCGCGCTGGTCGACGAAGAGGTCAAGAAGCTCATCGAGACCGCGCACAACGAGGCCTGGGAGATCCTGGTCGAGAACCGCGACGTCCTCGACAACCTGGTGCTGCAGCTGCTGGAGAGGGAGACGCTGGGCAAGGAGGAGATCGCCGAGATCTTCGCCCCGGTCGTCAAGCGCCCGCCGCGGCCCGCCTGGACCGGCTCCTCCCGCCGTACGCCGTCCACCCGCCCGCCGGTCCTCTCCCCCAAGGAGCTGGCCCTGACGAACGGGGCGAACGGCGCGACGCCGGCCATCTCCACCGCCAAGAGCACCGCGGCGGAACCCGCCCCGGCGCCCGAGCGAGCCCCGGAGGACCGCCCCGAGAGCTGACCACCGCTCTCCCGGTGGCCCACCGGGCCCGGAATGGATGCCGCGCCCCCCAGGTTTTAGCCTGGGGGGCGCGGCTTTCCGCCATATGTGCAGGCCGCCCCGTGAAGGACACAGGAACGAGGCACCAGATGACCGACCCCGTGATGCTGGACGGCGAGGGCCAGATCGGCGAGTTCGACGAGAAGCGGGCCGAGAACGCCGTACGGGAGCTGCTGATCGCGGTCGGCGAGGACCCTGACCGCGAGGGGCTCCGGGAGACGCCGGCGCGGGTGGCGCGGGCGTATCGGGAGCTTCTGGCAGGGCTTCGACAGGAGCCAGAGGATGTCCTCACGACTACGTTCGACCTGGGGCACGATGAGATGGTCCTGGTCAAGGACATCGAGATCGTTTCCCTCTGTGAGCACCATCTTCTGCCGTTCCACGGCGTAGCCCACGTGGGATACATCCCGGCCGAGACGGGAAAGATCACCGGCCTGTCGAAGCTGGCGCGTCTCGTCGAGGTGTTCGCCCGGCGACCGCAGGTGCAGGAACGACTCACCACGCAGATCGCCGACTCCCTCATGAAGATCCTCGAGGCGCGGGGCGCCATCGTCGTCATCGAGGCGGAACACATGTGCATGTCCGTGCGCGGCATTCGCAAGCCGGGGGCCAAGACGACTACATCGGCGGTCCGTGGCCAGCTGCGGGATGCCACGACCCGGGCTGAGGCGATGAGCCTGATACTGGCGCGCTGACCGGATTGTCAGTGGTGCCCGGTACCTTCCCTGATCAGTGAGGTTGATCGCTGACCGGGGGGTTGCAGTGAGATATGGGCTGCCGAGCAAGCAGACGCTGAACGCCGTCGGTGGTCGCCTCCAGGCGCGGAGCGTCCAGGTGGGCTGCCGCCTCTGGACCTTGGACGGGGAGCGCACGGTCCCCACAACGGTTAAGGAGGTGACGACCCTCCGGGTCCGCGAGGTGGTGGACGTGGTGGACGATCATGTGACGTTCACGGTGGCGCCGGATCAGCTGCTCGGCACGCCGGATGGGTGGGTTCACGCGCGGGATGCCGAGGGGACTGTCCTGGCGTGGACTCCTGCGCGGAAGCTGTGCCGGGGGCGGTTGACGATCAAGTCGGGTTATGAATTCGGCTACTTCCTCGGGGCCACGTGTTCTGACGGGACCGTCGGCAAAAGCTATGTGTCCGTCGTCGTCAACGACGAGGGCTTCGCTTCCCGGTATGCGGCCTGTCTGACGGCGACCACCGGACTGCCCGCTCGGCCGCAAGCGGTGACACGGCCTTCCGGTTACCTTCAGCGGCAGGTCCCTGGCTTTCGTGTACGTGTGGTTTCGTCGTACCTGGCCGACCTGGTAAGGCAGTACGTGGGCGGGGACGCGCACCACATGCGGCAGCGGTTCCCTCGCGTGGTGCTTCGGGACACAGAGACACTCGAGGGCCTCACACCTGGTCGTAGCCGACAGCTGGCCGGGACGAGGAACCTTCAGGCCCGAGCAGCACTCGCTGCAACTCCGAGAGGTCACCTGGGCCCAGGTGCATGAGGTGCGGCGGCGGACGACCACGAACAAGCCGTTCATCCTCTACAGCTACCGTCTCGACCCCCACCCCGGCTTCCTGGTCAACGGACACCTCGCCCGCCAGCCCTGGTGAACCCAGGAGAGGTCAAGTGGTCGGGGCCGCCCCCGTGCCCTCGTGTTCGTCGTCGTCCGGGAGCTTGCAGACGCGCTCCAGGAAGATGGCCGCCGCTATGACGCCGATGCCCGCGAGGACGGAGAAGCCGGCATAGATGGCCTGGTCGCGGCGGGCGGGGATGTCGAGGGACTCCAGCAGGAAGACGCCGGTGCCGCCGTACATGCCGGCGACGAGGGCGGCCACCAGGGCGCTGGCCTGGCCGAAGACGACCGCGCGGGCCGCCATCATCGGGTCGACGCCCTTGGCGTCGGGCTGCCGCTCGCGCTGGGCCTTCAGCCGGGCGCGCAGCGAGAGCGCCGTGGCCAGCAGGACCACGGCGATCACGGCCAGGACGATGGGCGCGGCCAGGGGGACGCTCGGCAGGGTCCCGACCGCGTTCCACAGGCGGGCGCCCGCCCAGGACAGCACCCCCGCCACGACGAAGACGCCGGCCAGCACCCTGATGCGCAGCTCTTTCACAGTGTCCCTTCGGTTCCCCCGGCTCCGGCCCGGTTGCGGCCGTCTCGACCTTAACGGCTACTCGGGCAGCCGGAGTTCCAGGTCCGTGCGCGGCGCGACGCCCTCGCGGGTGACGGAGTCCAGCAGACCGGCGACGGGGCCGCGGCCGGGCAGCTGCGCCTCGGGGTCCAGGTCGTGCCAGGGAGCCAGGACGAAGGCGCGCTCGTGGGCGCGGGGGTGGGGGAGGGTGAGCTGCGGGTCGTCGGAGACGACGTCGGCGTAGGAGACGATGTCGACGTCCAGGGTGCGGGGGCCCCAGTGCTCGTCCCGGACGCGGTGGAAGGCCTCCTCGACCGCGTGCGCGCGCTCCAGGAGCGAGGAGGGCGGGAGGGTGGTCTTGAGGACGACGACCGCGTTGAAGTAGGCGGGCTGGCTGCCGGGGTCCACGCCCCAGGGCTCGGTCTCGTAGACGGGGGAGACGGCCTTGATGCGGACGCCGGGCGTGTCCTCCAGGGCGTCGATGGCTCCCTGGAGGGTCTCCAGGCGGTTGCCGAGGTTGGAGCCGAGGGCGACCACGGCCCGTTTGGGATTGCTGAGCGTGGTGTCGGCGGCGTCGACCTTCTCGACGACGGAGGCGGGTACCGGCTGTACGGTCGGGTCGCTGGGGCCCTTGAGGAAGGGTGCAGTCATACTCGGCTCCGGGTGATGGTGACGGTCACGTCGTCGAAGGGGACGGTGATCGGGGCGTCCGGCTTGTGGACGCAGACCTCGACCTGCCGGACCCCGTCGTGCTTCAGACATACCTGGGCGATGCGCTCGGCGAGCGTCTCGATGAGGTTGACGGGCTCGCCCTGGACGACGGCCACGACCTCCTCGGCCACGATGCCGTAGTGCACGGTCTTCGCCAGGTCGTCGTCGGCCGCGGCCGGCCGGGTGTCCAGGCCGAGGACGAGGTCCACGACGAAGGTCTGGCCCTCCTCGCGTTCCCTCGGGAACACCCCGTGGTGCCCGCGGGCCTTCAGGCCGCGCAGCGCGACACGATCCACGCGAATCACTCCTGCAATCGTCGGTGCCGGCCGGTCCGTGCCGTGTGCGGGCGGCACACCGGCCTCAGTCGAATCTACCTGCGAGCCCGGGCGGGGCCGGGCCTCGGGGGCGTGGGCCCGGGCGGGACCCGGCAGGATTCACCCGGCGTTTCCCCTGGGGAACCCGGCGGCTCACGGGTTGGTAGCCGCCCATACCCGCGGGTCCGTGATTCCAACCACTTCCTGGCACGTACCCACTCACGCGGGGGGTTCGTCCTGCTCGTCCTCGTCGTTTTCGGCCAGAACGGGGGATGCGTGGTGCGACCAGAGTTTCCACCCCGCGGGCGTGCGCCGGAACACGTTGGTGGCGACCACGAGCTGGCCGACGAGCGGGCCGAGCTCCTCGTCGCCCTTGGGGGCGGGGCCGCCGCTGAGGATGTTCTCCGTGCAGGTCACCAGTGCGGTGTCGCCGGTGACGGAGACGTGCACGTCGGTCAGGAAGAACTGGATGTAGTCGGTGTTCGCCATGATCAGCGCGTACGACCGGAGGACCTCGCCGCGGCCGGTGAGCACCGGCCAGCCGGGGTGCACGCAGGAGACCACGCCGCTGTCGGCCGGGTCGTGGTACGTCTCGTCGACGCCCAGGTCGGAGGGGGTCAGCCAGAGCGACGCCAGTTCCTCGAAGTCGCCCCGCTCCAGTGCCTCGTAGAAGGCGGTGTTGGCGGCCTCGACCTGTTCGACGTCGGTGTGCGGGGCGCTCACCGGGTTCCTTCTGCGCCGGTGCGTGCCGCTGCGATGGCGTGGGCGACGCGTACGGCGTCCGCCGTGGCGCGCACCTCGTGCACGCGGACCGCCCACGCGCCGGCGTGCGCCGTGAGCGCGGAGACGGCGGCGGTGGCGGCGTCGCGTTCGCGTGCGGGCGGTGGCGGGCCGTCCGGGCCGGCCAGGACCCGGCCGAGGAAGCGTTTGCGGGAGGCGGCGACGAGCAGCGGGTGGCCGAGGGCGAGGACCCGGTCGAGGCCCGCCAGGAGCGCGAGGTCGTGCTCGGCGTCCTTGGAGAAGCCGAGGCCCGGGTCGACGATGACCCGGTCGGGGGCGATGCCGCCCGCCAGGACGGCCTCCACGCGCGCGTGCAGTTCGTCGACGACCTCGGTGACGACGTCGGCGTACTCGCCGCGCACGTTGCCGCCCTGGAGGAAGCCGCGCCAGTGCATGACGACGAACGGGGCGCCGGCGTCGGCGACGGCCGGGATCATGCGGGGGTCGGCGAGGCCGCCGCTGACGTCGTTGACGAGGGCGGCGCCCGCGGCGAGGGCCCGTTCGGCGACGGAGGCGCGCATGGTGTCGACCGAGACGGTGACGCCCTCGGAGGCCAGGCCGCGGACGACGGGGACGACGCGGCGCAGTTCCTCGGCCTCGTCCACCCGGGTGGCGCCGGGGCGGGTCGACTCGCCGCCGACGTCGACCAGGTCCGCGCCCTCGCTGACCAGGTCGAGGCCGTGCTTGACGGCGGCCGTGGTGTCGAAGAAGCGGCCGCCGTCGGAGAAGGAGTCGGGGGTGACGTTCACGACTCCCATGACCGCGCAGCGGCCCCATTCCGGTAGGCCCGCCACGCGCCCGCGTCCGCTCTGGTTGCTCATATGTTCAGCGTAGGCCCAGGGGAGGGCCGTCAGGCGCTGCGGCCCGGGTCGGTCCCGTCAGGTCACGCCGCTCTGACGCTGCGTTCCGTCGTCGTGCCGTGGGCGCACGGGCGGCGGCCGGCCGGGCGACGGCGGTGCAGGAAACGCGGCAGCGGAAGCGCCAGGTTGACGAAGCCCTCGGCCTGCATGGCGGCGAAGCCGATGCGGGGCAGGTCTCCGGAGGCCCGGTAGACGACGAAGCGGGGCTCCCAGCGCGGCTGGAACTTGGCGTTGAACTTGTACAGCGACTCGATCTGGAACCAGCGGGAGAGGAAGACGAGCAGCCCGCGCCAGACGCGCAGCACCGGGCCGGCGCCGATCTTCTCGCCGCGGGCCAGCGCCGAGCGGAACATGGCGAAGTTGAGGGAGACGCGCGCGATGCCGAACCTGGGGGCGGCCTGGAGGGCGGCCACGATGAGCAGTTCGTTCATACCGGGGTCGGCCGAGCGGTCGCGGCGCATCAGGTCCAGCGAGGCGCCGTCGGTGCCCCAGGGCACGAAGTGCAGGATCGCTTTCAGGTCGCCGTATGCGCCGGGGTGGTCGTCCTGCTTGTGGGCGGTGGCGATGAGGCAGTCGCCGTCGGCAGGGTCGCCGACGCGGCCCAGGGCCATGGAGAAGCCGCGCTCGGTGTCGGTGCCGCGCCAGTCGTCGGCGGCGCGCCGGATGCGCTCCAGTTCGGCGTCGCTGAGGTCACGGACACGTCGTACCCGGGTTTCGTAACCGGCGCGCTCGATGCGTTTGACCATCTGGCGCACATTGCGCATCGCGCGGCCGGCGAGGGAGAAATCCGCGACGTCCACCACCGCCTCGTCGCCCAGTTCGAGGGCGTCGAGCCCGGTCTCGCGGGTCCACACCTCGCCGCCGGTCTCGGAGCAGCCCATGACGGCCGGTGTCCAGGAGTGGGCCCTGGCCTCGTCCATGAACCGTTCGATGGCACCGGGCCAGGCCTCGACGTCGCCGATCGGGTCGCCGCTGGCGAGCATCACGCCGGAGACCACGCGGTACGTCACGGCCGCCTTGCCGCTGGGGGAGAAGACGACGGCCTTGTCGCGACGGAGCGCGAAGTGGCCGAGGGAGTCGCGGCCGCCGTGCCGCTCCAGCAGGGCGCGCAGCTTCGCCTCGTCCTCCCCGGTGAGGTGTGCGGCCGGGTGTTCGGGGCGGAAGGCCAGGTAGATGGTGGTGACGGCGGTGAGCAGGCCCAGGGCGCCGAGTGAGAAGGCGACGGTCCAGGAGGTGTTGCCCTGGTAGTCGACCGGGCCCTCGAAGCCGAACAGGCCGTAGAGGACGTGGGTGATGCGGTCGGCCAGGCTCGGGTCGCCGACCATGCGCTCGGTGTGGACGCTGACGATGAGCAGGCCCAGCAGGAGCGAACCGGCGCTCATCAGCACGAAGTTGGCCAGCGCCCGCCAGCGGCTGCGCGGGTCGGGCAGGGCGTCGAACTGGTCGCGGTGCCGCAGCAGGGGGGCCAGCAGGGCCAGGGAGATCAGCACGCCCACGATCGAGTGCCGGTACGTGAACTGCGCGACGGCGCCGGCCGGCAGCAGGGCCACGGCCGCCCGCCAGGCCCGGCGCTTGCCGCGCTTGAGGCCGTGGGCGAGCAGCAGCAAGAGTACGCCGGTGCTGAGGGACAGAGCGGCCGCGAACGGGCCGAGCGCGCCGGGCAGCACCTCGGCGATGGCGTGCATTCGGCTGTGCCTGAAGCGCGGGAAGACGCCCGCGGCGATGTCCAGGACGCCCACCAGGGCGCAGGCTCTGCCGACCAGGAGGGGGGCGGCCTCGGGGCGTGGTCCGCGCAGCAGGTGGCGCACGCGGTTCATCCGGCCGGTTCCTGCCGTGGCGCCGCCACGACTCGGAACCTCGCCCGACATTTCCTCATCTGTCCTGACAGACATCGCATCCCGTAGTTCTGCGAGAGACCTTGGATCCGGTGCCGATTCGGGCATCCGGCGACATTGCGCCCTCTAGGACGGTGTCTCGGGGGAAGAGGTTCACTCCCGTCGTCAAAGCCGTTTCAAAGGCAAAGGAAAGTCCGGGACAAGCCCTTGCGAAGGTGTACGCACGCGGGGCGGCCCCGGACGGGAAGCGCGGACAGGTAACCACCGATGGGTCTGGGTCTCACGAGCAACAAACTGCTGGTGCTGGCGGTACTGTCCGCCGTGCTGCTGTTCGCCGGCACGGTCTGGCTGTGGCCACGCCTGGCCCGGCGAAGCCTGCGGGCCGTGGGCGGGCGGATCGGCCTGCTGCTCGCCACGCAGGTGGCGCTGTTCGCCGCGGTGGGGCTCGCCGCCAACCAGTCCTTCGGTTTCTACGCGAGCTGGGCGGATCTGTTCGGGCAGGAGAAGGACCAGGGCGTGGTCGTCGACCACGCGTCGGGCGGCGGCCCGTTACGGGTGGTCGGCTCCCGCCGGGTGCCGGGGGCGGCCGGGGTGAGTGCCCGGGCGGGCGGCCGGATCCAGCAGATCGACATCGTGGGCCGTACGACGCACATCGCCACGCCCGCGTACGTCTATCTGCCGCCGGAGTATTTCCAGCCGCGGTACCGCACCCGTACGTTCCCCGCGGCCGTCGTGCTGACCGGATACCCGGGCACGGCGTCGGCGCTGGTGGAGAAGCTCCACTACCCGCGCACGGCACTGGAACTGGCCCGGGCGGGCCGGATGCGGCCGATGATCCTCGTGATGCTGCGGCCCACGGTGGCGCCGCCCCGGGACACGGAGTGCGTGGACGTCCCGGGCGGTCCGCAGACCGAGTCGTTCTTCGCCAGGGATCTGCCCGACGCGTTGCGCACGCACTACCGGGTGGCCGAAAAGCCCGGCGGTCTGGGCATCATCGGCAACTCGACGGGCGGCTACTGCGCCTTGAAGATCGCCATGCACCATCCCGGTGTGTATGGCGCCGGGGCGGGTTTGTCCGCGTACTACAAGGCGCCGATCGACGCCACCACGGGCGATCTCTTCCAGGGCGACAAGGAACTCCGCAATCGCGCCGACCTGTGGTGGTACCTCAAGCACAGGCCCGCTCCCGACACCTCACTGCTCGTCACCAGCAGTAGATCGGGCGAGTCCAACTACAAGGAAACGACGCGGTTCATAGAGCGGGTGGAAGCCACCGGGCGGACGCGTATCTCGTCGATCATCCTGGGGAGCGGCGGGCACAACTTCAACACCTGGCGGCGCGAGATTCCGGCGACGCTGGAGTGGATCGGCGAGCGGCTGAACGGCCCTTGGAAATGATCTTGGGAATGGGAAGAGGGGCCGATTCCGCTTCTTCCCGAGTTCCGGTGCCGTGTGAACACTTCGGTATGGCTTTGTTTTGCGGGGTGGGTCACCAAGATTCGCCTACGCGCGGTAAGTTTCTGGCCATGCCACGTGGACGTCACCGCCATTCCCCGCCCTTGCACAGGCTGCTGCCCCCGTCGGCGATCGCAGGCGTCTCCCTCGTCTGCGCCCTGGGGCCCTGGGTGTTCACGGAGCCGATGGTGCTCCGCGGTCTGGCCGCGGCCGCCGCGGCGACGGCGGTCGTCGGCGCGGTCGTGCTCCGCCGCTGGGACATCCAGGCGGGCAAACGCGTCGCCGACCTCACGCGCGCGCGGGCGAGCGACGAGTGGCGCTTCGAGGAGCGGGTCGCCGAACTGGAGGCCGACCTCGAGGAGTCCCGCGAACTGCGCGCGAAGCTGGAGCAGCGGCTGCGCGCCAAGCGCACCGAACTGGCCGGACTGCGCAACGAGCACGCCTCTCTGCTGCGCCGGTACGCCACCGCCGAGACCGAGCGCGCGAGCGTCCTGGAGGAACGCCGGGTGCTGGAGATCGAGGCGACGGCTCCGGTCCGGGCCGCGCTGCCCGCGGGGGCGGCCAGGACGGCGGACGCTCCGGCGGACGAGGCGGGTGCCACCAGCGGGGCGGAGGGCCTCGCCGTCGACGAGCAGACGGCGATTCCCGCGGTGTTCTCCCCGGAGGGCACCCGGCTGTTCCTGCGTGCCGCGGCGGCGCTCGCCCGGCTCGACAGCGACTCGGCCCCGGACCCGGACGGGGGCGGCGACGGCGACGGCGTACCGAAGGGCGACGACGCGGAGCCTGCGGGGGACGACGGGAAGGACGACCGGCGGGAGCAGTCGGAGGCGGACCCGGAGGACGAGCCGCAGGGTCAGTCCGAGGCGGTCGCCGGGCACGAGCGGGCGACCGCCGGTACGTCCACGGCGGCCGGAGCCGAGTCCGGAGCCGAGGCCGAGCGGCTTGCGCAGCCTGCCTCTTCAGGTCACTACACCGTGCCGACCGCTGTGGCCGTGGTACCGCAGACGCCGGTGCGACGCCCCCTGTCCGAAGGCGGGTTCGACTTCTTCGGCACCAAGCAGGGCACGTCACGAGCCGCCCTGGAGGCCGTGCAGAACGAGGACCTGGCCGATGTCGTCGGCCAGGAGGCCCTCGCGCTGCACAAGGCCGAGGCAGAGGCCGGGTACAAGCCCGCGGACGAGGAGTCGCGCGGGATCGGCCAGGTCATCGACCTGACGGCGCATGACGAGACGGAGCAGATCGATGTGCAGGGGCTGCGGAGCGCGGTTTCCTGACACGGGCACTGCTGAAAAGGCCCCCCGGCTGCGGCCGGGGGGCCTTCGCGTTTCCGGCGGGTCACGCCATCCAGCGGTCCGGCCGGGCGTCCCTGCGCCCCGTCCGTGACCGTTCCGCCTGTGCCGCCAGCAGCGCGCGTGCCTCGGTCGCGTCCCGCAGCCGTGCCCTCACCGTCTTGTTCGCGCCCGTGTCCACACACACGTCGGCCACGCTCCGGGCCCGCTCCCACGGCCCCTGCGTCATCCGTACGCTCTGCACCTTGGCGTGCGGCACCAGTGCGAGGCTGCGCCGCAGCAGCCCGGAGCGCGCCGCGAACACCGCGTCCGTGACGGCGAGCCCGTACCCGCGCCACCACACCGGCACGCACCACCGGGCCCGGCGCGGCGACGGCGACAGGGCCGCCTGCTCCGGCACGGTCACGCCGGGCAGCACGCGCGCGACGACGACCTCCGCGATCTCGCGCGGGGCGACCGGCACCAGCACCGAGTTGGAGGAGCCCGCCACGTCGAGCTCCACGCGCACCCAGCCGCGCCGCCGCCACAGCAGCGGCTCCACGATCCGCACGGTCTGCACCCGCCCCGGCGGCACCGTCTCATGGGCCCGGTCCAGCAGGCCGTGGTCGATGCGCAGCCCGTCGGGCGACTCGGCCACCGTCCAGTCGTACTCGCTGACGAACCGCCCCACGCTGCTCGCGCCCGCGGCGCCCAGCAGCGGCAGGGCGACGGCGAGGACGGTCCACACGCTCTCCGTGGCCAGCCACAGCAGCGGCGGCACGACGAGCGCGGCGGCCAGCGACCCCCAGGTCGCCCCGCTCAGCAGCAGCGACACGGCGAGGACGCCGGGCGGCACCCGCAGCATCTGCCGGGACGGCGCCTCACCGACCTCGTGCGCGGTCTCGGGCGCGAATCCCGCCGCCCGGGCGAGCAGTTCGGCCCGCAGCGCACGCGCCTCGTCCGCACCCAGGAAGGCCAGCTCGTCCTTCTTGTCGGTGCCTATGACGTCGAGTTTGAGCTTGGCGACGCCCGCGACCCGCGCGAGCAGCGGCTGGGTGACGTCGACGGCCTGGATCCGCTCCAGCCTGATGTGCGCGGTGCGGCGGAAGACGAGGCCGGTGCGGATGCGCAGTTCGGTCTCGGTCACCGCGAAGTGCGTGAACCACCAGGAGCAGAAGCCGTACAGCGCGGCGGCCGGGAGGATCACCGCGAGGCCGATCAGCAGCGTGGTCGTGCCCAGCCGGTTCAGATTGCGCTGCGCCCCGTCGGGGTCGTGCACCGCCCAGCCGATCACCACGGCGACCGGGGCCCAGGCCCGCCTCAGCGGTGTGACGGGGTGCAGCCGCCGCTCCGCGATCCCGCTCCCGGCGTCGGCGGCCCCGGCGGCGTCGGGCGCTGTCACAGCCCCGCCGATCGGGCCTCGCCCAGCTCGGTGAGCCGGTCGCGCAGCCGTTCGGCCTCGGCCGGGTCCAGGCCCGGGATGGTCGCGTCGGTCGCCGCGGCGGCCGTGTGCAGCTGCACGCTGGCCAGCCCGAAGTGCCGCTCCACGGGCCCGGAGGTGACCTCGACCAGCTGCATCCGCCCGTACGGCACGACCGTCTCCTCGCGCCACAGCACACCGCGGCTGATCAGCAGGTCGTCGGCGCGCTCGGCGTACCGCCAGGAGCGCCAGTTGCGGCCGGTCATCACCCAGCCCCAGCCCATCAGCGCCAGCGGCGGCAGCGCGAAGGCGGCCCAGGCGGGACCGGCCAGCAGGCCCGGCACCAGCCCGGCGGCCAGGCTGATCAGCCCCAGCCACACCACCAGCAGCAACCGCCGCATCTTCAGCAGGCCGGGGGGCAGCGCGATCCACACCGGCCCGTCCTCGGCCGCCTCCGCGGTGCCTCCGTCGGCCTCCGCGGTGCCGCCGACGGTTTCCGCCGCGCCCTCTGCCCCCGTCGCGCTCTGCGTTCCCGCCGCGCCCTCTGTCCCCGCCGGCCCCGTGTCCTGCGGGCTCCCCGTCTCCATGAGGCCAGCGTACGTAGGAGAGACTGTGTCCATGACTCCTACGACGGAGACCATGGTCGGAATCGGCGGCGCCGCGGAGAGCACCGACATGGTGCTCAACATCGGGCCGCAGCACCCGTCCACGCACGGCGTGCTGCGGCTGAAGCTCGTCCTGGACGGCGAACGCATCACGCGTGCGGAGCCCGTGATCGGCTATATGCACCGCGGCGCGGAGAAGCTGTTCGAGGCGCGCGACTACCGGCAGATCATCATGCTCGCCAACCGCCACGACTGGCTGTCGGCCTTCTCCAACGAGCTGGGCGTGGTGCTCGCCGTGGAGCGGATGCTCGGCATGGAGGTCCCCGAGCGCGCGGTGTGGCTGCGTACGCTGCTCGCCGAGCTGAACCGGGTGCTCAACCACCTCATGTTCCTCGGCTCGTACCCGCTGGAGCTCGGCGGGATCACCCCGATCTTCTACGCCTTCCGGGAGCGCGAGGAGCTCCAGCACGTCATGGAGGAGGTCTCCGGCGGGCGGATGCACTACATGTTCAACCGCGTGGGCGGTCTCAAGGAGGACCTGCCGGCCGGGTGGACCACGCGCGCGCGTGCCGCAGTCGCCGACGTGCGCTCCCGCATGGACCGGTTCGACGACCTGGTGCTCGGTAACGAGATCTTCCGCGGCCGCACCCGGGGCGTGGGCAGGCTCTCGCCGGAGGCCGTGCACGCGTACGGGGTGAGCGGGCCGATCGGGCGCGCCTCGGGCGTCGACTTCGACCTGCGCCGGGACGAGCCGTATCTCGCCTACGGCGACCTCCAGGACACCCTGAAGGTGGTGACCCGGCAGGAGGGCGACTGTCTCGCCCGCTTCGAGTGCCTCCTGGAGCAGACGCACAACGCCCTGGACCTGGCCGACGCCTGCCTCGACCGGCTCGCCGAACTGCCGCCCGGGCCGGTCAACCAGCGGCTCCCCAAGGTCCTGAAGGCCCCGGAGGGGCACACCTACGCCTGGACCGAGAACCCCCTCGGCATCAACGGCTACTACCTGGTCAGCAAGGGCGAGAAGACGCCGTACCGGCTGAAGCTGCGCTCGGCCTCGTACAACAACATCCAGGCGCTGACGGAGCTGCTGCCGGGGACGCTGGTCGCGGACATGGTGGCGATCCTGGGGTCGATGTTCTTCGTCGTGGGCGACATCGACAAGTAGCGTCCCTAGGAGCTGTCCTGGAGCGGGTCCCCGATCCCGACCGGCTGCACCAGCCACCCGAAGTCGCCCAGGCCGCCCGTCGCGGTGAGCTCGGCGGCCTCTCCGGCGCTCGCGAGGGCGCGTACGTAGGCGGCGGGGTCGGTGGACGCCAGCGTGAGCGGGGGGCGTGCGCCGGTCACGCCGAGGGCGCGCAGTGCCTCGCGCTGCCGGAGCAGGCGCCCGCCGGGCAGCGCGCACGCGTCGAGCGCCACATGGGCCGTGATGTCGCACGACCCGTCCGGCACGGCCGCCGTCTCGCGGCCCTCCCGGAAGCCGGTGAGCGTCCCGTACGGCGGCCGCGCGTCCGCCGTGTGCCCGTAGTCCACGGCGACGGCGAGCCCCCGGTCGAGCGTGGCGACCGCCGAGGCCCAGGCCTCGTCCCGGGGCAGGCCGATCTCGGCCCGCAGCCCCGTCTCGCCGGACAGCGGCCACCAGCGCGCCAGCCACCGCGCCCGCGCCCCGCCGACCGGCTCCCCGAGCCGTTCGGTCCCGTCCTCCCGGACCAGCACCAGCCGCGCCACGCCCGCGGAGTCCACCTCGGCGACCTCCACCGGGACGTTGTCCAGCCACTCGTTGGCGAACAGCAGCCCGGTCGCGCCCTGCGGCGGCTCGGCCAGCCACTCGATCCGGTGATCCAGGCCCGCGGGCCGCTCGGCGACTTCGACGGCGTACGCGCGCGTGCGCTCCGCCACATCGGCCGGGAGCGCGGCGAGCACCCCGGCGGCCAGCTCGCCCCGCCCGGCCGCCATGTCGACGAAGTCCAGCGTCGCGGGCCGTCCCAGCGCCTCGTCGACCCGGCACAGCAGCCCCGCCACGGCCCCTGCGAACAGCGGCGACGCGTGCACGGACGTACGGAAGTGCCCGGCCGGCCCCTCGGCCCGGCGGTAGAAACCGCCCGGCCCGTACAGGGCCTCCCGAGCCGCCGCACGCCACCCGCGCCACCCCGGCCCCGCCGGTCCCTGAGGTCCCTCATCCCTCGTCACTGCTGTCACGGGGCCAGGCTATGCGGACACAACGAACGCAACTCCACCTTGCGGAGTACGCGCGCCCGGTGCGGATCGGCCCTCCGGTTGACCCCTGCACCTATCCCGCTTCCCTACGCTGGGTTACGTGCAGCGCCTCTATGACTTCCTCCGCAGGCACCCGATGTGGGTCGACGGCTCGTGGGCCGTGGTCCTCCTCGGGATTTCCGTGGTCGGCGGAGCGTCGGGCGGATTCGGCTCCCCGGCCGTCGCCGTTCCGCTCTCGCTGCTGTTGTGCCTGGTGGTCGCGCTGCGCCGGCGCATGCCGGAGAAGATGCTGCTGCTCGCGACCGCGGTCGGTCTGGCCCAGCTGATCACCGATGTCGAGATGGGTCCCTACGACTTCGCCATGCTGGTGATCGTCTACACGGTCGCGGCGGAGGGCGCGCGCTGGGCCTCCCGCTTCGCGCTGGTCGCCGGCCTGTGCGCGGCCCCCGTGGCCCACCTGCGCTGGCCGAACGACCAGACGAGCGTCGCGGCCGGCATCGCCGCGGCGGTCTTCATGACCGTGCCCTTCGCCCTCGCCTGGGTGCTCGGCGACTCCATCCGCACCCGCCGCGCCTACTTCGCGCAGCTGGAGGAGCGGGCCGCCCGCCTGGAGAGGGAGCGCGAGGCCCAGTCCAAGGTCGCCGTCGCCGCCGAACGCGCCCGCATCGCCCGCGAGTTGCACGACGTGGTCGCGCACAACGTCTCGGTGATGGTGGTGCAGGCCGACGGCGCCGCCTACGTCCTCGACGCCGCGCCCGACCAGGCGAAGAAGGCCCTGGAGACCATCTCCTCCACCGGCCGCCAGGCCCTCGCCGAGATGCGCCGCCTGCTCGGCGTGCTGCGCACCGGGGAGCACGAGGAGGGCGGCGAGTACGTGCCGCAGCCCGACGTCCAGCAGATCGAGGACCTCGTCGAGCAGTGCCGGGGGCACGGACTGCCCGTCGACTTCAAGGTCGAGGGCACCCCCCGCCCGCTGCCCAGCGGCGTCGAGCTCACCGCCTACCGCATCGTGCAGGAGGCGCTCACCAACACCCGCAAGCACGGCGGACCGGGCGCGGGCGCGAGCGTACGCCTGGTGTACTTCGACGACGGCCTCGGCCTGCTCGTCGAGGACGACGGCAAGGGCGCCCCGCACGAGCTGTACGAGGAGGGCGGGTTCGACGGCCAGGGCCACGGCCTGATCGGCATGCGGGAACGGGTCGGCATGGTCGGCGGCACCCTGGACGCCGGCCCGCGCCCGGGCGGAGGATTCCGCATCAGTGCCCTGCTGCCGCTCAAACCCACCGGCTGACCTCGGCACACGCCCCTCGCTGACACCTGTAACGCTCCCACCCGCAACGCTCCCACCCGCAACAGAGACTGGAAGAGGCCCCGATGACGATCCGCGTGATGCTCGTCGACGACCAGGTGCTGCTGCGCACCGGGTTCCGGATGGTGCTCGCCGCCCAGCCGGACATGGAGGTCGTGGCGGAGGCGGGCGACGGTGTCGAGGCCCTGCAGGTGCTGCGCACGACCGAGGTCGACGTGGTGCTGATGGACGTCCGCATGCCGAAGCTCGACGGGGTGGAGGCGACCCGCCGGATCTGCTCGGACACCGACCCGCCGAAGGTGCTCATCCTGACCACCTTCGACCTCGACGAGTACGCCTTCTCCGGGCTGAAGGCGGGCGCCTCCGGCTTCATGCTCAAGGACGTGCCGCCCGGGGAGCTCCTCGCCGCGATCCGCTCCGTGCACAGCGGGGACGCGGTCGTCGCCCCCTCCACCACCCGACGCCTCCTGGACCGCTTCGCGCCGATGCTGCCGGGCACCGCGAAGGAGCCCCGGCACCAGGAACTGGAGCGGCTCACCGGGCGCGAGCGCGAGGTCATGGTGCTGGTCGCGCAGGGCCTGTCCAACGGCGAGATCGCGGCCCGGCTGGTGCTGTCCGAGGCGACCGTGAAGACGCACGTGGGCCGCATCCTGACCAAGCTGGGGCTCCGGGACCGGGTGCAGGTGGTGGTGCTGGCCTACGAGACGGGGCTGGTGCGGGCCGGCGGGCTCGGCTGACCCGGCCGCCCGGGCCCTACCTCAGGATCCCCTCCAGGAACTCGCTGCCGAGCCGGGCCACCACCGTCACGTCCAGCTGGTGCAGGACGTAACGCCCGCGGCGGCGGGTGGTGATCAGGCCCGCCTTCTTCAGCACGGCCAGATGCCGGGATATCTCCGGGGCCGTCATGCCGTGCACCTGCGCCAGCTCGCCGGTGGTGTACGCGCTGCGGGCCAGATGGCGGCAGATGCGCATCCGCACGGGGTGGGACAGCGCGGTCATCCGCAGGGCCAGCTGCTCCAGCGTGGGCGGGGCGGCGAGCTCGGGGGAGCCGACCGGGTAGTGCAGCACCGGCTGCCAGCCGTACCGGTGCAGGACCGCCAGATGGGGCCAGCCCAGGCTCGTCGGGACGAGCAGCAGGCCGCCGTCCCCCGTGGTCGTACGGCCCTCGCCCAGCTTGTCGACCGCGATGTCGGCGGCGGCCTCGTCGAGCGTCACCGCCGGGGACACCGCGGCCAGCGTCTCGGCCAGGCCCTTGTGCCGGAGCAGGTCCGTCTTGTGCCGGGTGTCGGCCGAGAGCTGGTGGCGCAGCCGGGACCAGGCCTCCGCGAAGAACGCCGCGTCGCAGTCCTGCAGGAACTGCCGCAGCCACGCCCGGATCCTCGGCGGGTCGGCCAGCAGCCGCTCGCTGAACCGCAACTGCTGCGGCCCGCGCGCGGCGGCCAGCTCCAGGGCGCGCCGACGCACCTCCGCGTCGGACAGCGCGTCCGGACCGTGCGAGCAGTACGGCTGTGAGCACGTGAACTCCAGCGCCGCGTCCACGAACTGTTCGTCCGTCAGCTTGTCCAGCAGGTCCAGTTCCTCGGCGAGCGTGGCGCCCGGCAGTGTGTTCCGGCCCGGGATGCCGGCGAAGGGCATGAACAGGTCCGAGAACGTCGTCCGCCACAGGAAGTCGGCCTCGCACATCCGGTCGGCCAGATGCGGATCGAGCCGGGCGGTCACGCCCGTCACCCAGCCCTGCAGGCCCGGGTGGTGTGCCGGCTCGGACAGCGCGTGCAGCGCCATGCCCAGCTCGGCCAGGGGCGAAGGCACCACGGCGACCTGCTCCGGCCGCAACCCGGCGATGTCGATGTGCACGCTCATGACCTCATGGTGCACCTCGCCACTGACAACGCCCCCTCGATTGACGGGCCTCGTCAATCGACGCGACGCCGCCCCCGGCACGGGCGCACGGTGGGACCACCGGGGCAGCCGCGGAGCCTTCGGACCTCCAACACCCCGTCCCGCAAAGGCGATCCACCATGAGCATCACGCAGCAGTACCTCCTCGACACCTACCGCGCCCGGCAGCACGACGAGCCCGCCCCGCCCGCGCCGGGCACGCACGACTGGCAGGTCGTACGGGAATGGCGCGACGAGCGGCAGTTCCGGGCGGTCCTCGCCGGGCGCCCGGCCCGCCGGCGGAAGCGGATCCGGACCGCCCTGGGCCGGTGGCTGCCCTCCAGGCGCCGCGCTACCGGCTGATCCGCCCGGGCAGCCGGGCCACGAAGTCGGCGACCGCCGTCTTCACGTCCTCGGCGGTCCACTCGAGACCGGCGGACCGCACCTGCACCTCCGTGCGGGCCAGGCCCGGCCCGCTCCGGTCCCAGGCGAAGGAGAACAGGACGGTGCCGGTCTCCTCGGCCGTCCGCACCGCCGCCTCCGAGAGGACGTCGGCGTCGTACGGCAGCCACACCTGGAAGTCGTGGGTGTGCGGCACCTCCGGGTGCACGCGCGCCCACGGCACCCCGGCCGCCTCGAACCCCTCGCGCAGGGCAGCGGCCACCACGCGCGCGTGAGCGACGAACTCCGGCAGCCGGGGCAGTTGCCGCTCCAGCCCGGCCAGCGCCGACAGGGCCGTCGGGAACTGCTGGAAGACCAGGCCGCCGTACCGGTGCCGCCAGGCCTTCGCCTCCTCCACGAGCTCCCCCGGACCGGCGAGCGCCGCACCGCCGAACCCCTCCAGGGACTTGTAGAACGACACGTAGACGCTGTCGGCCAGGCCCGCGATCTCCTCCAGGGGGCGGCCGAAGTGGACCGTGGACTCCCACAGGCGGGCCCCGTCGAAGTGCACCACCGCGTCCCGCTCCCGCGCGGCCGCCACCACCTCGGTGAGCTCCTCCCAGGAGGGCAGCACGAAACCGGCGTCCCGCAGGGGCAGTTCCAGCATCAGCGCGCCGAAGGGCTCCTCGAAGTCGCGCACCTCGGCGGCGGTGGGCAGCCGCGGCTCGCTGGTCACGCGCACCGGCCGCAGGCCGCCGACCTCCCTGAACGCGTTCCGCTCGTGCACCTCGGGATGGCTGAGCGCGTGCAGGGCGACGGTCGGGTCGCCGGTGCGGCCCGCCCAGCAGCGCAGCGCCACCTGCTGGGCCATCGTGCCCGTCGGGAAGAACGCGGCGGCCTCGGTGCCGAGCAGTGCGGCGACCTTCGTCTCCAGCGCCTCGACGACGCCGTCGCCGTACACGTCGGACCGCTCGTCCAGGTCGTACAGGTCCTGCGCCCCGTCCAGCTCGGCCAGCCGCTCCCGGAGCGTCTTGTGGAAGGCGAAGCGCGCGAACACCCGCCGTGCGCCGCGGTGGGCGGCCAGCCGCCGCTCCCGGAGCTGTGACCTGAGGTCCTCGTCCGGCCGGTCCTCGTCCGACCGTCGCCCGGCCGCCTGCTCGTCCTGATCCGCCATGTCGCTCATGGCCCGGATCATCCCGCGCGCGTGTGCGGCCGGGCACCCGGATTTCCGTACGCCCGGGCGCCTGTGCGATGCGTGTGACGCACACCCTGTGGACAACCGGACGCCCCTCGAACCGATCGCGTTAACATGACGAGAAATCGTCCGGTACCCGGAGCGGACTGGAACGGGAAGGCCGCCGTCGAGTGAACACAACCCCACAGCCAGACCCCAGGGACCGCCCCGCGCGGCTCACCGTCGGCGTCGTCGGCGCCGGCCGCGTGGGACCCGCACTGGCCGCGTCCCTCCAGCTCGCCGGGCACCGCCCGGTCGCCGTCTCCGCGGTCTCCGAGACCTCCCGGCGCCGCGCCGCGCAACTGCTGCCCGACGTGCCGGTGATGCCGCCCGCCGAGGTCCTCCAGCGGGCCGACCTGGTCCTGCTGACGGTTCCCGACGACGCCCTGCCCGAGCTGGTCGCGGGCCTCGCCGACACCGGGTCCGTACGACCGGGACAACTGCTCGTCCACACCTCCGGGCGGTACGGCGCGCGGGTGCTCGACCCCGCCCTGCGCGCGGGCGCCCTGCCGCTCGCCCTGCACCCCGCGATGACCTTCACCGGCACGCCCGTCGACGTCCAGCGGCTGGCCGGCTGCTCCTTCGGCGTCACGGCGCCCGAGGAGCTGCGGCTGGCCGCCGAGGCCCTGGTGATCGAGATGGGCGGCGAGCCGGAGTGGATCGCCGAGGAGAACCGGCCGCTCTACCACGCGGCCCTCGCCCTCGGCGCCAACCACCTGGTCACGCTGGTCGCCCAGTCCCTGGAGCTGCTGCGCACGGCCGGTGTCTCGGCCCCCGACCGGATGCTCGGCCCGCTGCTCGGCGCGGCCCTGGACAACGCCCTGCGCTCCGGCGACGCGGCCCTCACGGGCCCGGTCGCGCGCGGCGACGCGGGCACGGTCGCCGCGCACGTCACCGAGCTGCGCCGGCACGCCCCACAGGCCGTCGACGGCTACCTGGCGATGGCCCGCGCGACCGCCGACCGGGCCCTGGCCCACGGCCTGCTGAAGCCGGAGCTCGCCGAGGACCTCCTCGGGGTACTCGCCCACGGGACCGACGGCACCGAAGGGGACACCCGATGACCACGACCCTGCTCAGCACCGCCGCCGAACTGCACGCACGCGCGCGTGCGGGCCGCCGCGCCGTGGTGATGACCATGGGCGCGCTGCACGAGGGCCACGCCACGCTGATCCGCACCGCGCGCGCCCTCGCCGGACCCGACGGCGAGGTCGTCGTCACCGTCTTCGTCAACCCGCTCCAGTTCGGCGCGGGCGAGGACCTCGACCGCTACCCGCGCACCCTGGACGCCGACGTGAAGCTGGCCGGGGAGTCGGGCGCGGACGTCGTGTTCGCCCCGGCCGTCGACGAGGTCTACCCCGGCGGCGAGCCCCAGGTCCGCATCACCGCGGGCCCCATGGGCGAGCGGCTGGAGGGCGCCTCCCGCCCCGGCCACTTCGACGGCATGCTCACGGTCGTCGCCAAGCTGCTGCACCTCACCCGCCCCGACGTCGCCCTGTACGGCCAGAAGGACGCCCAGCAGCTCGCCCTGATCCGCCGCATGGCGCGGGACCTGAACTTCGGCGTGGAGATCGTCGGCGTCCCCACCGTCCGCGAGGAGGACGGCCTGGCCCTGTCCAGCCGCAACCGCTACCTCTCGCCCGCCGAGCGACGCACCGCCCTCGCGCTGTCCAGCGCCCTGTTCGCGGGCCAGGACCGGCACGCCGCGCAGGAGGCGCTGCGCGCCCGGGCCCGCGAGGTGCCCGCCACACGCGCGCGTGCCGAGGCCCTCAGCGCCATAGGGGAGTCCCGCGCGGCAGCGGACGCGCACGCCGTCGCGACGGCCGTCCCGGGCGGCCCGTCCGCCGTCCGCGCGGCCGCCCGCCAGGTCCTCGACGAGGCCGCCCGCCTCGATCCGCCGCTCGTGCTGGACTACCTCGCCCTGGTCGACCCGTCCGACTTCACCGAGATCGGGGACGACTTCACCGGCGAGGCGGTCCTCGCCGTCGCCGCCCGGGTCGGGACGACCCGGCTGATCGACAACGTTCCCCTCACCTTCGGAGCCGCCTCGTGACCAGCACAGGCATACGACTGCACGCGCCCGCCCCCGGGTGGTCCATCTCCGCGGACGTGGTCGTCGTCGGCTCCGGCGTCGCCGGCCTCACCGCCGCCCTGCGCTGCGAGGCGGCCGGCCTGACCACCGTCGTCGTCACCAAGGCCCGCCTGGACGACGGCTCCACCCGCTGGGCCCAGGGCGGCATCGCCGCGGCCCTCGGCGAGGGCGACACCCCCGAACAGCACCTAGACGACACCCTGGTCGCGGGCGCGGGCCTGTGCGACGAGGAAGCGGTGCGCATCCTCGTCACCGAAGGCCCCGACGCCGTACGCCGCCTCATCGAGACCGGCGCCCAGTTCGACGAGTCCTCCGAGGGCCGCCTGGAACTCACCCGCGAGGGCGGCCACCACCGCCGCCGCATCGCCCACGCTGGCGGCGACGCCACCGGTGCCGAGATCTCCAGGGCCCTGGTCGAGGCCGTACGCGCGCGTGGTCTGCGCACGGTCGAGAACGCTCTCGTCCTGGACCTCCTCACCGACGCCGAGGGCCGCACGGCGGGCGTCACCCTGCACGTCATGGGCGAGGGCCAGCACGACGGCGTGGGCGCGGTCCACGCCCCGGCGGTGGTCCTGGCCACCGGCGGCATGGGCCAGGTCTTCTCGGCGACGACCAACCCGTCCGTCTCCACGGGCGACGGCGTGGCCCTGGCGCTGCGCGCGGGCGCCGAGGTGAGCGACCTGGAATTCGTCCAGTTCCACCCGACGGTCCTCTTCCTGGGCTCCGACGCTGAGGGCCAGCAGCCCCTGGTCTCCGAGGCGGTGCGCGGCGAGGGCGCCCACCTGGTCGACGCCGACGGCGTGCGCTTCATGCGGGGGCAGCACGAACTGGCCGAACTCGCCCCGCGGGACATCGTCGCCAAGGGCATCACGCGCCGCATGCAGGAGCAGGACGCCGAGCACATGTTCCTCGACGCCCGGCACTTCGGCGCCGACATGTGGGAACACCGCTTCCCGACGATCCTCGCCGCCTGCCGCGCCCACGGCATCGACCCGGTCACCGAGCCCATCCCGGTCGCCCCGGCCGCCCACTACGCCTCCGGCGGCGTCCGCACCGACTCCCGGGGCCGTACGACCGTCCCCGGCCTGTACGCGTGCGGCGAGGTCGCCTGCACCGGCGTGCACGGCGCCAACCGCCTGGCCTCCAACTCCCTCCTCGAAGGCCTGGTCTACGCCGAGCGCATCGCCGCCGACATCGCGGCGAACGGCGTCGAGGCCCGCGTGCCGCAGCCGCTGCCGCACCCGGAGACCCCCGAGCACCCCCTGCTCACCCCGGAGGCCCGCTTCGCGATCCAGCGGATCATGACGAACGGGGCCGGTGTCCTGCGCTCCGCGGAGTCCCTCACCAAGGCCGCCGACCAGCTCCAGCAACTGCACACCGACGCCCGCGACGCCCTCGCCGAGAACGGCAAGACGGCCGAGGCCGGCGTCGACACCTGGGAGGCCACCAACCTGCTGTGCGTGGCCCGCGTCCTGGTCACCGCGGCCCGGCTGCGCGAGGAGACCCGGGGCTGCCACTGGCGCGAGGACCGCCCCGAACGCGACGACACCACCTGGCGCCGCCACATCGTCGTACGCCTGAACCCCGACCGCACGCTGGCCGTGCACACCACGGACACCACAGACTTCCCTACGACCCTCCCGCCCCAGGCCCCTCAGGAGCAGTGACCGACGTGAGCACCCCCGACCTTCCCCTCGCCTCGTCCGGAGGCTGCGGCGACGGCTGCGCCTGCGGCGCGGACGACGAGGCGTACCTGGAGTGCGGCCTGGACCCCGCACTCGCCCAGCTCCTGGCCGACGCCGGCCTCGACCCCGTCGAGGTCGAGGACATCGCCAACGTGGCCCTCCAGGAAGACCTGGCCCACGGCGTGGACGTGACGACGGTGGCGACGATCCCCGAGGACGCGGTGTCCACCGCCGACTTCACGGCCCGCGAGGCGGGCGTCGTGGCCGGCCTGCGCATCGCCGAAGCGGTCATCTCGGTCGTCTGCGAGGAGGAACTCGAGATCGAGCGCCACGCGGAGGACGGCGACCGCGTCGCGGCGGGCCAGAAGCTCCTGTCGGTCACCACCCGCACCCGCGACCTCCTCACGGCCGAGCGCAGCGCGCTGAACATCCTGTGCCGCCTGTCGGGCATCGCGACGGCCACGCGCGCGTGGGCGGACGTCCTGGACGGCACCAAGGCCAAGGTCCGCGACACCCGCAAGACGACACCCGGCCTGCGCTCCCTGGAGAAGTACGCGGTCCGCTGCGGCGGCGGCGTCAACCACCGCATGTCCCTCTCGGACGCGGCCCTCGTCAAGGACAACCACGTGGTCGCCGCGGGCGGCGTCGCCCAGGCCTTCAAGGCGGTCCGCGAACGCTTCCCCGACGTCCCCATCGAGGTCGAGGTCGACACCCTGCACCAGCTCCGCGAGGTCCTGGACGCCGGCGCGGACCTGATCCTCCTGGACAACTTCACGCCGGGCGAGTGCGAGGAGGCGGTCGCCCTCGTCCAGGGCCGCGCCGCCCTGGAGGCCTCGGGCCGCCTGACCCTCGGCAACGCCAGGGCCTACGCGGAAACCGGCGTCGACTACCTGGCCGTCGGAGCCCTCACCCACTCCTCGCCGATCCTGGACGTCGGCCTGGATCTGCGGCCGGCGGAGTAGGGGAGCGGGTACGGGCCATGCTGCTGACGATCGACGTAGGAAACACCCACACCGTCCTGGGCCTGTTCGACGGCGAGGACATCGTCGAACACTGGCGCATCTCCACGGACGCGCGCCGCACCGCCGACGAACTGGCGGTCCTCCTCCAGGGCCTGATGGGCATGCACCCGCTCCTCGGTGACGAACTGGGCGACGGCATCGACGGCATCGCCATCTGCGCGACCGTCCCCTCGGTCCTGCACGAGCTCCGCGAGGTGACGCGCCGCTACTACGGCGACGTCCCGGCGGTCCTCGTCGAACCGGGCGTCAAGACGGGCGTCCCGATCCTCATGGACAACCCCAAGGAGGTCGGCGCGGACCGCATCATCAACGCGGTCGCGGCGGTCGAGCTCTACGGCGGCCCCGCGATCGTCGTCGACTTCGGCACAGCGACGACGTTCGACGCGGTCAGCGCGCGCGGCGAGTACGTCGGCGGGGTCATCGCCCCCGGTATCGAGATCTCCGTCGAGGCCCTCGGCGTCCGCGGCGCCCAGCTCCGCAAGATCGAGGTGGCCCGGCCCCGCAGCGTCATCGGCAAGAACACGGTCGAGGCGATGCAGTCGGGCATCATCTACGGCTTCGCCGGGCAGGTCGACGGGGTCGTCAACCGCGTGGCCCGCGAGCTGTCGGAGGACCCGGACGACGTCACGGTCATCGCGACGGGTGGTCTGGCACCGATGGTCCTGGGCGAGTCGTCGGTCATCGACGAGCACGAGCCGTGGCTGACGCTGATCGGGTTGCGACTGGTGTACGAGCGGAACGTGTCGCGCATGTGACGGTCGTTGTGCCGGGGCGAGGCGGGCCCGCAACCCGGCGGAGCGGGGTGCCCCTGCGCCCACCCGAGCCGCCCCAGCGGCACGACTGCTCGC
>NZ_MUKA01000202.1 GCF_002150735.1 Streptomyces africanus
ACACCATCACCGCCCTGCAGCAGGTGAGGGTGGGCGAAGTGGCAGGGCTGCAGGGCGGTGATGGTGTTGGCGGTCATGGTCGGCTCGGAGGGCTGGCCGGGCAGGTAGGTGGGTACTCCGCCGTCCTCACCCAGGTGCAGGATCAGGCTCTGCCGGGCGGCGTGAAGAGGCGCCCGGTACCGCTGGGAATCGACCGTGTGCAGGAAGGCAGGACGTGGGCGGTGCTGTCCGTGTCGGTTTGCACGACGTCCTGGGCGTAGGCGAAGCCGCCGTTGCCGGCCTGCTGGGCTGCGAGGTAGTCACCCATCGCGAGCAGGACCTGCCGGTCGGCGCCTGCCCGGGACAGCGCGAGACCGGCGGTGGCGGTGCAGAAGATCTCTTCGCTGGTGATGAAAGGCATGCCGCCGTCGTCACGGACGGCCTTCGCCAGCACCGTGATGCCGTCGGCGATGACCCGATGGCCGGGCACCGTCCGCTGCAGCGACAACAGGGCGAACAGGTGCGCGAAGACGTTTCCTTCAATGATCCCGCGAGCCTGGCCACGCTCGGTCATCCGCAGCAGGCGCGCCGTCAGTTCCGGAGCGACCGGCTCGGGCACATGCAGGTGATGGATGGCGATCTGCCGCAGACGGGTCCACGTCGCCTCGTTGTGGTGCTCGAACGCATGCGAGGGAGCGTCCACATGGAAGGGCTCGGGACCCACCACGGCGAGGATCGCCTCCAGGGCGAGCTTCTTGCGATCGGAGGAGTGCTGGGCGGCGCCGACAAAGGTCTGCTCGATGAGCCGGTGCCGGTCCGCAGGGGCGATGCCGCGCAGGACGGCGTCGATAACAGCGGCGTCGAAAGGGCCGGCGGTCATACGGCTGTCCCACAGGTAGGCGTGCAGGCGGCTCTGCACACCCGGCAGGGCCTTCGCCCGACGCAGCAGGGTCAGCATCAGGGCCGACTCAGTGACCCGGCTGCGACACTCACCCGCGACGGCTCCCTGCCCACTGACCTGAGCCAACAGCCGCCCGGTCAACAGCCGGACGGCGCTGGCCACCGGCATCGCCGGCATCGCGCGGCGATCCGACGGCACCTCGCGGGCTCGGGCCGGCAGCGGCACGCGCAGGGCGGCCTGGTCGCGCAGGTGGGCGAGCAGGCTGGTGCGGTCACACACGGTCCATGAGCGGTGGCGGGCCAGCAGCCGCAGAGCGGGCGTCGGCTCAAACGCCACGGGCCGGCCGACCCGGCTCAGCGACGAGAGGTCCCCCAGCGAGTTGCCCACGGCCAGCGAGCCCGGCCAGTCGATGCGCGCCTCACCCACCAGGACCTGGGCAAATACGTCCTTGCCGTCGACCACCATGGAGGCGACCCGGCCGGTGAACAGCCCGTCACCCGACTCGCACTGCGTCCCGCGAAACAGGGCCACCCCCAGCTCACCGGCGAGATGAGCCACCATCTCCTGAGGGCCACCCGAGATCAGCAGGGGCACATAACCGGCCTCCTTCAACGCCGCAACCAGCGGCCTGGTGAAGTCGAACAGCCGCTCGCGTTGCCGCTGCCACAGATCGGCCACCACCGCGGACACCGCCCGGCACGGCACATCGGTCAGCATCGCGGCGAACAGCTCGTGCATCCGCGCCGCCGCCTGCGGGTCCTACGCATCCAAGGCCGCCTGCGCCCGACGCAGCCGCGCCAGCCGGTCCTGGGGAACGAGGCCCGCCTCGGCCAGCCTGGCCGGCAACGGACCGGCCAGCGTGCCGGCGATCAGAGTTCCGTCCACATCCAGCACCGCGATTCGCATACTCCAAGCCTCGCGGGCAGGCCACCGCACCAACGCCCATTCCCCGCCCTGTCATCCGATCGAAGACAGCCGCGGCACATTGCGGCCGGTGCCGCCGTGCTGCTCCTGACCGTCCCCGGCTCCGCCTGCGCGGCCGAGGGCCACCTGGAGCTGGGGTGGAGCCCTGCCGGGACTTCAGGCACGGTCCGCCCCGAAGACGTCTGGGAGGAGCTGCGCGGTGACGGCCGTGTCTGAGACGTCCGCTCCCGACGACACCCGTACGCAGGCTTCGGCGGCTCGCCGCGGATGCCGCGGCACAGCAGTCCCTCATCACGCGGTGGGCCCGAGCGGCACGGCGTGGACGCCGTCCGCCGCCTGGCCGACGCGGTCGCCGCCGAGATCACTCCGGACAACACCGTCGACACGCGGATGCTGCGCGAGGGCCAGCAGGACGGCACGGGCTACGCCCCCAGTTCGGCGTCCTGCCCCGAGCAGCACCAGGCTATGAGCGGGACGCAGTGCGAGGCGGGTTCCGCGCGATGCCGCCCCCCTACAAAATAATATTGCGGTACTATTTTTTCATGACGCAACACGCTGACGCTGACACGAGACGCGGCCAGGTCGCCTCCGCGCTGATGAGCGCGGTCGCCGAACGGGGACTGGCGCGGACCACTCTCGCTGACGTGGCGCGGACGGCGGGTGTGTCCGTGGGACTCGTCCAGCGCTATTTCCGCTCAAAGGACGAGCTGCTGAGGTTCGGCATCGAGTATGTCTACCGGCGCGCCGAGGAGCGCATCGCCGCCATCCCGGTCGAGCCGCCGGTCCGTGAGTTCGTCGTGCGGCTGATGGAGACGTTCCTGCCGCTGACGGTCGAGCGCCGCGCCGAGCTCCGGGTCTGGCTCAGTTTCGTGCAGGCGTCGCTTACCGACGCCGACATGGCTGCGATTCACCGGGACGCTACCGTGCGGCTCCTTCGGGGCGTCGAGGAGGCATTGCGCGGCGCGCAACGGGCCGGCGAACTCGCCGCGGGCGTCGACACCGAGGCGGAGGCGGCGGCGCTGGTCGCGTTCGTGGACGGGCTGTGCCTGCACCACGCGGCGACCGGGGACGGGTTCGGTGCGTCCCGCATCAGCGCCGCGTTGGACGCCTACGTCGACCGGCTGTTCGACTGATGAGCGCGACGCTGGCGCTGGCGCTGGCCGGGCTGGGGCTGCTGGACAGCACAAGCTTCGGCACCCTGCTGATACCGATCTGGCTGTTGCTCACCCCGGGCCGGGTGCGCGCCGGCCGGATCGCCGTCTACCTGGCTACGGTTGCGACGTTCTACTTCTGCGTTGGCGTCCTCCTGGTGCTGGGGGCCGATGCGGTGCTGGAGGCCGTCCGGGCGGCCTTCGCCGACGTTGCCCCGACGCACCTGCGGAGCGGGCAGCTCATCCTCGGGTTCATCGTCATCGCCTTGAGCTACCGGCTGGAGGCACGCGCCCGCCGCCGGGCGGGCAGACCGGGCCGACTGCAGCGCTGGCGGGCGGCGGCGATGTCGGGTGCCGTGCCGGACAGCGAAGGTCTGGACGGCCGGGACACGCGGGGGGGCGTGCGGGGCCTGATGAGCCTCGCGTTGGTGGCCACGGCGCTGGAGATCGTCACCATGGTGCCCTACCTCGCGGCCGTGGGCTTACTCGCGAACGCCGATCTGACCTGGCAGGTCATTGGCGGGGCGCTGGCCGGCTATTGCGTCGTCATGATCCTCCCGGCGGTCCTCCTCGGCGTCGTCCGGATCGCCGCGCACGACCGCGCCGAGCCAGTGCTGCAGCGGATCAACGACTGGTTCACCCGCAACAGCGCCAAGGCGCTCGGCTGGACCGTCGGGGGAATCGGCATTGGAATGGTCCTCAACGCCGTGATCGCCCTGCTCGCCGACCCCGCCTGAACGCACGTCAGGCTCGGAAATCTCCAGCCGCGTCACCAACCTCTCCGAACAGCACACCTAGTGCTCTGGCCGGGAAGGTTCGCGGGGCGGTGGTCGCTTCGTCAGTCTTGGAGCCAGCCGTGCATTCTCCTTTTGAGCGGCGGTAGCAGTCCCGAAGAAAATGGATTGCCTTGGGGACAGCGCTCACGTTGGCTGGGCAGCATGGCTGAACTGCGTACCGATCGCCTCGTGCTCCGTCGATGGCAAGACTCCGACCTTGAACCGTGGGCGGCGATGAATGCTGATCCCGAGGTTCGGGAGCACTTGGGCGACCTGCTCACCCGTGAACAGAGCGATGCCTCCGTGGCGCAGTTCCAGGCCGAGTTCGACCAGCGAGGCTACGGATGGTGGGCAGTCCAATTGCAGGCCACGGGCGAGTTCATCGGCTTCGCGGGCTTGGACCCAGTCGATGATGGCATGCCGTTCACGGGGGTTGAGATCGGTTGGAGGCTCGCTCGCTCGGCCTGGGGCCAGGGTTACGCCACCGAGGCCGCCCTGGCTGGTCTGGCCTTCGGCTTCGAAACGCTTGAACTCCCCGAGATCCTTGCAGTGACGACTGCTACCAACCTCCGGTCTCAAGCAGTGATGCGCCGGATCGGCATGACCCGCGACCCGGCTGACGATTTCGACGACCCCACCGCGCCCGAAGGGCCACTGCGTCCGAACGTGCTGTACCGAATCGCGCGTGGTGTGAGGGTCTGACGCTCTCGGCTCGATCGCTTGGTCAGGCTGCGGCGGTGAGTGGGCGTCCGCCCCAGCGGATGCCCTTCTCGCTGCGGATGCGGGCGGCGTCCGCGCCCCGTGCAACATCGACGAACTCGCCGGGCTGGCCCGCACACGCCTCAAACGCATGCAGTATCAGCCCAACCTGTCCGACGGATTCATCGCTGGCTCTGTTCACGAGAACGGGGTTCTGGCACAGATCTTGGGGAGCGGTCGCGGAGGGTTACTGAGGTCTTGTCGGCAACGTGACGGTTGCGGTGAGTGACGAGGGGATGCCCGCTCGCGGCCTAGTTCTGCGGTGCCAGGGTGCGAAGGACGCAGAACTCGTTGCCCTCCGGGTCTGCCATGACCACCCAGTTTCGGTCTGAGCCTTGGCCCACATCCGTCTTGGTGGCGCCGAGGCTGAGCAATCTGGTTACCTCGTCCTCGGTGCTGCCGTCGATCGGGCTGACGTCGAGGTGAAGCCGGTTCTTCACGATCTTGCCCTCGGGCACCTGAATGAACAGCAGGGTGGGCGACATCTGGCGGGCCCGAACATCCTCAACAGTCGGCACCCAGGAGCCGATCTCGACCTTGCCCTCGCTCCGGTCGATCACCTTGAAGTCCAGGACCTCGCACCAGAAGGCCGCGAGTCTCTCCGGATCGTGGCAGTCAACGGTCAACTCAGTGAACCTACTTGTCATGACTCTCCCAGATAGTGCCGCGGGACTCAGAGTATGGGCCCGTGCCGCCCTCGTCCTGCTCCAGCTCGAACACGGCCGCACCATCTGAACGAAGATCACGAATCGTCACGATCCGGTTACCGATAAGGGTTCACTGAAGGAGGATCATCTTGCGGAGTAGTTCGAATCCGGCTCGTCCGTAGAGTTGCCTTTTGATCTTCTTGATGCGGTTCACGGCGCCTTCGGTGCCGCCGGAGCTCCAGTGCAGGGTGAGTCCGGCTGTCACGGCGTCGAGGTCGCGGAGCAGGTGGAGTGCGAAGTTGGTCAGGCCGGGCAGTTGGCTGGCGTCGACGGCGTCGATCCATGCGGGGAGCGTGGGGCCAAGGCGGTTGGTGAGTATCTCGCGGAAGTCGCGGACGTGTTCGGCGGCGGTGTCCAGTTCGGGGCAGCGGGCCAGGACGTTCTTCAAAGCCGTGCGCTCTTTCTCGCTCAGGGTTGCGGGATGACGGGTGAGCCAGCTGGTCACCTGCCGCACCCTTGGTGGCGGAGGCGGCGCCTGCGGTGGGGTGGCGCGCAGGGTGGCGATGTAGGCGCGGACCATCTGGTAGGTGACGGGAGCGTCCTCGGCGAGGAGTTCGCGATGGAGGCGGGTGACGCTCGTGCATCCTGCAGCGAACCGCCGCTCCAGGTAAGGCTTGTAGGGATCCAGTCTGCTGGGCCGGGGCCGGTTCTCGCGCAGGGTGTCCTGCCAGTGCGTGGCGCGTGCGTATCGCAGCACGGTGTTGAGTCCCCAGCCCAGATGCCGGGCGATCGCCCGGCGAGAGTGGCCCTGTGCGAGCAGTTCGTGGACCAAGGCGTGTGCGGCCTTCTTGCGCTGAGCCCGGCGGCCGGCAGGCTCCGGGCTGGCAAGCCCTGAGTCGTCCAGCGTCGTGCCGGCGTTCGGCGGCCTGGGCGGTGCCGGTGCGCGCAGGCACTCGCGGTGGGCGGCGACGCAGGTCTCCACGGCCCGACCGAGGCCCTGCCACAAGTGGAACCGGTCCGCGACCTGGACCGCGTCGGGGGCTCCGAGCCGGGCTCCGTCAGCGTAGGCACCTGCCCGGTCCCGGCAGATGATCTCCACGCCTGGGTGGGTGGTCAGCCACGCGGCCAGCGGCCCGGCGTCGCGTGTCGGCAACACATCAACCACATGATGGGTTTCTCCGCAGGTCAAGACAGTGGAATAGGTCTGGCCCCGGCGGATGGCGAAGTCGTCCACGCCCAGCACGCGCGACGTGCCCGATTGCGGGTCCGGCAATGCCATGGCCCTGCGCAGCAAGGTCATCCGCCCTGCGCCCAGGCCCAGTTGGTCAGCCAGCCGGGCACCTGCCCGTCCGGCGAGCGCGAGCCCGACACGCTCCAAGACGTGATTGAGCCGCGTGGTGAAACGCGCGTACGGTGCGGTCAGTGCCCGAACGGCTCGGCGAACGTACGACGCGGGCAGTCGCCCGCACCGCAGAGGAAACGCCGGACCGTCAGCCGGATCACGACGCTCTGTCCACCAAGCGGCAGATCCTTCAGTCTGCCCACGTAGGAGTCGTGCACTCGGTTCGAGAAGCGGCCGCAGTCCGGACATGCCGCGCCAGCCGCCCGGCCTCTCGCCATCACGTCGACCGTGCCGAAGGCGGCGGTCACCGCCTCAACGTCCACGTCGTCGATCCCGTCGAACACGAGAGAGTCCCAGAACGATTCGTCGGCCTGCATGTCCAGCACCTCACCGGCCATAGCCAGCCACGACACAAACAGTCGCAGACCTGACGAAGCGTCACTCCCGCCTGTCAGGCGGCGAGGCGTACGCGGTCGCACACGGACCCGGACCCTCCCAATCGAACACCGCGGTAACCCTCCGCGACCGCTCCCCAAGATCTGTGCGAGAACCGAGTTCCGACGGCAGATGTGCACGACTTCGGGAGGCGCCCGATCCGGGCCGGGGTCGATGTTCACGAGAACGGGAGGCATCTCGTCGTCGCTCTGTGGGCCGGGTAGAGGTAGGTGTCGGCCGGGCCACGCGCCGACTTCCGCGCGCCCCATAGGGTGGTCTGATGTTCGATCATTTGGAGATCCGGGTGTTGCCGCCGGGACCCCGGTTCGCTGCCCAGTTGCGGTTCTGGATCAACGGCGAGGACGTGATCGAAGGGGCGGTCTACGAGGGCGGCCGTGGGCCGTTCGCGGCAGACGTGCTACCTGCTGGCCGGCCCAGCCTCTTGCGGGCGACCAGCGAGGCACGCCGTCTGGAACTGGGGGAACCGGAATGCACCGGCGGTTGCTGCGGTTTCCTGTCCGTCGTCGTGCAACGGTTCGGGGACATCGTGCAGTGGTCGGACTGGCAAGTTCTGCCCGCCCCCGCCTCCCCGCCGCCGGAGTTCCATTTTGACGCCAGCCAGTACGACGCCGAAGTGGCTCGCACTGAGGCAGACCGGTGGTGGCAGGTCCACACGTAGCCCAGCACGGCGCGCCTGCCTGGCTGCGGGCTCTCACTGGCGCCAAGTCTTTGGGCCAAGAGGGAATGCCCCCAGCCGGCCCGGTGCTGTCGAAACTCGGAGTTTGGGCAGCACTTGCCGATCATGTCGCCGCGGAATGTCGATGAGAACTAACACCGCGGTGAGACGTCCGTACGTCCGGTGTCCACTCGTCTGGCTTCGTCCTGTCGCCCTGCGGTGCGATAAGGCATCCTCATGCTCATGCGAACGGGGGACCCACGTGGCAACGGCGGCAACAGCAGGCGCGGACACCACAGAGCATGGGCCCTGGTTGCGGGAGCTGTCGCTGCCGTTGGACTGATCTTCGCGAAGTCGGCTCACCGGGGCGGCGGAGCGAGCGCAGAAGACCTGTTGGGGGTCGTCGGCACCGCCGTGGGCCTCGTCGTCGGTGTGGCGTCGCTGTACATTTCGTGGCTCGGCTACCGGGCCGACCGGCGCGAACACGCCGACAGCCTCGGCCTGACGGCCATGACCGACGAACTGGCGTTAGCGGTGCGCACCCAGTGGCAGGCTGAGGCTAGAGTCCGGCGTCTGGATGAACCGTACGCACTGGCGGTCCCTTGGCGGTCTGCCCACGCCGACCTGGTGGAACGTTGGGACATTCTCGTGCGTACGTCCATCGGGGCACCCGCCGACGGGGCCGCACTGCCGCCCGCCTGGGCCGGCGGCCCCGAGGGCCTGGCCGGCAGCGACGGCGAGATCGTCGAGGTCTTCACCGCCCGCGTACCGGGCAGACGCCTGCTGATCCTCGGTGAGCCGGGCGCGGGCAAGACGATGCTGCTCGTACGCCTCCTGCTGGGCCTGCTCCAGTCGCGCGAGGCGGGCTCACCGGTCCCGGTCATCTTCCCCCTGGCCTCCTGGGACCCGGACCGCCGGGAACTCGACGCATGGCTGGCCGAACGTCTCGCCACCGACTACCCGGGCCTTGCCGCACCAGCTCCGGCCGCAAGCGGACGCGGGCAGGTCACGTCGCGCGCCCGCGCCCTGCTGGACCAGCACCTGATCATTCCCCTCCTCGACGGTTTGGACGAACTTCCAGCGCACACCCGGGCTGTGGCCCTGGACGCCATAAACCGCACCCTGCCTGCGGGAACCCCCCTCGTCCTGACCAGCCGCACCGCCGAGTACCGGGACGCCGTCGATCCGCCCGCCAACGCAGGCGTGCCCGTGCGCCTCACCGGGGCAGCAGGCATCGAACTCGATGCCGTGGCTCCTGAGGAGGCGGCCGCCTATCTGCGCCGCGACGCCGGCGGAGAGGGGACCCCTTCCGCCGAGCGGTGGCGGCCCGTGCTCGAGCTTCTACCCACCGACACCCCCGTCGGTCATGCGCTGCAGACGCCCCTGACGCTGTTCCTGGCCCGCACGATCTATAACCCGCGCCCCGGTGAACGTCCCGCGGCGTTGCCCGACCCTGCCGAACTATGCGACACCACCCGCTTTCCGACCGCCGCAGCCGTCCGCGCCCGGCTCTTCTACGGCTTCATCCCCGCCGCCTACCGCCCCCTTCCCGGCCATCAGGTGCGGTGGACGATCCGCCAGGCCCAGCAGACGCTCACCTTCCTGGCCAGGCACTTGGAGGACGACTTGCACGGCGGAGCCGACCTTGCCTGGTGGCAGCTGCGACTGGCGGTGCCCGAGACCACACGACGGCTGCTGTCGAGCGCGGTCCTAGGCGCGGTGATGGCCCTACTGACGCTACTGACCTTCGGGTTCGATGAGTTGCTGTTCTCGTCCTCCGTGCCCGACCGTCCGGGGGAGCTGCTGATGGACTTCTACGAAGGCCCGCAGGTGCTACTCGTGTTTCTGGGTTGGGGCGGCGGTTGGTCCTCGCTGCCGCGGCCCTATCTCCTGGCCTGCGCCGCCTACCTGGTCCTGGGGTGGCTGCTCAGCTACGCGTTCCGGCTGAGGGGAGGCCACACTCCGGCAGTCCGGGGCCGCTGGTCCTGGAACCGCAACTCCCTGCTCCTCGGAGTAGGAGCCGCACTCCTCGTGGGCACAGTGTTCGACTTGGTCCTCGACCGGGTGGCCGGCGTCGGCTGGGGAGCCGTGGGTGGTCTTGTCTGCTGGCTGACCACCGCGTGGAACGCCGCGCTAGCCGATCTCGGCTCCGCGACGAGCCCTGCGGTCCTGTTCCGTCAGGACCGCAAGGTCTTCTGGAGATTTCTGCGCACCGGCGTTCTCATCGGTCTTCTGGCCGGACTCATGCTGGGCGTCCTGGTGGCGTACGTGGACGCCGACGTGAACGGCTGGTATGTGGAACTGAGCGACGTGGCCCTGCTCGGCTGCGGCTACGGTTTCTGGAGCGGACTGGTCCTCGGGCTCACCGCCGCCCTGCACCGCACCGCCTGGGGCGACTTCACCCTCAGCCGCCTGTACCTGGCTGCCCGGAACCGAGGGGCCCTGCCACGCCACCTGATGGCCTTCCTCGCCGACGCCCACCAGAGGCGGGGCGTCCTGCGGCAGGTCGGACCCGTCTACCAGTTCCGCCACATCGACCTGCAACGCCACCTCGCCCGGCACACCGAGCCACCGACGCTACCGGCCCCGGCGACACGTCCGGAGGATGCGGAGGGACGCCCGTTGACGTGACTGACGTCCGAGTCCAGCGGTGGCTACATACGCGGAGAACCAGCACCACCGGAAATCGAGGTGCGCCGGCGGCAGCCGGTGGGAGAAGACCCGCCGCCTGGGCGAACCCTCCGCACACGACGACGACCTGCGCGCCGTTGACTACCAGCTGATGGACGCCGCCGGTCTCCAGCGCGGCCGCCTGACTGGGATCACGCTCAGGGGCGAGGACCTCCTCGACGCCGGCCAGGTCGCCCAGCAGATCAGCCTCGATGACGCCCGTGAAGCCCGGCTCGTGGCCGAAGCCGCCGTCGACCGCGTCCCCCGACAAGTACGGACCGGACGTCATCGGCCCGGCCGCCGCCTTCCGGCGCGCTTCGTGAAGTCCTCCCATCCTCACCCTGGGAGGTGAAGAAGCCCGTGCTGCTGGACCCGCCCGGCTGGCACCGGGTCTGGTCGCATGGGCTGCCACACTGGCCCTACGTCCAGGCCGTCGAGCAGGCCCTGACCGACCGCGGCCTCCCGCCCGGCATCGTCCGGGCCGACGTCGCGCTGCGCGCCTACCACCAGACGGACCGCCAGGATGAGATCTACATGACCCTGATCTGGGACGTTGGGCTGTTTCCCCGCGCTGGAGGACGTTCCGGAGCAGGTGGTGGAGTTCGTACGGCGGCAGGTTGAGCTGCCGGAGGGCACGCTGCCGCTGTATCGGGCGGAGCGGACCGCCAAGCACCACCGGGGCCTGGTCCGCAAGAAGGTCGGTGTGAAGTACAACCAGGGCGAGGCCCGCAGGATCGTCGAGCGGTCGATCCGCAGGGAGGCCGCAGCGAAGTACCGGCCGGCGGATCTGATCAACATCGCGTTGGAGAAGGTCGTGGAGGCCGGGTTGGAGCTGCCCGGGTTCTCCACCTTCGACAAGATGGCCTCGAAGATCCGCACCGAGGTGAACGCCTCGATCCGCGAGGGCATACACGACCGGATGACCCCAGCGCAGCGGGCGGAGCTGCTGCGGCTGTCCTGGTCGCACTTCAAGAACCTGGCCAAGCGCCTGGACTGGCTGGACGGGCTCGGCGACACGTCGGTGTGGATGGGGTCGGTCGCCACGGGAAAGATCACCGACTTCGCCGGGGAGGCGGACGCAGCGGACGCCTCGGAGCTGCGGGACTACGCGCCCATCAAACAGATCGCGCTGATCGCGTGCCTGACGCACAAGGCGAGGATGCGGGTCCGCGACGACCTGGCGACGATGTTCACCAAACGCGTCGCGACGAAGATCAAGAAGGCCAAGGAGGAACTGGAGGCGATCCGGCTCGCCGAGCGGGAGATCGTCGAGTCCCTGATCGGGAACTACCGCACGGTGCTCAAGAACATCGACGACGGTGGCCCAGCCCAGGAGGCCATCGCCAAGGCCGCGGCCATGACCGCCGAGGTCCGCCACGCCCTGGACGGCCTGGACGACGAGGCACCCGTGGACGAGGTCGCCCAGCGGCTGGACGGCAAGGTCTCCCCGGCGGCCCTGGCGATGGCCAGGGCCCTGCTGGTGCAGGCCTGCGGGCTCGGCGCCGTCACCAAGGCGTCGGCGAGTACTCCACGCACGAGCTCGGCATTCGGCCCGAGGCGTACGAGACGAAGCTGGACGTGGACTTCACCCCGCTCCGCGACGGGGACCAAGCCGCTACCACCTTCGGGCAAGCGGCCTGAACGGGCCGCTTGCCCGTCTCAACAGCGCGTCAGGTAACCGACGGAAGGGCGTATCACGGTTGTCCTGCCGGAGCCGCGTGCCGGTCGGCCAAGCGCGGACCCTGTTCCATCACCGGGGTCCTGCAGTGTCGTCCCTGTTCATCACGCGCATCCGGAAGCGCAAGCTGTCAGGGGTGCCGTGGTTGCGGGAGTCGAGGAACGTCACCGGCCCGCCTGGCGAGTCGAAAGTCTGGCGGTCGCGCGGGGTGAGCGGAATGTCGGGATATCCGTCAGCGCGGGCGAGCAGGCCGTCGCCGGCTGTGGTGATCTCGACGATGACGGCGTGCGAGACGTATCGGCCGGCGTAGCGGGACAGGTCGGCCGGCGCGGGCTGGGGCTTGGGACCGGACACCGGCCCTGGTGCGTCAAGCAGTGCGTTGACGGCGTTGATCCCCTGATCGGAGTTGGTGAGCACGACAACGGCGGTCTGGGTGGTGGGGTCGGCGGCGATCAGGCCGGACTGGCCGGGGTTGGCGCCGCCGACGCGCACGCTGGACTGGGCGGCGTTGGCCCAGATCATCCAGCCGAGCCCGGCCCCGCGCATGGTGGCCACGCCTCCCGGGGCTGGCGCATGCACCGTTCGCATGACGTCCGTGCCGGGCGTGCGCAGGTGCGCCAGGGTGAAACGGCCGAGGTCGGCTGCGGTGGACACCAGGGTGCCGCCGGCCGGGTCGAGGCCGCGCGTGCACATCGGGTTGTCGATCCGCCGGGGCAGCGCGGCCAGTTCGCCGCCGTGGACCGCATGACCGCGGGCAGTGCTCAGATCATGTCCGGCGTCCACACCGGTGACGAAACGCGTCTCGCGCATGCCCACCGTGTCGAGCACCTTCTCGCGCAGCGCCTCCCGCCACGTCCGGCCCAGCACAACCTCGACGAGTCGGCCGGCGAGGATGACGCCACCGTTGCAGTAGGAGAACGTCGCGCCAGGCGAGAACAGTGAGCCCACGTCCCGCAGCATCTCGGTGTAGCACGCGATGGCATCGTCGTCGTTCCCGGTGTCGACGAAGATGTCGCCGGCGTCCAACCCGGTGGAGTGGGACAGCAGGTGACGCACGAGGACGCCGTCCCAGGGGCCGGGGACGAACCGGGTCAGGGGGTCGTCCAGGCTGAGGCGGCCATCGAGGACGCAGCGCATCACCAGGTGGGCCGTGAGCAGTTTGGTGATCGAGCCGATCCGGAACCCGGTGTCGGCGGTCACCGGCTCGCCGGTCTCCGCGTCGGCCACGCCCGCCGCGCCGACGTCCATCGAGCCGTCGACGACGCCGGCGACCTGCACGCCCGCCACCGACGGCAACGCCGCCAACCGTTCCGCCGCCTCCTGCGGATCGGCGGCCAGGGCAGCAATGGGGTTCGAGACAGCGTTGTTGAGGGCGTTCAGTGCAGGGTTCACCACAGAAATCCCAACATGAGGAGGATGAAGACGGCCGGCAGGAGCCGCTGCCAGACAGCAAGGAGACGGGGGCGGGAGCGCCACGATTGGTCGGGCGACTTGTGATCGCAGTCGACCATGGCGGTCAGCCTTCGAGGGCCAGGCCGAGGTGCTCCTCCAGCCGTGCGATACGCCGAGTCAGCGGTTCGAGTTCAGCGCGGAGGACACCGGCAAGTTCCGGCGCGGACGCCGCAGTCTGCTGCCCCTGCCCGCTTTCGGCTCGCAGGTGGACGTAGCCCGCCAGCGCGGCGGTGATGGCGCGACGCACGGGCTTGGGATCGGCTCCTAGCGCTCGCAGTACCTGTCCGGCGACTCCGTCGGGTTCGTCGGCTAGACCGAGCAGCAGGTGTTCGCACCCGATGTAGTTGTGACCGAGGGCAGTCGCCTCGGTGACCGCCAGCTCCAGAGCGTTGGCCGCGGGCCCGTCGAGCTGGCGAGGATCACTGTCCGGTGGGGCCGTTGCCTGTACTTCGGACTGGCGGCGGGATAGGTCGCGTGCGACTTGCTCCGGCTCGACCTCCATGGCGCGAAGCACGTGGAGGGCCAGGTTGGTGCCCTCCTCCAGCATGGCGCCCAGCAAATGTTCGGTGCTCATCCGTGGGGCGCCGGCGTCCCGTGCGCGCTCCACTGCCAGTTTGAGAACGGCTCGCGTCCTCGGGGAGAAATGCGCCAGCGCCCCGGTCGGTCCGTCATCGAGATCAGCCAAGGCTGTCTCCCGGATGGCGGTCACCCGGCGTACGGCTTGCTCCAGGGCCCGTTGGCACACCGCCGACACCGGTACACCGGACTGCTTGACGGCCTCGGCGAGATCGTCGGGCAGGTAGACGTTGATCTTTGGCATAACCCCAATATAACCCCCTAGGGGTTAGGCGTTCCAGGGGTGCGCCACTCCCGCGCCAGGTGACGCTTCGCATTCGCAGACCTGCTTGTTGCCCCGGCCAGCCGCGGCAAGCAGGTCTGGCGGAGTGCGTATCCACGCGGGAGGGTCGGGACTCAGTCTCGCGCTGTCACGCGGCGGGGCGTCCCGCGGGCGATCGTGGACGAAGTCGATTTTCAGGCCGTGCAGATGGTCAGACTGCTGGTGCGAAGGTCGTGATTGCTTCGACGAGATCGGCCGGAGCTTCCAGCGGGATCAGGTGACCCGTGTTCGGAATCACCGTGAAGTCAGCTCCGGAGAGGTAGGGCACCAGGTTGTTGATGAGCACGTCGACGGGCTCGACATGGTCGTTCTCTCCGGCGACGACGAGGGCGGGGACGCTGATCATGCGGGTGTGCTCGCAGACGTCCTCCGCGATGCCGCGCAGCGGCCACTCAGTGCGGGCGGCGTCGGAGCTGGCCCGCGAGTCGGTCGCGATCTGCGACTTGATCGATTCGGGCAGCTCGGTCGCGGTGAGGATGTGATCCCGTGCGCCAGCGACGGACTCGTCGGAGTCGTAGGCGTGGGAAAGGCCTTCCCGGTACTCGGGAGTGATCTCTACGGCGGGCTTCGCCGGAGCGGAACCGACGAGGATGATCCCGCGGAGCCCGGCGGGCCGGGCCGCCGCTATGAGCTGTGCGATCTTGCCACCCATGGAATGTCCGACGAGGACGTAGTCGGTGACGCCCGCGTCGGCGATCACGGCGAGCGTGTCGTCGGCGAGTTGGCGGAGGGTGTAGGGGCCGGCCAGGTTGCTCGAGCGGCTCCACCCGCGGAAGTCGACAGTTAGCATGTCGCGTCCAGCGAGGCGGTCGACGACGAGGTCCCAGGTGCGGGCGGATCCACCCCAGTAGTGCAGAAATACCAGGGTCGGTCCGGTCCCCAGCCGGTGGTCGTAAGCGGGCAGTTGCGGCTGCTGCGTCGTGTTCATCATGACTCTCTCGATCAAGGTTCTGAGGCGGTTGTTCTGTGTGTTCATCGAATCTCTTCCGCTGTGCCGGGTCATCGGCACGACTGGTCAACTGATGGTGGAAACTGGACAGATGACAGTGATCCGGCAGATGACCTACCAGCCCGTCGGGCGTCGTGCCGCCACTGTTGAAACCATGACG
The DNA here is from genome assembly GCF_002150735.1 of Streptomyces africanus. Lineage (GTDB taxonomy): Bacteria > Actinomycetota > Actinomycetes > Streptomycetales > Streptomycetaceae > Streptomyces > Streptomyces africanus. The sequence continues at coordinate 15,398 of NZ_MUKA01000202.1, forward strand.
TTCGACCGCCTTCGCGAGCTGAACGACGGCGGGACACAGCGTGCCGACTTCCACGTCCTCGCCGTCGTCGATGCTGGGCACGGATCCGTCACCGTGGACTTCCTCCGACACCCGCTCCAGGAGCGGTCCGCGGTGTGGGTCGCTCCTGGGGCCGTGCACCGATGGGATGACATCGCCGGCGTGGCTGGGCACGTCGTGCTGTTCGTGCCGACCGCGCCGGTCACCCACGCCACCCGGGAGCTCGTCGCGTCCCCGGACCTGGTCGCACACTGGTCCATCCCCGACGCGGACTGGCCGTTCGTCGACACCGCGCGCGACCATCTCCTCCTCGAAGCGTCCGCCCCACCCGGGGATATCTCGACGGAGCTGCCCGAGATCCTGCTCTCCGCGCTCATCGCCCGGCTACGGCCTCCCCACGCCGAAGCACGGTCGATCAATCCGGTGTTCCGGCTGTTCCGGTCCAGCGTCGACGCGCACTTCCGGGAACATCACGACGTCGGCTACTACGCCCGGACACTGGGATACGCTCCCCGCACCCTCACAAGAGCGGTGCAGCAGGCCACCGGTCGCAGCGCGAAGGCGTACATCGTCGATCGGATCGTCCTGGAAGCCAAACGGCTCCTCGCACACGACCGCCTCACCGCGGCCGCCTGTGCCAACACGCTCGGCTTCCCCGACGCGTCCAACTTCTCGGTGTTCTTCCGGAAGGCGACAGGCATGCGCCCGGGCGCGTGGCATGCGACGGTGGCCGCCGAGTGAGGGGTGTACTTACAAGTCATCTCAATTGGCGCTCAGGGACGGGGGAATGCGTTGGCCGGGCTGGTGCAGCGACGGTTGAATGCCGCCGTGGAGAGCACCTGGACACCGGCCCATCAAGCGGTGGAGAACGAGGACGCAGAGACCCTGGCTCAGCTGCTAGCCAAGAGAGCCGACCCCGACGAGGTGTGCGACAACATGACCCTCCTGACGCACGCCATTGACGCCGAAGGCGATGGCGCCCTGCATAGCGGCGGCCCACTGACTGTGCATACCACCGCTGTGCTCCTGGCCTTCGGTGCTGACCCGCAACTCCCGGGGCCTGACGGGCAGACGCCCATGGACCTGGCCCTTCACTATGGCCACGACCTGGCAGTCAGGCTGTTGCAACGGCACATCAGCGGGTGAGGCGGCGCAGGCAGATGAGGGTGCAGGCGATGCTGGTGAAGGCGAGAAAGTGTTCGGCCTTGCGTTCGTAGCGGCGATGGAGGCGGCGGCAGTCAGCCACGAGACGGTCCGCTCAACGACCCAACGGTGGCGGCCCAGCCGTTGGGAGCTGTCCCTTCCCTTGCGGGCGATCCGGTGCCGGATGCCGGAAGCCGGGGGCAGTTGTCCTGGTGGGCCTCGCGCTGTTCTTCGGTGGCGGTGTTGTCGGGAGGGGCACCGGGGTCTGGAGGGAAGGGCAGGCGGAAGGTAGGCGCACAGGACGTCGATGCAGGTCTGGCGGGAGTCTCGGGTGGGGGCGTCGTCGGCGAGTCCGGCCAGGGCGTGCACGCCGCCGAGGCGGACCGTGGCGGAGTCGTCGCCGAGTTGGGAGACGGCGGTGGTGAAGCGTTCGGTGTGCAGGGGGTTGCTTCGCGCAGTGCGCCGTCCTCATCGACTCGCTGGTGTCGGTAGGCCACGACCAGGGCAACCAGAGCGCCGGCCCCGGCGACCACGCCGAAGGAGAGCTTGGCCAGGTCGAAGAGTGTCTTGGAGTCGATGCGGCGCTCGGGCTTGAGTTCCCGGGCGCCGAGCAGGTCCCACCCTGTGAAGAACACGCCGGCGGCGATGACGATCGCGGTGACGAAGGCCAGGGGCAGGACGATCCA
>NZ_MUKA01000203.1 GCF_002150735.1 Streptomyces africanus
TGCCGTCCCGGCCGGGACGGCTCGCCGACGTCCCCTCCTTCGACCGGGGCATCGGCGGCGCGGAGTCCAACACGGCGTGCGTGCTGGCCGCCGCCGGGCACTCCGCGCGGTGGGTCAGCCGGGTGGGGGATGACCCGTTCGGCGACCATCTGGTCGAGGCGATCGGCGGGTACGGGGTCGACGTGGCCCACGTCCGGCGCGACCCCGCCCGCCCCACCGGCATCTACTTCCGCACCGCCGGGGACCGGGCCACCGACGCGCACGAGGTGGCCTACTACCGGGCCGGTTCCGCGGCCTCGGCGATGTCGGTCGGCAATGTGGACCTGGACGCGGTCCGCGCCGGCCGCGTGCTGCACCTGTCCGGGATCACGGCCGCGCTGTCCGGGACCTGCCGGGACCTGATGCGCGAGCTGACCGCGCGCCGGCCCGGCCGCCCCCTGGTCTCCTTCGACGTCAACCACCGGCCCGGTCTGTGGGGCGACACGGACGCCCCACAGGTGCTGCGGGACCTCGCGCGGGGCGCGGACCTCGTCTTCGTCGGGCAGGACGAGGCCTGGGGCCTGCGCGGCGCCGAGGCCGTCCGCGTCGCCCTCCCCGAACCCGAGGTGCTGGTCGTGAAGCAGGGCGCCGCAGGAGCCACCGTCTACGAGGGGCGGAACGTCACCTTCGTGCCCGCCCCGCGGGTCGACGTCGTCGCCGCCGTCGGCGCCGGGGACGCCTTCGCCGCCGGGTTCCTCTCCGCCACCCTGCGCGGGCTGCCCGTCCGGGACCGGCTGCGGCACGGGCACCTGCTGGCCGCCGCCGCGCTCACCGCCCCCGGCGACCTCGCCGCGCCGCCCGCCCGGGAGCACGCCGACCGGCTCGCCGCCCTGGACGACGCGGCGTGGGGGAGACTGCGACTCGGCCCGGGCTGGACCGACGACACACAGCGGGCCCCCGAGGAGGTACGCACGCCATGAGCCAGACCGTCGACCGCGCGCTCAGCATCCTGCCGCTGCTCGCCGAGGGCCCCGCCGACCTGGGGCAGGTCGCCGACCGCCTCGGCGTGCACAAGTCCACGGCCCTGCGCCTGCTGCGCACCCTCCACGAACACGGCCTCGTCTACCGCCAGTCCGACCAGCGCTACCGCCTGGGCGCCCGCCTCTTCGCCCTCGCCCAGGAGGCGATGGAGAACCTCGACGTCCGCGAGATCGCCCATCCCCACCTGGTCCGCCTCAACGAGAGCTGCGGGCACACCGTGCACCTCGCCGTGTACGAGGAGAACGAGGTCCTCTACATCGACAAGGTCGACAGCCGCTATCCGGTGCGGATGTACTCCCGGATCGGCAAGCCCGTCGCCATCACCGTCGCCGCGGTCGCCAAGCTGCTGCTGGCCGACCTGCCCGAGCACGAGCGGCGGGCGGTGGCGGAGAAGCTCGACTACCCCGCGTACACGGCCCGTTCGACACCCAGCGCCGGCGCGTTCCTGCGCGAGCTGGAGAAGGTGCGCGAACAGGGCTGGGCCACCGACCTCGGTGGTCACGAGGAGTCCATCAACTGTGTCGCCGCGCCCATCCGCGGCGCCGACGGCCGGGTCGTCGCCGCGATGTCGGTCTCCGCGCCGAACGTCGTCGTCACCGCCGACGAACTCCTCACCCTCCTGCCGCAGGTGCGCCGTACGGCGGACGCCATCAGCGGCGAGTACTCCGGCAGAACACCAGTGAAGGGCACCGCATGACGGACAAGACCGCGCTCACCCCCAAGACCCACACCACACCGCCGGCGAAGTTCTCGCACGGTGTGCGGAAGGGCAACATCCTCCAGGTCGCCGGCCAGGTCGGCTTCCTGCCCGCCGAGGAGGGCAAGCCGCCCACGCCCGCCGGGCCGACCCTGCGCGAGCAGACCCTCCAGACCCTGGCCAACGTCAAGGCGATCCTCGAAGAGGGCGGCGCCGGCTGGGACGACGCGATGATGATCCGCGTCTACCTGACGGACGTGGCCCACTTCGCCGAGTTCAACGAGATCTACAACGCGTACTTCGACGAGCAGGGCCTGACCCAGCCGCCCGCCGCGCGCACCACGGTCTATGTCGGCCTGCCCGCGGGCCTCCTCGTCGAGATCGACGCGCTGGCCGTCCTCGGCTGACCCGGCCCCACCCCGTCTGTTCCCAGGCGCGGCGCCCCCGATGCGCCGCGCCGCGCTCCCCCCTACCCAGAAGCCGCATGCCCTTACGCAGAGGACCCCCGAATGTCCCTTCCGCTCGCCGCTTCCGCCCCTGCCGAGACCCCACCCCACACCGGAGGCCTCCTCCTCCTGGTCGACGGCACGACCGGACTCCTGCTCACCGCCGCGCTCGGCATCGGGCTGCTGCTGTTCCTCATCATCAGAATGAGACTCCAGCCGTTCGTCGCCCTGCTCGCGGTCTCCATAGCCGTCGGCCTCGCGGCCGGCCTGTCGGTCACCGAACTCTTCGGCACCGTCCAGAAGTCGGACGCCGTCTCCACCATCGAGTCCGGCATGGGCGGCATCCTCGGCCATGTCGCGATCATCATCGGCCTGGGCACCATGCTCGGCGCGATCCTCGAAGTCAGCGGCGGCGCCGAGGTGCTGGCCGGACGCCTGCTCGGCCTGTTCGGCGAGAAGCGCGCCCCGCTCGCCATGGGCCTCACGGGCCTGATCTTCGGCATCCCGGTCTTCTTCGACGTCGGCATCTTCGTCCTGGCACCGATCGTCTACGCCGCCGCCAAGCGCTCGGGCAAGTCGATCCTGCTCTACTGCCTGCCCCTGCTCGCGGGCCTGTCGGTCACCCACGCCTTCCTGCCGCCGCACCCCGGCCCGGTCGCCGCCGCAGGCCTCCTCCACGTCGACCTCGGCTGGGTCATCCTCATGGGCATCGTCTGCGGTCTGCCCGCCGTGATGGCCGCGTGGGCGTACTCGGCGTGGATCGGCCGCCGCATCTTCGTCGCGGTGCCGCAGGACATGGTCGAGGCGGCGGAAGAGGCCAGGCAGGCAGTCGTCGACGAGCAGCGGGCGGCCGGCACGGAACCGCGCGAACAGCCCGTCTCCCTCGGCACGGTCCTCGGCATCATCGGCACCCCGCTGGTCCTCATCCTCGCCGCGACGTTCTCCTCGATCGCCCTGGACCCCTCCACCCTCCGCTCGGTGATCGAGTTCTTCGGCAACCCGTTCGTGGCGCTCACCCTCGCCCTGTTCCTCGCGTACTACCTGCTCGGCATCCGGCGCGGCTGGTCCCGCAAGTCGCTGGAGACGGTGTCCACGGCGTCCCTGAAGCCGGTCGGCAACATCCTGCTCGTGGTCGGCGCGGGCGGCGTCTTCGGCGCGGTCCTCAAGGCCAGCGGCGTCGCCCAGGCCCTGTCCGACACGTTCAACGACGTGGGCCTGCCGGTGCTCGTCCTGTCGTACCTGATCTCCGTGGTGCTGCGCGTCGCCCAGGGCTCGGCGACGGTGGCGATCGTGACGACGGCGGGCATCGTGGCACCCCTCCTGTCCGAAGGGGACCACTCCCAGGCCTTCGTCGCCCTGGTCATCATGGCCATCTCGGCCGGCTCCATCTTCGCTTCGCACGTCAACGACGGCGGGTTCTGGATGGTCGCCAAGTACTTCGGCATCAGCGAACGGGACACGCTCAAGTCGTGGACCGTGCTGGAGAGTGTGCTGTCGGTCGCGGGGTTCGTCGTGGCGGCGGTGCTCAGCCTCTTCGTGTAGGGGTCTGATAACGAAGTCGGGGCTGGCTGTGTGCGGCACAGGTTTGTCGACCATACTGCTCCGCTGTGGAGCAGCGCATAGGTTCGAGCAGCCAGCCCCTGGAAGGCGCCGGATTCGACCCGGCCTTCATCCCCGGGCTCACGTCACCCGCGTCCGGACGGACGGAGGACGACGAGCCGGAGAAGGAGCCCGAGGTCGCCGACGCCGAGGAGTCCGCCCCCGAGCAGGAGGAGACGGCCGAGGCAGCGTCGCCCTCCGAGCCGGAGGAGGACGCCGACGCCGACGGTCCCGTCTTCGAGGCGTCCGACCGCCGCGCGAGGATAGTCGCCGACCACAGAGGCGTACGCCTGTCCCTGGACGACCAGGAATGCGAGTTCCGCTGGGACGAGATCGGGGCGGTCGAGACGGAGACCGCCCGCTTCGGCAAGCGCTACACCGTCACCGTCCACACCCCTGACCGGCGCTGGTACCCGATCGAGATCGAGGCGCCGGCCAGGAGCCGTTTCACCGAGTGGGACGAGCAGTTGGACGCGGTTCTGGACGCCTACTTCGAGGAAGACGCCGGGTAACTACCGGCAGTACTGGGCTTCCTTGCCGATCGACCGGTACATGCAGTCCGAGTTCTCCAGCAGTTGCAGCACCGCATCCCGGTTACGGGAGGTCTCCCGCTCGATCACCTCGTCGGGCGGGTAGAACCCACCCCCGCCGGAGCGCGGATACATCTCGAAGGTGTACGCGAAGATCTTGTGCGTGCCCCAGAGGTAGTCGTCGATCGACCCGTCCGTGATGTACAGGTCGCTGGACTGCTCCGCCGTGTACCCGTTGCTCGCGGCCATCTTCTGCCCGACCGACTTGAACGCCGCGTTGTCGTCCGCGGTCATCCCGGTCGTCGTGTCCGAGTACGTGTAGCCGAACGGCCACAGCACCAGCTCGCTGTACGTGTGGAAGTCGACGCCGGCCTTGATCTGCTGCACCCCGCCGACGACCCGGCTGCGCACGAAGTCGGCGACGACCTTCACCTCGGGCGCGGATTCCGCCGCCGCGCCCCGGTACGTCTCGGACGACGTCGAGCCGGAGGAGCCGCCGCAGCAGCCCCAGCGGTAGTTCCAGTTGCGGTTGAGGTCGGTACCGACGTACGAACTGCCGCTGTTGGGCTGGCGGTTCTTGCGCCAGGAGCGGTACGACCCGGTCGCGATGTCGTACTCGCCGCCGTCGGGGTTGATGTCCGGGACGATCCAGATCTCACGGTTGTTCACCATGCTGGTGACGCGCGCGTCGGAGCCGTAGTCGGAGGTCAGTTCGCGCAGCAGGTAGAGCGCCATCTCGACGGTGAGGTGCTCGCGGGCGTGCTGGTGGTGCGTGAACAGCACCTCCGGCTCGGACTCGTCGCTGCCCACGTTGTCGCTGATCTTGACGGCGACGATGTCCCGGCCCTGGTAGGACTTGCCGATCACGCGCCGGCTCGCGATGGACGGGTTGGCCGCGACGATCGAGTCGATCTCGCTCGTCATCTCCGCGTAGTTGTGGTAGCGCGAGTCGGCGGACGGGAAGTCGTAGAGCCGGACGTCGTCCTCGCCGGCGGACCGGTCGGGCACCGCGCCGAGCGGCGTGACCTCGTAGCCCAGCGCGCGCAGCTTCCTGATCTGGTCCGCGCGCCCGGAGACGACGACACCGTGGCCGTGGACCTCGTCCACGGTCACGCCGGTGCGCTGGAGTGCCGTGCGGTCCTCGGCCGTCGCGTGCAGGTGGATCTCGTACTGCCGGACGTCGTCGGCCGCGGGGACCGCCTTGGGGGCGCTGTCGGCGGTGGCGTCCGAGGTCGTCGCGGTCAGGGGTGCCGCGAGGACGAGCGCGAGGAGGGCGGCGAGGGCGGCGGTGCGTCTGCCGGTGCGGGCACCGGAGCCTCGTATGCGGAGTCGCATGAAATCTCCTTGTGGGAGGTGGGGTTGTTCCGTGCGACGTACGTGGTGCGGGTGGCGCACATCGTTCTGCTAATGGCATGAGCAGGTCAAGGCGGAAAGCGGTCGCGCATGGTACGCGGGCGGCGCGGCGGTCGAGCTGTCCCGGTCGAAGTACACCCACGGGTGTGAACCGGGCGTGCATATATGTACGCAACGGGGGAGAGTGAGGACCCGCGCAAGAGGAGCCGGAATGTCCGGATCCTCGGACCACACCCCCAGAGGACTGGCTGATCATGGGCGGATCAGCGCCACGACGGGACCACCAACTGCCGGTCGAGACGACCAGCTTCGTCGACCGGCGTGGCGAACTGACCCAGGGCCGCGAGCTGCTGACCCGCGCACGGCTGGTGACGCTGACCGGGCCGGGCGGCGTCGGCAAGACCCGGCTCGCCGCGCGCATCGCGGCCCGGGTGCGGCGGGCCTTCCCGGACGGTGTGCGCTTCGTGCACCTCTCCGGGCTGCACGACCCGGCGCTCGTGCCGCTCGCCGCCGCCGACGCGCTGGGGCTGCACGACCACTCCGCCCAGCCGCCGCTGGACGCCCTCGTCGAGCAGGTGCGGGACCGGCGGCTGCTGCTCGTCGTCGACAACTGCGAGCATCTGACGGGGGCGTGTGCGCAGCTCGCCGCCGCCCTGCTGCGCGGCACCGAGGGCGTCCGCGTCCTCGCCACCAGCCGGCACCGGCTCGGCCTCACCGAGGAGCACCTGCTGGAGGTGCGGCCCCTGCCGGTGCCCGACCCGGACGGCGACCTCTCCGCCGCCGAGGGCTATCCGGCCCTCACGCTCTTCGCCGACCGGGCCGCCGCGGTCGTCCCGGGCTTCCGCCTCACCTCCGACAACCGCGCCTCCGTGGCCCGCCTGTGCCGCCGCCTGGACGGCCTCCCCCTCGCCATCGAACTCGCCGCCGTCCGGATGCGCGTCCTCGACGTCGACCAGCTCCTGGACCGTCTCGACGACCGCTACCGCTTCCTCACCACCGGCAGCCCCGCCGCCCTGCCCCGCCACCAGACCCTGCGCGCGGCGGTCGCCTGGAGCCACGACCTGTGCACCGGCCCCGAGCAGCTGGTGTGGGCCCGGCTGTCGGTCCTGGCGGGCAGCTTCGACCTGGCGACGGCGGAGGCGGTGTGCGCGGACGACATCGCGGTCGGCATCGGGGAGCCCGACGCCGGGAGGGGAACGGGCCCGGCGCGGGCGGAGGCCCTCCTGCCGGGCGGGGCGGGCGCGGATCGTGTCCCGGGCGGGGCACGCGGGGCCCGTCCCGATGTGCCGCCGGGCGACGCCCGGTTCACCGGCAGCACCGGTGAACGGGCCCTGCCGGTGCAGGTGTGGGCGGGGACGGTGACGCTGCCCCCGCTCGACGGCGGTCCGGGGAACGTGGTGCGGCCCATGCCGGCTCCGGCAGGCGGGCCCGTGCCGTTGCCCGTGACGCGCCCCGAGTCCCTGATCGTCCCGAGTCCCGGGCCCGGCCCGGGCGGCGGCCTGATGCGGCCCCCGTCCGTGCCGGGCC
>NZ_MUKA01000204.1 GCF_002150735.1 Streptomyces africanus
GCCTTCGGCGCCGAAGGCCCGAGTGCCTGGAGGCCTGAAGGCCCCCACGCCCGGGTGCCCGATCAGGCCTTCGGCGCCACCTTGCTCAGGCCGTTGATGATGCGGTCCATCGCGTCGCCGCCGGTCGGGTCGGTGAGGTTCGCGAGGAGCTTCAGCGTGAACCTCATCAGCATCGGGTGGGTGAGCCCGCGCTGGGCCGCGATCTGCATGACCTTCGGGTTGCCGATGAGCTTCACGAAGGCCCGGCCGAGCGTGTAGTAACCGCCGTAGGTGTCCTTGAGGACGCGCGGGTAGCGCTGGAGGGCCGTCTCACGGCCGGCCGGCGTCGCCCGCGCGTGCGCCTGCACGATGACGTCGGCGGCGAGCTGGCCGGACTCCATGGCGTAGGCGATGCCCTCGCCGTTGAAGGGGTTCACCAGGCCGCCGGCGTCGCCCACCAGCAACAGCCCCTTGGTGTAGTGGGGCTGGCGGTTGAAGGCCATGGGGAGGGCGGCGCCGCGGATGGGCCCGGTCATGTTGTCCGGGGTGTAGCCCCAGTCCTCCGGCATGGACGCGCACCAGGCCTTCAGGACCTCTCGCCAGTCCAGTTCCTTGAAGGAGTCGGAGGTGTTGAGGACGCCGAGACCGACGTTGGACGTGCCGTCGCCCATGCCGAAGATCCAGCCGTAGCCGGGCAGGAGACGGTCCACGGGGCCGCGGCGGTCCCACAGTTCCAGCCAGGACTCCAGGTAGTCGTCCTCGTGGCGCGGACTGGTGAAGTACGTCCGTACGGCCACGCCCATCGGGCGGTCCTCGCGGCGGTGCAGGCCCATCGCGAGGGACAGGCGCGTGGAGTTGCCGTCGGCGGCCACGACGAGCGGGGCGCGGAAGGTGACCTCGCGCTTGTCCTCGCCGAGCTTGGCGTGCACACCGGTGATACGGCCCGTGCGGTCGTCCAGGATCGGCGCGCCCACGTTGCAGCGCTCGAACAGCCGGGCGCCCGCTTTCTGGGCCTGCCGGGCGAGCTGCTCGTCGAAATCGTCACGCTTGCGGACGAGGCCGTAGTCGGGGAAGGAGGCGAGATCCGGCCAGTCGAGCTGGAGCCGCACTCCCCCGCCGATGATCCTCAGGCCCTTGTTGCGCAGCCAGCCGGCCTCTTCCGAGATGTCGATGCCCATCGCGACGAGCTGCTTGACGGCGCGTGGGGTGAGGCCGTCGCCGCAGACCTTCTCGCGCGGGAACTCGGTCTTCTCCAGGAGCAGTACGTCGAGTCCGGCCTTGGCGAGGTGGTACGCGGTGGTGGAGCCGGCTGGCCCCGCGCCGACGACGATGACATCGGCGGTGTTTTCGGAGAGGGGCTCGGTCACGGCGGGATCTCCCCAAGGTTCGAAATCTGCGTGCCGACCGGCACTGGACAGGGGCAGTCTATTCAGCGCCCTTGATCACCCGGCTGAAGGGCTGCCACGCCACGGGCCAGCCGGTGACGTTCCGTAGCCGACTGTCACAGAAAGACACCCGCTGCTTCCGGCCGGTGTGGAGCGGGAGTTACCCTTCCCGTACCGCTGGGGGTGACATCTGTGCACATGTCCCGCAAAACACCCGAAGTGCGTGTACCGCGTCTGGTGGGCCTGATGGCCGTGGACGCGCGGGAGACGGCTCGGGCACAGGGCCTGCTCCTCACCGCACCGGACCGGCCCGACCTCCCTCTCGCCGTCGTCGACCACGTCGTACGCCAGTACCCGCCCCCCGGCGCCGAGGTGCCGCGGGACTCGATGGTCTACGTGTGGTTCGACTTCGGGCCCGGCGAGGGCGGCGGGGGCGTGCACGAGCCGCGGGTCCCGAAGCCGCCCAGGGGCGGTCTCGGGCGGGAGCTGGACGAGCCCGGCGACCCGTACCCGGCCCTCAGGCTGCCCGTGGGGATCAGCGGTCCTTGAAGCCCCGGTGCAGGGCGACGATGCCGCCGCTCAGGTTGCGCCAGGCCACCCGCGACCAGCCGGCCTTGCCCAGCCGGTCGGCCAGGGCGGGCTGGTCGGGCCAGGCCCGGATGGACTCGGCGAGGTAGACGTAGGCGTCGGGGCTGGAGGAGACGGCCCGCGCCACCGGCGGCAGGGCGCGCATCAGGTACTCGGTGTAGACGGTGCGGAACAGCGCCCAGGTGGGGTGCGAGAACTCGCAGATCACGACCCGCCCGCCGGGCCGGGTCACCCGGTACATCTCGCGCAGGGCGGCGTCCGTGTCCTGCACGTTGCGCAGCCCGAAGGAGATGGTGACGGCGTCGAAGGTGTCGTCCCTGAAGGGGAGCCGCGTCGCGTCCCCGGCGGTGTAGGGCAGCCAGGGCTGCCGCTGCTTGCCGACCCCGAGCATGCCCTGCGAGAAGTCGCAGGGGACGACGTACGCGCCGGTGCGGGCGAAGGGCAGCGAGGACGTACCCGTGCCCGCCGCCAGGTCGAGGACCTTCTGCGCGGGACGTGCGTCGACGGCCTTGGCGACCTCCTTGCGCCATCGCCGGTCCTGGCCGAGGGACAGCACGTCGTTGGTCAGGTCGTACCGTTCCGCCACGTCGTCGAACATCGAGGCGACTTCGTGCGGCTGCTTGTCCAGGGATGCGCGGGTCACGGGCCCATTGTTGCAGTAACCCGCCGGGGAGAAGCGGGGCGTGCGCCGTGCCGACTGCGACGGCGTCCCGCGAGGTGCCCCGGCCCAGGAAGGCCCTGGAAGGCCCTGGCGCCTTTATGCGCCCTAAACTCGGGTTTGCGCTTGATGTGAGACGTTTGCGGCCGGGAAACGTATGGGGTCCTGAACCCGCGGACACCGGAATACCGCGGCCACCGGCATCAGGACGGGAGCGTGCGCATGGGGAGTTACCGGAAACCGGCGGCGGTCGGGGTGGGCTGCCTGGTCGCCCTGGCCACCACGGGGTGCTCCGAACAGGCGGAACCGGTCGACCGGGCGGCACGCCCGGCCCCCTCGGCGACAGCCGCCCCCGGCACCTCGTCCCCCGCAGGGACCGGCACCGCGTACGCCCCGTACGTCAGCGCCACGGATGCCTCCGGCACCGACTCGGCCGGCTCCCCGACGACGTACAACCTGGCCTTCGTCCTGGCCGACGGCGACGACTGCACTCCGCGCTGGGACGGTGGTCACGCGATCGGCGAGGCGGCGGTGAAGGCCCGGATTTCCCGGCTGACGCAGAACGGCGGCCAGGTCCGGGTCTCCTTCGGCGGCGCCTCCGGCAGGGAACTCGCGGCCGCGTGCGACAGCGCGACGGAACTGGCGGCGGCGTACGGCACGGCCCTCGACACGGCCGGTGCCACCCGGGCCGACTTCGACGTCGAGGGCGACGAACTGGCCGACCCCGCCTCCGTCGTCCTGCGCTCGAAGGCGATCGCGCTGCTCCAGCGGGAACGGACGGACCTGGAGGTCTCCCTCACGCTCCCGGTCATGCCCTCGGGCCTGGGCAAGAAGAGCCTGGCGCTGCTCCGCTCCGCCAACGACAACGGCGTCAAGGTCGCCACCGTCAACCTGATGACGATGAACTACGGCTCGTCGTTCGACGGCGACATGGGCGGCTACGCCCTCGCGGCCGCCGGGGCCGCGCACGCCCAGCTGAAGAAGGTCTTCGGCACCTCGGACGCGGAGGCCTGGAAGGGCATGGCGCTCACCTCGATGATCGGCGTCAACGACGTCGACGGCGAGACCTTCACGCTCGCCGACGCGGCCGAGGTCCGGGCCTTCGCCGAGGAGAAGGGCATCGGGTGGGTGTCCATGTGGTCGGCCGCGCGGGACCGGCAGTGCGCGGACGGCTCCGCGCCGGACCGGCCGGCGACCGATTGCAGTGGGGTGCGGCAGCGTCCGGGGGCGTTCGGGGAGGCGTTCGCGGGCTGACGGGCGGGGTGCCGGATCAACAGGGCGCTGATCAGCGCCGCCGGTGCACGAGCCGCCCCGCGCACACCGTCGCGACGCACTCCCCCGCCTCGTCGAAGACGGCGAGGTCGGCGCGGCCGGTCGGGACGATCGCGGTGCCCCGCGCACGCGGCAGGACGACGACGTCGTTGCGCTCGGCGGCGGACCGCAGTTCCGGCGAGTCGACGTACTCCTCCAGGACCGCGACCGCGCCGAGCTTCAGCACCTCGTGGACGCGTTCGCGCGGGCTCGGGGCGTCCGGGAGCGGACCCTCGTGGACCCGGGCGGGACCGAGCGTCCCGGGCCACCTGCGGACCCGGGCCCGGGGGAACGCCTCACGGACGTCGTCGAGCTTGCCGACGGCACCGATCCGGTCCCGTCCGACGGCCACGGCACCGCCCTTGACGGGATCGGAGTCCCAGGTGACGCGGACGGCCTCGGCCGTGTGAATGGTTTCCAACTACCTCTCCGCGGCCGCTCAGTTGGAGGCGAGCAGCTTCAGCTCGGGGTGAGCCGTGCCGCCCTCGATGGCCGTGGACGAGATGTGCGAGACCACGCGGTCGTCGACGGGGTCGTTCGCCGGGTCGTCGTGCACGACGAGGTGCTCGTACGTGGTCGCCCGCTGCGCGGGCACCCGCCCGGCCTTCCGGATCAGGTCGATGATCTCCATCCGGTTGGACCGGTGCTTGGCGCCCGCGGAGGAGACGACGTTCTCCTCCAGCATGATCGAGCCGAGGTCGTCGGCGCCGTAGTGCAGGGAGAGCTGCCCGACCTCCTTGCCCGTGGTCAGCCACGAGCCCTGGATGTGGGCGATGTTGTCCATGAACAGCCGGGCGATCGCGATCATCCGCAGGTACTCGAAGAGGGTCGCCTGCGTCCGGCCCTTCAGGTGGTTGTTCTCGGGCTGGTAGGTGTACGGGATGAAGGCGCGGAAGCCGCCCGTGCGGTCCTGGACGTCCCGGATCATCCGCAGGTGCTCGATGCGCTCGGCGTTGGTCTCGCCGGTGCCCATGAGCATGGTGGACGTGGACTCCACGCCCAGGCCGTGCGCGATCTCCATGATCTCCAGCCAGCGCTCGCCGGACTCCTTCAGAGGGGCGATGGCCTTGCGGGGCCGCTCGGGCAGCAGCTCGGCACCGGCACCCGCGAAGGAGTCGAGCCCGGCGGCGTGGATGCGCCGGATGGCCTCCTCGACGCTCACGTTCGAGATCCGGGCCATGTGCTCGACCTCGGACGCCCCCAGGCTGTGGATGACCAGCTGCGGGAACTCCTTCTTGATCGCCGCGAAGTGCTTCTCGTAGTACTCGACGCCGTAGTCCGGGTGGTGTCCGCCCTGGAACATGATCTGGGTGCCGCCCAGCTCGACCGTCTCGGCGCACCGGCGCAGGATGTCGTCCAGGTCGCGGGTCCAGCCCTTGGCGGTGTCCTTGGGGGCGGCGTAGAAGGCGCAGAACTTGCACGCCGTGACGCACACGTTCGTGTAGTTGATGTTGCGCTCGATGATGTACGTCGCGATGTGCTCGGTGCCGGCGTACCTGCGGCGGCGCACGGCGTCGGCCGCGGCGCCCAGCGCGTGCAGCGGGGCGTCCCGGTACAGCGTGAGCGCCTCGTCGGGGGTGATCCGCCCACCGGCGGCTGCACGGTCGAGGATGGGCTGAAGGTCGGCCTTCTCGGTCACCGGGCGTCCCTTTCGTAAGGGTTGTGGACGGACCAGCCCAGCGTACGCCAGCCGTTCGGGCCGCTGGACGTCAGGCCGCGTAGGCCCCGGCCAGGAGTCCGAGGAGGGCGCCGGAGATCAGGAACGGCCCGAAGGGGATGGCCGTCTTGCGCCCGGCCCGCCGCGCCACCACGAGGGCACCGCCGTACAGCGCGCCCAGCAGGAACCCGGCGAAGGTGCCGAGCATCACCGTCGGCCACCCGTACCAGCCGAGCACCGCACCCGCGCCCAGGGCGAGCTTGACGTCGCCGAAGCCCATCCCCGCGGGGTTGATGAGGAACAGCACGAAGTAGCCGCCGCCCAGCGCGAGCGAGCCGAGCAGGGCGGTCGTCCACTCCCCCGCGTGCTCGGGCACGAGCGCGGTGAGGCCGAGCAGGACGAGCGCGGCAGCGGCGAACGGGAGTGTGAGCGGGTCGGGCAGCCGCCGCACCCGGAAGTCGACGGCCGTCAGCAGCACTCCGACGGGCGCGAGCAGCAGCCAGACGCCGAGCTCGGGCCGGGTGCCTGTGGCGGCGGCGAGGGCGGCGCAGACGAGGGCGGTGGCGATCACCAGCGGTGCCGTGCGCGGTCCGTATCCGGCCTCCTCGCACTCCGGGCACGCGGCCCGTCCCAGCCAGCCCTTGAGGGCATGCCCGCCGGGGCACTCCTCCCGCCACGGCTCCCCCGCGGGGGCCGAGAAACGATAGGCCGCGCGCGGCAGGAACGACCCCGCCGCTGCGCCCCACAGCGCGGCGGCGATGACCAGGACGGCGGTGTTCATCCCACCGCGGCGATCGCGTCGCGCCACGTCGGCAGCAGCTCGTCGAGCAGTGCCTCGGTGCGCGGCGGCAGGCCGCGGGCCCCGCTGCGGCCGATGAGATCGGTGGCGAGCGCGGTCAGCTGGGACGTGTCGCCGGTGGCATGGGTGGCGCGCAGCAGCTCGTGCCACAGGCGCTCGTCGGCCGGGGCGGTGCGCAGGGCCGCGTTGAGGGCCTCGATGGCCTTCTCGGCGCGGTTCTTCTCCATGTGGAACTCGCACAGCGCGAGCCCGGTGTCCGCGACGAGCAGCGGCAGCTGGGCGTCGACGATCTCGTGGGTGAGCCACCGGTAGCGGCCCTCGGGCCGGTCGGCGAGCAGCGGCCCGCGCACCAGCACCAGCGCGTCGGTGAGCAGCCGCCCGCGCACGGCCCGGCTGCCGACGCCCTTGCCCTGCGTGGCCTCGTGGTAGAGGGACCGCAGCACGTCCAGGTCGGAGACGACGGACTTGGCGAGGGTGAGCCGCCCGGTCGCGTCCCTGCCGAGGCGGGGCGTGCCGTCGGGGTCGGCGCCGAGCCAGTCGCGCAGCCGGTCCAGGAGCGCGTCCCGTACGTCGTCGGTGACGCCGCGCGGCCACAGCGCGGAGGACAGCACGCGCGGGTGCACGCCCTCGCGGTGCAGGAGCAGCAGGGCGAGCGCCTCGTGCAGCAGGGCGCTGCGCTCCCCGTCCGGGGTGTCGAGACCGATGATCTCGTACGGCCCGACGAGCCGGGCGTAGACGGCCGGCCGGCCCTGCTCGCTGATGTCGACGAGGAACGGCGGGGTGTTCGCGGGCCTGTCGGATTCGCGCTCCGGGTCGGCCTCGACGAACAGCTCGACCACGGCCCGCTGCTGCGCGTCCGGCAGCAGCTGGGCGTCGAGTTCGAGCCCGAGGAGGGGCGCGAGGAGCTTGCCCTGGCCGGTGATCTCCATCTCCCAGGCGGCGCCCGGCAGGTCGCCGGTCTCGGTGCCGACGAGGTAGCCGATGCCGAGCCGGCCGGCGTCGGCGGCGAGTTCGGCGAGCTTGACGGCGTCCTCGGCGGACGGCTGGGCGGCGAGCAGGACCAGGTGCGGGGCCCAGCGGGTGTGCTGGGCGGGCCCGGTGCGCCCGGTGAGGACGGAGTCGTGCCCGGCGGCGCCCAGCGCTCCGCGCCGCTGCCGCGTCTCGGCCTCCATCGTCTCGACGAGCGCCTCGATGTCCTCCAGGTGCCGGATCCGGTTGGGGGCGAGGGGGGTGAGGTCCTGCCCGAAGCCGACGAGCGTGATGGTCATGCGGTCGGACCACCCGTTGGTCGCCAGCTCGGCGGCGACGGACGCGAAGACGGCGGCCCGGTCGGCCTCCCGCCCGGAGAGGGAGACGATGCCGGGCACGGCCTCCAGGTTGAGCAGCAGCCGCGAGTCGTCCATGGTGCCGAGGCTGACGAGCCCCGGGTAGGGCGCGGCCGTGTCGACGTCCTCGTAGCGCTCGGCGTCCGTCCGGGCCAGCATCCAGAAGGTCTGGTCCTGCCCCTGCTGCCAGGGGGCGGGCGGCTTCCCGGCGGGCTGGGCGAGTTGGAGGTGCAGATCGCCGTTGCTGAGCCAGGCGGCGTACACGACCGGCAGCGCGCGCGACTCCTCGGCGAGGGAGGCGGCGAGACCGCGCAGGCTCCGGTCGAGCAGCCGCACGCCCTCCGGGTCGGCGCCGACGAGCAGCGCGTCCTGGACGTCCTGCGCGTCCCCGCTCGGTGTGGGCGGCTCCATACCGCGCCGCCCGCCGACGGCCCCGAACGCCGACTGCCACAGCGCCTGCCGGCGCCGCCGCCCCAGGGCGCCGAGGAGACCGGCGGCGAGGAGGGGTGCGGTGAGGAGGGCTTCGGGCAGTCCGAAGGAGCTGTCGGACTCGGCGTCGACGCCGGTGGCCTGCTGGTGACCGGCGTCGTGGGCGGGCCGCTGCTGCTCGGGGACGGACACCTGGGTGGCACCGCCACCAGCGTGCTCGTGTCCACCGCCCTGGGCGCCGGAGCCCCCTCCGCCCTGGGCGTGGTCCCCGGTCTGGGCGTAGTCGCTGATCTGCTGCTGCACGTCGGGCGACACGTTGGGCGCCTCGTCGGGCATCTCGACGAGCTCGCCGCCGCGCGCGTCGCCCGGCATCTCCATGATCCATCCGGGCCGGATGAGGCTGGCCTCGGAGAGCTTGGAACCGTCCGGCTGGATGCGGTCCTTGTTGAGCTCGAAGATCTCCTTGTAGCGACGCCCGTCACCGAGGTGCCGTTCCGCTATCTCCCACAGGGAGTCGTGGTGACGTCCCTCGGGCGGCTGGATCCGGTAGTACTTCGTGTCGCCCTGCTTGGCGGTGCTGCCACCGGCGTCGGCGTGCGAGGCGGCGTGCGAGGCCTGGTCGGCGAGGGCGGCCGCGGTGTCGGCGGCCTGCTCCTGCTGCTGGGCGAAGAAACCCGGGGTCTGCTGGGCCGCGGCGACGGTGGGCTTCTGATGGGCGTCGTAGCCGCTCTGGCCGAGCTGCGACAGGCCGGGCGCGAAGCTGGCCGCGGTGGCGCCGACGAGCAGCAGCGCGGCGACGAGCTGCCGGGCGAGCAACTGACTGGGCCCGGCGCCCGGCACCCGCCCCGGCACCCCGACACCGGACAGCGCGGCCTTCATCTCCACGAGCACGCAGGCGGTGAACTGGGCCCACGCGAGCCACACCACGACGGTCAGGATGTTCAGGAACGTCTGGACGGTGATCTCTTGCTGGAGCCAGTCCAGGCTCGGCACCCCGTTCGGCAACGGCCACCCGATCTGCGTCGCCAGCGCGCCGGGCACGCCGACGAGGAGCACGGCCAGGGCGACGAACGCGAAGAACGCCTTGACGAAGTCCCCGAACGACCGCCGCCGGATCCTCACCGGCTGCGGCGTCCGATTCCTCGGGGCCGTCGTTGGGGCCGTCGTTCCCGTCGTACTTCCCGTCGAGCTTGACGAGCTGGAGGTGCGGCGTCGCGGCATGGCGGGTGTCCTGGGGTCGTGTGTGAGTGCGGTGAGACGAACTGGGGGCCGAGAGGTGTGCTGAGCCTACAGAGATCTTATGGACTCTTATTGAGGTCGTCGAAGGGCACGGGGAACGAACGGCGTTGACGTCCGATTTGCCCCGCAGACCGCATGCGGTTGACGCTGCGACCGAGGGGCCGCGAGCCCCCCTTCGCGCCTGCCACGCACACTCCTCACACGCTCCACACAAACCCCCGTGGTCACCCACGGGGCCACAAACACCCCCTGGTAGCTTCGTTCCCTGTCGCACACGCCGAACCTCGGGGGAGAAATCGTGGCCCGCCGCGCTCTGACCACCACAGCTGCCGCGTTCGCCGCAACAGCGGCGCTTCTGCTCACCGCATGCGGCGGAGGCGGAGACGACAAGTCGTCCGATGACATCAAGGGGGCGGACGCAGGCACGAGGAGCCCGTCGGCCTCCGCGTCCGGCGCTGCGGGGGCCGACCGCCCGGACGTCAGCGTGCCGAAGGATCTGAAGCTGGTCTTCGACTTCGACCAGCCGTCCGACGCGAAGCACGCGGCGGCGCTCGCCGACGCGGAGAACTACGTCCGTGCGCTGAAGCACGGCATCGCCGCGCAGGATCCGAACGATCCGGCGTATCAGTTCTATTCGGGGGCGCAGGCTGCGCAGTACGCCAAGTCGCAGATCGAGTCCTGGGTCGAGGGCGGATGGACCGTCACCGGGACGGACAAGTACTACGACGAGGACATCGCCACCCTGAGCGACGGCAAGGGCGTCCTCGTCTCGTTCTGCCGGAACCAGGCCGAGTTCTACGGCAAGGAAATCAAGACCGGAAAGGTCCTCCGCACCAAGGAGAGCCTGGACAGTTACCAGACGTGGAAGGTGCTCATGGTCCCCCCGGCCGGCTCCTCCCAGACCTGGAAGGCCGGGAACGTGGAGGTCATCGGCAAGGCGGAGGAGTGCCGGTGATGACGCCTTCACGGCGGACGGTGACCTGGGGAGCTGCCGTGGGTGTGGCCGCGGTGCTGTGGACCGGCAGCATGGCTCATGCCGACGGGCCTGCAGAAGACACAACCGCGCCCTCGGCTCCCCCCGCCTCGGGCAACGCGAACGACCAGGAACTCTCCGCCGCCGTCACGTCCTCCCGGATCAAGGTCAGTCAGGTGAGCGGCCCCACCGGCGGCAAGCAGGGCACCCTCTCGTCGACGGACGCGACCTGGGAGCCCCCGCCCTGCTGGTACGAGCCCGTCTACACGCCGGAGCAGCTCAAGAAGTTCTCGGAGACGGGCCTCGCCCTCGGGTATGTCAGCCCCCACGCGTCCTGGGGCGGCCAGAAGCTGTGGACGGATCACTACCGGGACGGCAAGGACGCCTACAACTACGAGGACGGCTCGCTCATCACCCGCAAGGGCTACGACGACTACAACCTCGGCAAGGACGGTTACTTCTGGCGGGGGGTGGCCCGCGACTTGGAGGACCCGGACTCGTACGGCTGCGAACGCGTCATGTTCTGGCAGAACGCCGGCGAAATCCCCGACGTACCGAACGCCCCCACGGCCGAAACACTCGCCGAGTACGCCTACGACAAGGTCAAGGTCCCGGACACGGAGATCGAGTTGAAGCCGGCGGCCAGGTCGACGGTGAACCTGCCGACCTGGGTCTGGCTGGACAAGGGCACCTTCAAGGACGTCAAGGTCCGCGCCGAACTCCCGAACACGGGCCTGTGGGCCGAGACGACGGCCAAGCCGGTCGCCCTCCACCTGGAACCGGGCACGGACGATGCCGAGACCTTCCCGGCCTCCGGCAACTGCGAGATCAACGAGGACGGCTCCATGGCACCCCGTACACCAAGGGCGACGCCGACAAGACCCCGCCCTGCGGCATCCGCTACCTCCGCGCCACCAACGGCACCCCGTACCAGTTGAAGGCCAGCATCACCTGGCAGATCTCATGGGAGGGCGCGGGCGGCGCGAAAGGCGACCTCCCGGACGGCACCTTCGAGACCACCCAGGACATGAACGTCCAGGAGATCCAGTCGATCAACCGCTGACGCGCCACCCAGTCGTTCGCAACCGCCACGCCACACTTCTCACGTTCCCCACACAACCCACCACTGCCTCTCAAGGGCCCATTACTCGCCCCTGATAGCTTCGTTCTCTGCCGCACACATCGGACGATGATCGAACCCCGGGGGAGAAGGCCAGTGGCCCGCCGCGCTCTGAAAACGACAGCCGCCACGCTCACCGCGACGGCGGCACTGCTGCTCACCGCATGCGGTGGAGGCGGCGACGACTCGTCGGACGACATCAAGGGAGCAGACAAGGGAGCGAGCAGTCCTTCCGCTCCCGCCTCCGGCTCGGCGTCGACGGACGTCGACCGGCCGGACGTGAGTCTTCCGAAGGACCTCGACGTGGTCTTCGATTTCGAGAAGCCGTCGGACCAGGACAGCGCGGCAGCCCTCGATGACGCCGCCAACTACATCCGCGCGCTGAACCACGGCATCACAAAGCAGGATCCGGGAGACCCCGCCTTCCAGTTCTACTCCTCGGGCCAGGCTGCCCAGTACGCGCACTCGCAGATCAAGGAGTATGTGGACGGCGGCTGGACGCTCACGGGCAAGGACCGGTACTACCAGGCCGAAACCAGCCCCGGCGACAAGTCGGAGAACGTCAAGACGGTCAGCGTCGCCTTCTGTGAGGACCAGTCCAAGGTCTACGGCAAGGAAGTCAAGACCGAGAAGGTCCACCGCACGAAGGAAAGCCTGGCCAGCTTCCAGAAGTTCACCCTCCTCATGGTGTCCGCGAAGGGCAATCCGGTGTGGCGCGCCCAGCAGGTCACCGTCAAGGGGAAGGCTGAGGAATGCCGAGGCTGACCGGCACCAGGCGAACGAAGCTGATCGTGGCCCTGGCCGCGGGGTCCCTCGTCTGCACCGCCGGCCCGGCTTACGCCGACAAACCGGTCTCCGGCCAGGCGGCGCCCCCCGGCGCGCAAGGCGGAGCCGACGGCAAGGGCGGTCTGTCGGCTTCCGTCTCCAACATCAAGCTCACGTATCCGAGCGGTGGGGGCGGCGATGGCAAGGAGGGCAACCTCGGGACGGTCGATCCCAACTGGAAGCCGCCTGCCTGCTGGTACGAGCCCGCCTTCACTCCTGAGCAGTTGAAGCACTTCGTGGACACGGACAGCGGCGGTGACGTCGGAATCCACGAGTCCTGGTGGGGCAAGGGGCTCTGGACCGACCACTACCGAGACGGCAAGCCGGCGGACAACTTCGACATGCACGCGCCGACGAACAGCACCGCCGAGGGCTACAAGAACTACAACCTCGGCAAGGACGGCTACTTCTGGCGCGGTGTCGCACCCGACCCCAACGACTCGGAGTCCTGGGACTGCGGCCGCATCATGTTCTGGGTGGACGCCGGAAAGGTCCCGGACGACCCGAACACGCCCACCCCGAAGACGCTCGCCGAGTACGCCTACAACAAGGTCAAGGTCCCGGAAACGAAGGTCGACCTGAAGCCGGAAGCCAGGTCCACGGTCAACCTGCCCACCTGGGTCTGGCTGGACAAGGGCACCTTCAAGGACGTCAAGGTCCGTGCCGAACTCCCGAACACGGGCCTGTGGGCCGAGACGACGGCCAAGCCGATCGCCCTCCACCTTGAGCCCGGCACCGAGGACGCCGAGGTCTTCCCCGCCTCCGGCGACTGCGAGATCAACGAGGACGGCTCCATCGGCACCCCATACACCAAGGGCGACGCCGACAAGACCCCGCCCTGCGGCATCCGCTACCTCCGCGCCACGAACGGCACCCCGTACCAGCTCTCCGCCAGCGTCACCTGGCAGATCACCTGGGAGGGCTCCGACGGCACCGGCGGCGACCTGCCCGACGGCACCTTCGAGACCACCCAGGACATGAACGTCCAGGAGATCCAGTCGATCAACCGCTGAGAGTGACCGCCGGGCGGTCAGACGGACGGGTTCTCGTTCGAGACCAGCGCCGCAGTGAAATACAGAGGCAGACCGTCTTCGGGGTCCACAGGGACCTCCTGTGATGTCCAGCGGTTGAAGGCGATCGTCAGGTCCAGCACGACTGGTTCTTCGGGGTTGGAGTCGTCGATGCGGTATCCCGCCTCGGAGAACGCCTGGAGCAACTGACGAGCAGGAGTCCGGAAGACGTCGAATCCGCGCCACATGACACGCAGGTCTGAGTCTTCCTCCTCGGGAGCCGAGACGTCGACGGCGTTGACCGTTTTCTGATCCTTGAGGATGACGACGACGTCGAAGTCGTCCCCCATGGCCTGGATCTGCACTGTCGGATTGTGATCGAACGGCCCCATCACGCGCACTTCACCCCAGGAAGCAGCAGCAGCGACAGCCTCCTCGAACGGCATTCCCATGGCCACCGGCGGAACGCCGTTCGGAGGGTCCAGGATGATTTCCATTGTCTTGCCTCATTTCAGCAGATCGTAATTGATCGTCCAGCCGTTATCGGACAGCATCTTCTGCAGACCTGCGTTGCCCTTCAAGCTGGCGACCATATCGGCTATGTGCTGGTCATACTTCGTTCCGAAACGCGCTCGTATGTCGTCGATGTCCATCTTCATGGCCTCGTCGAACTTCCCCTGATCGACCAGATCACGCTGTGCATTGCGCCATGGGGTGGCCGAGTATCCACGCGAGTCAGTGCTCGAGACGAGCCGGTGATCACGCCGCTCCATGCGAATGGCAGGACCCATATGCTCGGTCAGGCTGAGGTGCGCGTAAGCCGCCTTGGCCGGTATGTGGTTGATCTCATTACCCTTACGCGCGGGCGAAAGCCTCCCGTACCAGCCGCCAAGGTCTGTACAGACCAGACCGAAGGGGTCACTCCAGGTGAACGGATTGGGGACATAGGAATAGTTGTTGGGGGCCGCGTCCAGTCCGAGTGGGTCCGGTGATATGTATCGGGCGTTCTCCGCGTCGTAGTAGCGCCGGACGTTGTAATCCAACCCGGACTCGAGGTCGTGATACTGGCCGGGAAAGCCCAGCGGACACGCTGGTTCTTCTTCTGCGGTCTCGAACGGCACCCCCCAGACCGAGGTACCGCGCCTCCAGTGAATGCTTCCGTCACCATCGACGAGTTCGGTCGGGGTGCCGACCAGATCCGTGACGATGGCGTAGAACCTGGCGTCGATCTCCTCCTGGTCCTCCGTACGCCCGTCGGACGCCGTGAACACCCGCTCGGTCTGCGCCAGTGGCCGATGCTCGCCCGGCTGCCAGTGCCATGTGGTCGCCCTCGACGCGCCGTCGCCCTGCGATTGGATCCGTTCCGCGAGGCGGGTTCCCTCCCAGGCGAAGTCGGTCTGTTCGATGACCGTGCCGTCCTGAGCCAGCAGTTGCTTGGCGATGCGGCGGCCATGGGGGTCGTACAGGTAGTGCCAGCGGCGGTCGTCAGGAGTGACGACATCGGTCAGGCGGTCGAAGGCATCCCAGCGGTACCGCCACGTCCGGGACCCGCCGGACAGCAGGCGCCGCGTGAGGGACACGACTCGGCCTTGGCCGTCGTATGCGTAACGGCTGCGCCCGCTGCGGCGCAGGAGCAGTCCCTCGTAGTCCCGGTCCACGGAAGGCGCACCGTCTTGGCCTCCCGGTTCGGGGACCCCTTGGCTGTTCGCGAGGTTGCCGGCGGCGTCGTACGTGTAGCGCTCCTCGCGGCGCGGAGAGTTAGCGTTGAGAACCCTGCCATGGGCATCCA
The DNA here is from genome assembly GCF_002150735.1 of Streptomyces africanus. Taxonomy (GTDB): domain Bacteria; phylum Actinomycetota; class Actinomycetes; order Streptomycetales; family Streptomycetaceae; genus Streptomyces; species Streptomyces africanus. The sequence continues at coordinate 15,088 of NZ_MUKA01000204.1, forward strand.
AGGTGAACCGGTGATGTCCCTGGACGGTGTCGACATTGTCCGTCAGGAAGTTGTCGGGACGGTAGCCGTAGGTTCGCCGCCAGACCTCGACGCCCCTGTCTTGGCTGCCGAGAGTACGTCCAGTGGAGTACAGGACCTGACGTGTGGTCCGGCCGACGGCGTCCCACGACTGGCTGAGCAAGGCTCCCGCGCCCAGTTTGCGTTCGGTCTCGCGACCCACAGGGTCGTAGGCGAGCTGAACGCTGATGCCCTGGGTGTGCAGCGCTGCCAGCCGGTGGCCCGCGTCGTACTCCCATGCGGTCACGGCCCCCGAAGGGGTGCGGCGGCGTATTCGGCGCCCCATGAGGTCGTAGTCGAGTTCCAGCGACCGGCCGTTGCACGTCTCCCGGAGAACTGCGCCGAGTCCGTCCCGCACGTAGGTGATGACGGCGTCCGGGCCTGCTGCCTCCACGAGGCGGCCGACCCTATCGTATCGATAGCGAATCACTCCGTCGTCCGTCGCCTGGTTCAGGAGGTTCCCGCGTGAGTCGAAGGCGCAGACGAGCCGCTGCCCAGCGCCGTTGATCCGCTCGACAGGTTGCCCTGCCGCGTCGTACCGGTACGTCGTCTCTCTGCCGCTGAAATCACGTTCGCGCAGCAGACGGCCGGCCACGTCATAGCTGTACGACCAAGTGTGGCCGAGGGCGTTGGTGACAGCCGTGAGGCGAAGCTCCGTGTCGTAGGCGTACTCGATGCGTGATCCGTCCGGGCACGTCACGGCGACGGGGAGTCCGAAGGGCCCCTGCTCGTAGCGCGTGACGGCGCCTGCCGCGCTGGTGAAGGAGACTGGGTTGCCTGCCGCATCGTGATGCCAGAACTCGGCCGAGCCATCTGCCAGCCGGCGTTCCCGCAGCCTGCCCTCCGGCGTCCACGCGAGAGAGGTGACCGCCCCGTTGGCATCGACGATGCGGACCACCTGTCCCAGCGCGTTCCGTTCATAGCGTGTGGTGTGGCCGAGGGCATCGGTGATCGTGTGAGGCAGGCCGGCCGCGTCGTTGACAATCCGGTACGAAGCGCCCAGTGGATCGGTGATCAGTGACCTTGCGCCCCTGTCGTCGTACGAGAAGCGCGTCGTGGCTCCGATCGGATTCACCATTCGTGACAGACGGCCCCGCTCGTCGTAGCTGTGTTGCCAGCGGGCACCGTCAGCTTCCACAACGGTGATGGGCCGACGCTCCTCGTCGTACTCGGCCCGCACGGTGGAGTTGTCGGGCAGGCGTACCTCGATGAGGTCGCCCCGGCCGTCGTAGGTGTAGCAGGTGGTGCGGCCCAAGGGGTCGGTCTCGGACAGTAGTCGGTCGTACCTGTCCCACTCACGCACCGTCGTTCCACCCAAGGGGTCGATCTCCCGGACCACTTGAAGGTGATCGTTCAGCTCGTACGTGGTGGAGTGCCCGAGCGAGTCGGTGTACACAGTCCGACCGGCCACGTCGTCGTACTGGAACGTACTGCTGAGCAGGCCGTCCGGGCCGGTCGTCCGCAAGCAGCGGCCCTGGGCGTCGTATGTGTAGCGGAACACCGTACCGATACGGTCTTCCCAGCCGCTGATGCGGTTCTCGTCGTCATAGAAGAGCTTCTCCGCGTGACCGGAGGCGTCGCGGATGTGCGTGAGTCGCCCCTTCCGGTCATACCCGTATCGGCACAGCGTCGGAGTATCGGGCGCACTCGCAAGGGAGAACTCGGTGATCCGGCCCGACACGACGGAGATGTCGATGCGATACCCACCGCTGTGCGAGACACCCAGGAGGATGCCCTGCTCGTCGTAGGAAACTTCGATCGAGTTTCCGTGACGGTCTGTCATGGCGACGAGGGACAGTTCTGCCGGGCGGTGCGGGGTGACCTGAGCAAAGTGGAGTTCCTGGCCGATCTCCGGCTGATGTACAACCATCGGACTGGCCGCGGTACCGTCCCAGGAAAGCTCCCAGCGCGGCCCCTCGACCGGCATGACTGCCAAGTCACGTTCGGGGGCCGGATACTCGAGGACCATGCCGTCCTCGGTGACAAGACGGACGCCGAATTGTTCCAGAATCAACCGCTGGTCCAACGTCGAGGTCCATGAACGCCCGAACCAGCGGCCGGCGAGCTGATCCGTCACGTAGTGCCGCCTGAGAATCAACGGAAGCACACCCGGCAGGAAGACGTCGTCCTCGGACATGACCATCTCACCGGTGGCGACGTCGACAGGATCGTTCTTGCACGTGCGCTTCAACATGCTCAGGGCGCTCTTGCGCAGGTTACTGCCGAGCCCCTTGGCCATCCCCCTGAGGCCGACCTTGGCAAGGCCCTTCATACCTTTGGCGAGTCCGCCGAGAGTGGTCAGGCCCTTCATGCCGGGTATGCAGTCCAGGGCCGCGAGCCCTACATCCCATAGGGACGCTTGTCCCTTCGAATATTTATAGAGCGTGTCGGCGAGGACGACCGCCGCCGCGATCAGCACGATCGCGCCCAGGATCGGACCGCCGATGATCATCGCAACGATCCCGACCACCGTCACGACGACCTTGCAGACCGCGACGATGCTGTCCCAGTTGTCCGTGAACCAGTCGCCGACCTCCTCCCACCACGACCGGTTCTGAATGCCCGCGTCCGAGGCCTCGTCGATCTTCGACTTCGCCTCCCGGGCCGCCTCCTCGCGCATCTTGCGCGCGTCCTCGGCCATCTTCTTCGCCGCGGCGAGAGCGTCCTGGGCCTCGGAGACATCCGACTGCGCCTTGGACTGGGCCGACTTGGCGTGCTGCACATCCCGGGTCGCGGCACGGACCTTCGCCTCGTCCGGCTTCTCGGCGTTCTTACTGCCGGTCGGGTCGTCCTTG
>NZ_MUKA01000735.1 GCF_002150735.1 Streptomyces africanus
GGATGGGTCCGTCGTGGCGCGGGGCCGGGGGCGGGCCCGGGTCAGTCGTCCGTTGCGTCCTCGCGGAACCAGGCGAGGGTGCGCCGCAGCCCTTCCTCGGCGCGCACCCGCGGCTCCCAGCCGAGCTTGTCGCGGGCCAGCGTGATGTCCGGGCAGCGCACGGCCGGGTCGTCCACCGGGCGTTCGATGAAGCGGATCTCCGACGGGGAGCCGGCGAGTTCGACGANNTCGGTCGGGTTGCCGATGTTGACGGGGCCGCGCATGCCATGGGCGGCCGCGGCGAGGATGCCGCGCACGGTGTCGTCGACGTAGCACAGCGACCGGGTCTGGCGGCCGTCGCCGGTCACGGTGAGGGGCTCGCCGGCGAGGGCCTGCCGTACGAAGGTCGGCACCGCGCGTCCGTCGTGGCCGCGCATCCGCGGGCCGTAGGTGTTGAACAGCCGCACGATGCAGGTGTCGGTGCCGTGGGTGTCGGCGTGGGCGGTGGTCAGCGCCTCGCCGAAGCGCTTGGCCTCGTCGTAGACGCTGCGCGG
>NZ_MUKA01000205.1 GCF_002150735.1 Streptomyces africanus
CCACGACCTCACGGCCGGCCGCCCCCGCGCGGGAACCGGCCGGCCGTGAGGTCGTGGTGCTGTGGGCCTCGCAGACGGGGAACGCCGAGGAGTTCGCCGCCGCCACGGCCGAGCGGCTGACCGCGACCGGGCACCGTACGAGCCTCGTCGGCATGGACGAGGCGGACGTCGTCGCGCTCGCCCGCACGGCGGACCTGCTCTTCATCACCAGCACCTTCGGGGACGGTGACGCGCCCGACAACGGCGCCGGCTTCTGGGACACGCTCTCCGGCGACGAGGCCCCGCGGCTGGAGGGGGTGCGGTACGCGGTACTCGCCTTCGGCGACTCCTCCTACGACGACTTCTGCGGGCACGGGCGGCGGCTGGACGCGCGGCTCGGCGAGTTGGGCGGGGTGCGGCTGGCCCCGCGTACGGACTGCGAGCCGGACTACGGGATCTCCGCCGGGGCGTGGCTCGACCAGGTGCTCTCGGCGCTGGGCGGTCCGGCCGCCGCTCCGGCCGATTCCCCGCCCGGCTCTCCGGTCTCGCGATCCGAACCGGAAGCGAAGCCCAAGCCGGAGCCGAAGCCGAAGCCCGCCGCCGCGATCGCGCGGCTGGTCGGCAACCGGCTGCTGAGCGGGCCCGGCGCGGGCAAGGAGGTCCGGCGGTTCACCTTCGACACCAGCGGGACGGACCTGGCCTACGAGGCCGGGGACGCGCTCGGCGTGCGGCCGGTCAACGCGCCCGCCCTCGTGGCGGAGTGGCTGGCGGTGACCGGGCTGGACGCCGGGGCGGCCGTCGAGGTGGCCGGGGTGGGCGAGGTGCCGTTCGCCGAGGCGCTCGGCCGGCATCTCGACATCACGAGGATCACCCCGGACCTGCTGCGGTTCGTCGCCGAACGCGCCCGGGACAAGCACGAGTTGCGCAGGCTGCTGCGGCCCGACAACAAGGACGGTCTGGCGCAGTGGTGCTGGGGGCGGCAGGCCGTGGACGTGATCGCCGAGTACGCGGTGCGGGCGAGCGCCGAGGAGTGGGCCGGGGTGCTGCGGAAGCTCCAGCCGCGGCTGTACTCCATAGCGTCCAGCCCGCTGGTCGACCCGCACCGGGTGTCGCTGACGGTGTCCGTGGTGCGGTACGAGAACCTGCGGGGGCGGCAGCGCGGCGGGGTGTGCTCGCCGTTCCTCGCCGACGCCGGGGCGGACACCGAGGTGCCGGTGTTCGTGCAGCGCTCGCCGCACTTCCGGCCCCCGGCCGACGCGTCGACGCCGATGGTCATGGTCGGCCCCGGCACCGGCGTCGCGCCGTTCATCGGTTTCCTCCAGGAGCGGCGGGCCCTCGGGCACCGGGCCCCCAACTGGCTGTTCTTCGGCGAGCAGCACCGCGCGACGGACTTCTACTACGAGGACGAGCTGACGGCCCTGCGCGACGAGGGCACCCTCAGCCGTCTGGACACCGCCTTCTCCCGCGACCAGCGCAACAAGGTGTACGTGCAGGACCGGATGCGCGAGCACGGGCCGGAGCTGTGGCACTGGCTGCGCGACGGCGCCCGCTTCTACGTCTGCGGCGACGCCTCCCGCATGGCCAAGGACGTGGACCGGGCCCTGCGGGACATCGCGGTGGCGCACGGCGGGCTGAGCGAGGCGGAGGCCGCCGTGTACGTGAAACAACTCGCGGCGGACAAGCGGTACGTACGGGACGTGTACTGAGCGGGCGGCGGTCGCTCGGCGGTCGCTGAGCGCCCGTCGGGTCCTTACTCGCCTCACACCCGCCTCTTCACCGCCGCCCGGGCCCCGCTCACCGGCGGCGGTTAGCGTCCTGCGGCGTGTACTCGGCAGAAACCACGCTTCTGGTGCCCGGCTCGCGCACGCAGTCGGCGGTGGCCGTACCGCCGTCCCCGGCCCAGTGGCACCGCGTCCTGACCCTGCTCGCCGACATCAGTCTGCTGATCGGCACCCGTGCGGTGTGGGCGACGGCGGCCGGTCACCGGCCGGCCGTGGCCGCGGTGGTCTCGGTCTGCTACGCCTCGATCCTGGCGTGCGGGGTGCTGGCCCTGGCCGTCCGCCGGGAGCGGTCGCTGGCGCGGGTGGACCTGTGCGTGCTGGTGACGGGCGTGACGCTCGCCCTGTGCGCGTGGATCATGCTCCACCACGGCTCCGACGAGGCGCTGCTCACCACCCAGGCGGCGCGGGAAACGGCCGCGGGGCACCCGGTGTACGGGCGGCCGTGGCCCTGGCTCTTCGGCCACGGCGTGGCCCTCACGCCGACGGCGACCGGCGGCTACGACCTCACCTACGGCTATCCGCCGCTGGCCCCGCTGCTGGCCGTGCCGCTGCTGTGGCTGGGGCACGGCGGTGCTCCGGCGACGGCCGTGAGCACGGGCGCGCTGGTCGCCGGCACGGTCGTGCTGTGGCGGATGCTGCCGGCGCCGTGGCGGTCGGCGGCGACCATGGTGTGCCTGGGTTTCGGGATGCTGCCGTCTTACGGGCGGCTCGGCTACCCGGCGATCGTGGCCCTGGCCCTGCTGGTGCCGGTGGTGGTGCGCTGGCCGCGCATCGGTGCGGGCGGGCGGCTCGGGGCGGCCGGTCTGGCGCGGGCCGCGTGTCTGGGGGCGGCGTGCGCGGCACAGCAACTCCCCTGGTTCCTGGCGCCGTTCCTGCTGGCCGGGCTCTACGCCGTGCGGCGCGGCGAGCTGGGCGGCCGGGCCGCGGCGCTGGTGGTGCTTCGGTTCGCCGGGGCCGCGGCGACCCTGTGGCTGCTGATCAACACCTACTTCGCCGTCAGCGAGCCGGGCCCCTGGCTGACGGGGATCGCCCTGCCGCTGACGCAGGGGGCGGTGCTGCACGGGCAGGGCGTGGTCGACATCTCGCTGTACCTGACGAACGGCAGCGACCGGCTCGGCTGGTACTCCTGTGCGAGCCTGCTGCTGCTCGCCGGCCTGTTCGTGCTGTTCGTGCTGTTCGTACGGCGGCTCGGGCCGGCCGCGACCGTCCTGCCCTGGTGCGCGTTCTATCTGGCGACCCGCTCACAGGACGGCTACTACCTGTTGATGACGCCGCTGTGGCTGGCGGCGGCCGTCACCGCTCCCGCGTCGGCGTTCGCCGGGGCGTGGCAGCCCCGCCTGCGCCTGCTGTCCGGGCCGCGGCGCCGCCCGGACCGGATCGCCCTGGCGGCGCTGTTGCTCCTGCCCGCGCCGGGTTGCGCGGTCGTGGCGGCGACGGGCACGCCGCCCCTGCGCATGCGGGTCGTCGCGGCCCGCCGTCCCACCCCGGCGACCGTCTCCCGCCTCGCCCTCCAGGTCACCAACACGGACGACACGGCCCTCGCCCCGCACTTCACCCTGACCATGGGCCAGGGCATGGCCCCGTACTGGCGGATCGTCCGGGGCCCGCGCACCCTGCCCGCGCATGCCACCGCCCGCTATGAACTCCGGCCGCCCTCGGGCTGGTTCGCCCTGCCCCGGCCGGGTGCCCGGATCCGCCTGCGCGCGTTCACGGCGTCGCCTCAGACGCTGTCGAGCGCGGATGTGCAGGACGCGGTGCGCCGGTCGGACTGACGCTCGGGGGCCGCGTCAGCCGCTGGTCCGGACGAAACGCAGGGCGGCGGTGACCGTGGTCCGGCCGCGGATCATGCCCAGCTGGTTCCAGCCCATGCCGAACTGGTCCCGGTCCACGGTGAACTCCGTCTCCAGCGTGAGCCCCGTGGCATTCCCGTCCGTCAGGCGGGCGGTGAGGGACAGCGGCCTGCTGACGCCGCGCACGGTGAGCTGGCCGACGACGTGCACCTGGTCGCCGTCGCGCAGCTCGGCGCTGCGGGCCACGAAGGTGATCTCGGGGTGGTGGTCGGCGTCGAAGAAGTCGGCGGACCTCAGGTGGGTGTCGCGCTTGGCGTTCTTGGTGTCGAGGGAGGCGACGTCGAAGGTCAGGGTGCCGACGGCGGACCCGTCGGGCCGGACCTCGCCCGAGCCGCCGATCGCGCCGAAGGTGCCCTTCACGGTGACCAGGCCCCACATGGTCTTGTGCCGGATGCCGACGGTCGAGGCGGTCGTGTCGAGCTGCCACAGTCCGGTTTCCACGGCGACGGTCATGATCGTTCTCCACTCGTGTCGTTCACATCGTGTCGTTCAAATTTGGATGACTCACGCTAGCGGCTCGTCCAAAATTGAACAACCCCCTGTTTCAAATTTGGACAACAGGTACGCTGGATGCATGGCCGACCCCCAGGAGCACCCCGCCGACCTGCCTGAATGCCCGTTCGCCGAGGGCAGCGGGCTGCTGCCGGCCGAGCTGCGCGCCTGGATGCTGGTGCTCGCCGCGACCGGGGCGGTGGAGCAGCGGCTGCGCTCGGTCGTGAAGGAGACGCTGGACGTCTCGCACGACGAGTTCCTGATCCTGTGCCTGCTCGCGGAGCAGCCCGAGGGAGGCCTGCGCATGACGCGCGTCGCGGAGCTCCTGGGCCGCCCGAAGACCCGCCTCACCTACCAGATCGCCTGCCTCCAGCACGCCGGCCTCGTCACCCGCAGATCGGTGTGCGGCGACAAGCGCGGCGTCGAGGTCACCCTCACCGACAAGGCCCGCCGCCTCCTGGCCGAGGCCGCCGGCCCGCTCGCCGGGACGGTGACGCAGTCCCTCGCCCGCTTCATCGGCCCGGACCAGCGAGAAGCCCTGCGCGCGCTGGTGCCGGACCTCGCCGAGGAGTCCCGCACGAACCGAGGCGTTCTCTACACCGTCGTAGAATCCGGGAACACGGGTGCGACGGCGAACGTTGACCCCGATACACACCACACATGAGGAGCCACTTCTTGTCCGCCAGACCGACGGACCCTCCGGGGCACAGTCCCCGACCATCCCGCCACGACATCAGTGATCGCGGCACATGGCGGGATGGTGTCGGATGAGTGCCGCGAACGCCCTGCTGGGCCTGCTCGCCGTGTTCGTGCTGACCGCCGGCACCGGCTACTTCGTCGCCCAGGAGTTCGCCTACGTCTCCGCGGACCGGCTCACGCTCGCACGCGAGGCCGAGGCCGGGGACAAGAAGGCCGCCCGCGCCCTGCTGGTGCTGGAGCGGCTGTCGTTCATGCTGTCGGGCGCGCAGCTCGGCATCACCGTCACCGGCCTGGTCGTCGGCTTCATCGCCGAGCCCTCGGTGTCCGCGCTGCTCAGGCCCGCCCTGTCCGGGCTCGGCCTGCCCGGCGCGGCCGTGAGTGGCGTCTCCGTGACGCTGGCCTTCGTCCTGGCCACGGTCGTGCAGATGGTGCTGGGCGAGCTGGCCCCGAAGAACCTCGCGATCGCCGTGCCGGAGCGGCTGGCGAAGGCGCTGGCCCCCTCGACGCTGGCGTATCTGAAAGTCGTCGGCCCTGTCGTACGCGTCTTCGACAGCGCGGCGAACAAGCTGCTGCGCAAGGCGGGCATCGAGCCGGTCGAGGAGCTGCATCACGGCGCCACGCTGGAGGAGCTGGGTCATCTGATCGGCGAGTCGCACGAGCGGGGCGCCCTGCCCAAGGACACCGCCGCGCTCCTGGACCACGCGCTGGAGTTCTCCGAGCGGACCCTCGACGAGGTGATGGTGCCGCGCGCCGACGCCGTCTTCGTCCGCACGGACGCCGGCGCCGACGAGGCGGTCGGCCTGATCGCCCGGCACGGCCACTCCAACTACCCCGTCCTCGGCGACCACCCGGACGACATCGTGGGCGTGCTGGGCGTGCGCGAGCTGATGGCGCTGCCCGCCGCGCGCCTCGCCGGCGCGCGTGCCGGTGAGGTGGCCCGGCGGCCGCTGCTGCTGCCGGACACCCTCGGGCTGCCGGACGCGGTGACGCGGATGCGGGAGCAGGACGACGAGTTCGCGGTCGTCCTCGACGAGCACGGCGGCGTGGCGGGCATCGTCACGTACGAGGACATCGCCGAGGAGCTGGTCGGCGACATCGCGGACGAGTCCGACCGGGTCACCGTGCTCGCCGTCGCGGACGGCGACGGCTGGCTGGTGGACGCCGGCCGCCGGCTGGACGAGGTGGCCGAGGCCACTGGTGTCCGGCTGCCGGAGGACGACGACTACGACACCGTGGCCGGCCTGGTCGTGGACCGGCTCGGCCGCTTCCCGACGGTCGGCGACCGGGTCACGGTCGAACTGCCCGACGGCGACCGTGCCGTGATCGACGTCCGCACGCTGGACCGGCACGTGGCCGACCGGGTCCGGATCAGCCCGGTCGTGCAGGCCGTGGAAGCCGAGGAGATGGCGTGAGTTTCCCGATGGCGGTCTTCGTGACCGGGCTGCTGCTGATCGGCAGCGGCTTCTTCGTGGCGGCCGAGTTCGCGCTGGTCGCCGCCAAGCGGCACCGCATGGAGAAGGCGGCGGCCGAGGGGCGGCGCGGCGCCGGGGCGGCTTTGGACGGTATGCGCGAGCTGTCGCTGATGCTGGCCGGTGCCCAGCTGGGCATCACCGTGTGCACACTGGGCCTGGGCTCGGTGTCCAAGCCGGCGATCTCGCACGAACTCGACCCGCTGCTGCACACCCTGGGCCTGCCCAGTGCCGTGAGCTACGGCGTGGCGTTCGCCGTGGCGATGGTCGTGGTGGTGTTCCTGCACATGGTGGTCGGTGAGATGGCCCCCAAGTCATGGGCGATCGCCCACCCCGAGCGTTCGGCGATGCTGCTCTCCCCGCCGTTCCGGGCCGTGGTGCGGGCCGTACGGCCGCTGATCCGGCTGCTCAACGCCGTGAGCAACGCGCTGGTACGGCTGTGCCGGGTGGCACCGCGCGACGAGCTGGCCTCGGTGCACAACCGCGAGCAGCTGACGCACCTGGTGGCGGAGTCCGAGCGGCTGGGCCTGATCAGCGCGACCGACTCGCAGTTGCTGACCCGCTCGCTGACCGAGCCCGAGACGCCGGTGGCGGCGCTGCGGATCCCGGCCGCGGAGATCACCTGGGTCGAGGGCGGCACGGACGTCGGGGCACTGCTGCGACTGGCCGCCGCGCACGACCGCACCCGGCTGCTGGTCCGCGAGAACGGCACGGTCCTCGGCTCGGTCCACGCCCGTGACGCCCTGGTCGCCCGGGCCCGGGGGCGGGCGACGACCGCCCGGGAACTGGCCCGCCCGGTGCCCGAGCTGACGGAGGACACCACGGTCGCCGACGCGATCGAGGTGCTGCGCCGCCGCCGGTCCTCCCTGGCCGTGGTCCGTGACCCCGGGGGCCGGCTCACCGGCCTCGTCACCCTGGACGATCTGCTGGCCCGGCTGATGCAGCCGGCCGCGGCGGCCTGACGGAGCGGAATCCGAACCTCCAGGCAATCTGCACACCGTTCGCAAGGACGCCGTGGAACGGCGGGCCGGGCGCCAAGTCCGTGACGCGGCACGGGAAATTGGCGCCGAAGTGCCCGCTTCGGAAATCGGGGTGCAATACCCGTACGTGCCGCAGGACGACGGGAAGTGTGAAGGGGTGGGCACATTTCGGTGCCCCCGTGATCATGTCGGTGAAGACGGTCGCCGCAGGGTCCGCTTCGACGTGGTCGAGCGGTTTGGCCGTCTGCTCCGCGGGATGCTTTGATCCTGCGCACGGCGGAGCCGTCGGCGCGGAATCTCGATTCTGAATCCGGCGACCCCCCACGCGCGCCGCCCTTGCAAGACATTCACGTGAAGGGAAACACCCCATGAACCTCACCCCGCAGGTCGACAGCGCCGAGCTCTCCGACGCCGACCTGGACAACGTCTCCGGCGGTATGGCGGGCGGTGCCTCCGTGGGCCTCGTGGGCAGCCTCTCCGGCGGCCTGGTCGAGCCGCTGACCGCGGGCCTCTGCGCCGACCTCCAGGGGGCCGTGTCGGCGGACGGCGCCGCGGCCGGCGGCAGCGCGGGCGTTCACACGACGTCGCTCTGACGACACCGCGCAAAGGGCCCCGGGGCACGATTCCCGGGGCCCTTCGCCGTGCCCGGGTGTTTCCCACGATCGCAAAGTTGGGGAATTCGCGAAGTTCGTGACGGAATTCTGGACACGACGGGGGTGGGTAACACCCCGGCACGGCATGGCGCAGACTTACACGGGCCCCCCAGACCCAGCTGTAAAGCGTTAGGACAACCCCTGTGAAACCCGACTCGACCCGGAACGAAGAACTTCCGATCTACGAAAGCCTCATACGCGAACGCGGTGACGTCGTCGAGGAGGCTCGCGTCGTCGCCGAGGAGACGCAGCACCAGATGACGCAGGCCCTGAACGGGCACGCGCCGGTGCAGCAGGAACCCAGCCCGCAGCAGTAGGCGTCACGCACGGGCGTCGCCCCGCGGCGGGGCGGTGTTCCCCCTGTCGAAGGCCCACGCCATCCCCGGTTCCGTCACACAGCGGAAGACACGCCGCACGGAGGTCGTGCACAGCGCCGTGACGACCACGGCCGCGACCAGGCCGGCGGCGAGCGCGCCGACGGGCCCGTGGACCCAGGCCGGCTCGTACCAGCCCCCGTACTTGGCGGCCTGCGCGACGAAACCGTGCAGCAGATAGCCGCACAGCGTGCCCGCGCCCAGGGCGGTGAACCACGTCCGGCGCCCGGGCACCCAGGCGAGGAAGCAGGCGACCAGGACGGCCGAGCAGCCGAAGGCCGCCAGCGTCATCACCGGCCCGTACCAGTACGGGGCCGCCAGTTCCGGGGCGCTGTCGGCGTGGAAGAACCAGGCGTAGTTCATCCGCGGCACCGCCCAGTACGCCACGCCCAGCGCACAGACGGCCACCGGCACGGCGAGGATCCGCGCTCCGCGCCGGCGCACCAGCCGGAAGTGCTCCGGCCGCAGCAGCAGGCCGAGCACGAAGTACGGCAGGAACTGCAGGGTGCGCTGGAGGTCGAGGTCGTGGCCGATGGACGGCGAGAGCGTGGCCAGCATCGCGACGACGAGGGCCGTCGGCAGCGGCCACCGCACATGCCGCCACAGCGGCGTCGTCAGCCGCCAGACGAACAACGCCGCCAGGAACCAGGTCAGATACAGCGGGTCCAGCAGGCTGACCGGGCGGTCGGGGTCCTGGCTGGTCCACCGGGTGAACAGGGTGTACGCCGTCTCGAACACCACGTACGGCACGGCGACACCGGTGACCAGGCGCTTCAGGCGCCCCGGGCTGCCGTCGAAGGTGCGCGAGAAATAGCCGGAGACGATGATGAACGCCGGCATGTGGAACGCGTAGACGACCATGTAGAGCGCGGTGACGGCCCTGCTGCCCGGCCGCAGCGGCTCCCAGGCGTGGCCCACGGCCACCAGCACGATCGCCAGGTACTTGGCGTTGTCGAAGAACGCGTCCCGCTGCCTCACCGGACGGGCCGCCGCGCCCTGTTCCGTTCCCCGCGGCGCCCGGGTCGCTTCGGCCACCGGGCGGGCCGTCGTCACCGTGTCACTCACGGGCCCTCCCGAAGAAGCTCGAAGCGGCTGTGCCTCGTCTTGTCCGGGGTAAAAGGGTGGCGTCTGCGCAGAACATCGCCCGCACCCTAATCACAGGGCCCTGTTCCGGTTCAACTCGTGACGGGGGTGACTCGCTTCGGTTCATGCCCGGGTATACGTGCCCGGACGGGCGATCGTCTCCCGGAGGGACGTGAAGAACGGGCGCCGCGCGGGGCTCAGCTCTCCTTCCACACCAGCGCGGTCAGCACCGCGCTCGCGACGGTGACCGGGACGGCGGCCTGGTTCAGCAGCCGTACCCGCATGCTCCGGCCGGACGGGAGCCGCTTCGTCAGGGGCACGACCGCGAACGTGCCGCCGCCGGTGCCGACGATCTCGTGGATCGGGTGGTCGGCGCGGTGCTGGTCGCCCTCGTACTCCGACATGCGCGCCTGGACGACCGCGCCCGCCGGCAGCCCGTCGATGTGCAGGCTCACGCTCCCGCTGAAACGGGCCGGGCCACGGGCGAAGACGCTCCCGCCACTGGCGTGGTCGCCGGTCTCGTCCGCCCACTCCGTGGTGAACTCGACCGAGTCCCAGGCACCGGGCGCGAGCCGGTAGCCCCCGGTGACACCGAGGTTGACGTACTGGGGCATGGGGTCCTCTCCTTCCCACAGGCCCGCCGGGTGGGCCAGGGCGTCGGCGACGTCACGGCGGAAGTCGGCCATGTCGAATCCGCGCGGATCGACCTTCCAGTCGCTCCACTCCAGGTGACCGATCGCGCTCTTGGGGCCCCAGCCGTGCGCGCGGCAGATCGCGGCGGTGGCCTTGACGATGGCTTTGTACTGGACACTCGGCCACGGATCCTTGCCGTCGCCCTTGTTCTCGCATTCCCAGCCGTAGAAGCGGGCGTTGCCGTCGACCGCGCCGGCCGAGCCGTCGTGCTCGTGCGTCGCGGGCGGACGGGTGCCGTAGGACTCGCCGATGACGGCGTTCAGCACGTCACCGTCGCCGCCGCCGGCGTGGTTGGCCCGGCCGTTGCCGGTCAGGTGGACGACGCCGTCCTTGGTGATGCATCCGGTGGCGAGCGGACCGGGCAGGGCGCTGTGGCCGTGGTAGATCAGGTCGACGACGTCGGTGCCGGGCCCGGTGACGGTGTGATGGATGATCACCCCGTGCACGGGACCCCACGGGCCCTTGTGGTTGCGGTTGTTGGTGCGCCATCCGCCGACCTCGTGAACGGCGCAGCCCTCGGCCTTCAGCGCGGCGACGAGCCGGGCGGCGGTGAGCGGTGTGGCCATGAGTCGGTCCTCCGTTTCGGCGCGCTCGTGCCGGTCCGAAGACACTCGTGCCGGTCCGAAGACAGTGGTCGCGGTTGCGGAGCGGGTCCGGCGGCTCGTGTCCGTCCGAACCTGCCCCGGGCCCCCGCCAGGCCCTCACCCATCATTCTTCCGCCGCTTGCCTCGTCGCTCACCTCGCCGTACCCCCGCACAGAAATTCGGCGGGATTACGACGCTGCCGCGGCAGGAAGAGCAGGGGCGCTGTCAGTGGCCCGGCGTAGGGTCCGCTGCCATGAGCATCGCCGCTGTCGAGGAGTCCTGGGCCCGCGTCGACGCCTGGCCGGCCCAGCACGCTCCCCTCTCCCACGCCATGCTGCGTCCACCCGCGTCGCAGGCCGGGATCGAGGACGCGCAGCGCACGCTCGACGTGCCGTTCCACCCGGATCTGGTGGCCTCGCTGCGGTGCCACGACGGGGCCGAACCCGACGACGGCACAGTTCAGTTGTCGTTCTACGGCCCGCTGTGCGGTGTCGCGGACATCGTGCGGAACACGACCTTGCTGCGGAGTCTCGGGCCCCCTACGGACAGGTGGGCCGCCGTTTCGACGAGGACATGCCCTCCTTCGCGCACTGGCCCTCACTGCGTCATCTTCTGGCCGGCCTCGCGGACGCCCTGGAGGGCGGTCGCACGTTCCTCGACCGCGTCCCCGTGGCGGTGGCCGGAAAGCTCGGGTGGGAGGAGCAGCGGACCGTGCCCGCCGAGGCGGTCTCCACGCCGGCGTGGGCCGCCGCGCTCGTTGAACCGGAGTCGGACCCGCCGGCTCAGAGATTACGGACCCGGGCGTGCAGGTGCCCTTCCAGGGGGAACGCCGGTGGCGCCGCGGCCACGAGCGAGGACAGTTCATAACCGCACTTCCGCGCGACGCGGCAGGAAGCCGTGTTGTCCACCTGGTGCAGGAGCTCCAGACGGGTCAGGCCATGGCGGCCGGCGAAGGCGGTGAAAGCCCAGTCCGTCAGCGCCTCCAAGGCCCGGGGAGCCACGCCCCGGCCGCGAGCGTGCGCCGCGGTCCAGTAGCCGACCTCTGCCGACGAGGCGCCGGGCGTGACGTTCTTGAGCACCGCGTGCCCCACCAACTCGCCTTCGCTGGTGTCCGCTTGGACCTCTTTCCCAGCTGCGTTGCTGATCCTCGATCCACCGTGCCGCACCGGCACGGTCGTGCACGCCCGCGCTCACCCAGCGACGCATGGCCTCGTCCCGGCGAAGGCCGACGAGGTCCGCGGCGTCGGCCGGCCTCCAGGGACGCAGGAGGAGAGCAGGGGCCGATCGGCCGTTCCGGCCACGCAGGCAGGTCGGCCGTGAAACCGTACAACTCCCTTCGGTCGGCCCCGTGTTGGGAAGCCCGGCGAACCGGAGCCGGGCATCATGCGGAGATGTCTGATGCCAGCGTCCGACCGCTCGCCGTCGATCACCGCGGCAACGCGCTGACCGCTTTCCTCCGCCGGGCGGAGGAACGACCGCCCGGTGACGCGCCTCTGCCCCTCGCCCTGGTGGCCCTCTGGTGCGGCGATCGCGTCCTGATGGTGTTCGACCGGTTCCGGCAGGGCTGGGAGCTGCCCGGCGGACTGATCGAGCCGGGTGAGTCTCCGCGCCAGGGGGCCGTGCGTGAACTGCTGGAGGAATCGGGGCAGACGCCCGTGGAGCCGCTCGGGTTCGTCGGATACCCGCGCTTCACGCTCGCGCCGGACCAGCGTGTCGAATACGGCGCGCTGTTCTCCGGACGCTGCGCCGAGGTCGCTGCGTTCCAGCCGAACGAGGAGATCGAGGCCATCCGCTGGTGGGACCTGCGCGAGGTCCTGCCGGGGCGCGTGCACGCCCTGGACGCCTGCCTCGCCCGGCTCGCACACGGGCCCGGCCTCCCCCTGTGACGCTTCTCGCGCCTGGGCCCAAGAAGCCGGCACGCCGTCCCGGTGTCAGCGCGGCACCACTCGTTCGCATGGATCGCTGGGCCGTTCGGCCCAGCGAACCCCCACGTCAGACGGTTCTTCCTCATCGGCGGGACTAGTTTCCGCCGGGTCGAACCCGCACTGCGATCGAGGAGCTCATGGCGACACACACCGAACGGGTCGCTCCGGTACCGGCGACGGAGCGCCGCAGCCGGGGCCAGGTGATCGTCTCCTGGATGACGACGACGGACCACAAGAAGATCGGGCACCTGTACCTGATCACGTCGTTCGTCTTCTTCCTCGTCGCCGGGGCGCTGGCGATGGCCATCCGGGCCGAACTCGCCCGGCCGGGGCTCCAGTTGCTGTCCCACGAGCAGTACAACCAGGCGTTCACCCTGCACGGCACGATCATGCTGCTGCTGTTTGCGACACCGACGTTCGCCGGGTTCGCCAACGCGGTGATGCCGTTGCAGATCGGCTCCCCGGACGTGGCCTTCCCGCGGCTGAACATGTTCTCGTACTGGCTGTTCCTCTTCGGCGGGCTGATCGTGCTCGGCAGTCTGCTCACCCCGCAGGGCGCCGCGGACTTCGGCTGGACCGCCTACACCCCGCTCAGCGGCGGGGAGCGCACTCCCCAGGTCGGCGGGGACCTGTGGATCATGGGTCTGGCCCTGTCCGGTTTCGGCACCATCCTCGGCGCCGTCAACTTCATCACCACGATCATCTGCATGCGCGCGCCCGGCATGAGCATGTTCCGCATGCCGATCTTCACCTGGAACGTGCTGCTCACCTCGGTGCTGGTGCTGATGGCGTTCCCGGTGCTGGCCGCCGCGCTGCTGGTGCTGGAGGCCGACCGCCAGTTCGGGGCGCAGGTGTTCAACGCGGAGAACGGCGGCGCGATCCTCTGGCAGCATCTGTTCTGGTTCTTCGGCCATCCCGAGGTGTACATCCTGGCCCTGCCGTTCTTCGGCGTGATCAGCGAGATCATCCCCGTCTTCGCCCGTAAGCCGATCTTCGGTTACACGGGGCTGATCGGTGCCACGATCGCCATTGCCGGGCTGTCCGTGACGGTGTGGGCGCACCATATGTTCGCCACCGGCGCGGTGCTGCTGCCGTTCTTCTCCTTCATGACGTATCTGATCGCCGTGCCGACGGGGGTGAAGTTCTTCAACTGGATCGGCACCATGTGGAAGGGCTCGCTGTCCTTCGAGGCGCCGATGCTGTGGGCGGCCGGCTTCCTGGTCACGTTCCTCTTCGGGGGTCTGACCGGGGTCATCCTCGGTTCGCCGCCCCTGGACTGGCACGTGACCGACTCCTACTTCGTGGTCGCGCACTTCCACTACGTGCTCTTCGGCACGATCGTGTTCGCGATGTTCGGCGGCTTCAGCTTCTGGTGGCCGAAGATGACCGGCACGATGCTGGACAACCGCATCGAGAAGGTCCACTTCTGGACGCTGTTCACCGGCTTCCACACCACGTTCCTGGTGCAGCACTGGCTGGGCGCCGAGGGCATGCCCCGCCGGTACGCCGACTACCTGGCCGCGGACGGCTTCACCCTGCTGAACACCATCTCGTCGATCGGCGCGTTCCTGCTGGGCCTGTCCACGCTGCCGTTCCTGTACAACGTGTGGAAGACCTCCCAGCAGGGCAAGCGGGTGGAGGTCAACGATCCCTGGGGCTACGGGCGTTCCCTGGAGTGGGCGACCTCGTGCCCGCCCCCGCGGCACAACTTCGTCACCCTGCCGCGCATCCGCTCCGAATCCCCCGCCTTCGACCTGCACCATCCCGACGTGGCCCAGCTGGACCAGGCGGAGAACTCCGGCCGACGCGATGTCGTCGAGGCCGAGGGGCACAAGGGCGAGCGGCCGTGAGACGCGGCGGTCACGAGGCGCCGTACGACGACTCGCGGCACGCGCTGGCCGACGAGGCCGAGGGCTATCTCCTCGCGCACGTCCATCGCGACCGGGCACGGCGCGAGGCCGAAGAGCTCTGCGCGCGGATGCCGTGGCTGACCACCGCCCAGGCCGAGGAACTCACCGGCTACTACGTCCGCCGGCGCCTCGACGTGACCCGTCAGCTGCTGCACGGCACGGTCCGGCGGGCCGAGGAGCTGCGGCAGGAGTACGAGTGCCGCTACGCCGCCCTCCGGCACGCTCTGCTCCGCCGCCACGCCGCGTGCGCCTGCGCCCTCCTCGCCTGCACGGGCACGGTGAGCGCCCTGGCGGTCCTGTTCAGCCGCTGACCAGTTGGTGTTCCGGTGCCGGCTGCCGCGCCGGAACGGCCTTCGTCTCCCACTGGCCGGTGGTCCGTACGTAGCCGTAGATCACCGAGACCATCGTCAGAACGAGCAGCGGGCCGAACAGCCACGGACGCTCGGCCATTTCCATCGGCAGACAGCGATAGGACAGCAACAGGGCCGCGAAGACGGCCACTCCATAAGCGACCAGTTGAATTCCGGCCCGGTCCCAGCCGCGTTCGAGTGAGCGCAGGGCCGCCTCGATCGTGAGGGTGAACACCACGCCGGCCACGAGATCCACGCCGTAGTGGTAGCCGAATCCCAGGGTCGCGGTGAGCGTGGCGATCAGCCAGAACGTGCCCGCGTAGCGCAGCACGCGTGGACCCCTGCGGGAGTGGATGAAGATCGCGGTGGCCCACGCCGTGTGCAGGCTGGGCATGCAGTTGCGGGGGGTGATCCCGTCGAACGGCATCTCGTGCGGGGCGCTGATCGGCGGCGGCAGGTCCGGCCACAGGTTGGCCACCGCCCAGTGCAGGCCGCCGGTGCCGTAGGCGCCCGGGCCGTAGGCGAAGACCGGGCCGACGACCGGGAAGATCATGTAGATGCCCGGCCCGAGGAGCCCGATGACCAGGAAGGTGCGCACCAGATGATGGCGCGGAAAGCGGCGCTCGGCCGCCACGTTGCGCAACTGGTAGAGCGCGATGACGACCGCGGCCACCGCCAGTTGGGCGTAGACGAAGTCGAGGGCGCGAGCACCGGCCGGGCCGGTGGCCGTGACGATCCGGCCCACCAGCCACGACGGGTTGCCCAGCGCGTGGTCGGCGACCGCCAGGTACTGGTCGAGCACCATCGGGCGGGTCTTCGAGGTGATGAGCAGCCAGGTGTCACCGGTCTTGCGGCCGGCCACCAGCAGCAGGCCCAGCCCGACGCCCTTCAGTAGCAGGACCCGTTCCGGGCCGGTGCGGCGCGTCACCGCGATGACCGCGCAGCCCAGGATCACCCACAACGCGCCGTTGCCGAAGGGATGGCCGGCCGTCAGATCGGCGCCGGCCGCCCATCGCACCACGAGGAGGACGGCGTCGATGCCGAGCGCGACGGCGACGGCGATGAACCGTTGCCGCCGGGTGAGGACCACCATCGTCAGCGCCATACCGGCGTACAGCAGGAAGCCCGACTTGGGGGCGACGATCACCTCCCGCACCTGGGTGGTGATCGGCCCGGGCAGCCCGTAGCGGCGCGCGGCGATTTCCAGCGCGATGAGGAACCCGAGGGCCACGACACCTGCGGTGGCCCACAGCATCGTCCGGGGTCGAGGCCGTGCGGGGAACGTGGTTCCGCGTCTTATTCGCGAGAAAATCCGCGTTGCTATAGATATCAATTGTTTTGTTCGATTTGTCAGTTGTCGCGAGAAGGAATGAGGAGGATCATCGCCCGATCGAACATGCTATCGGAGCAAGGTGCCCGATGACGGCCGAGCGCCCCGGCGGAACGAGTCTCAAAGCTTGCGCACAATTTGCACACATCCCCTCTACATACTGATCCCGATGGTCTAGATTGACCATGCTTCGGCGGTTCGGGCACCAGGCGACCGCTAATGATCTATTGGTCCGGCATCACGGAACGCCAGCAGTCGCACCCCCGCCGCCAGGCGTGGTGGTGATCAATTCTTGGAGCCCGGGAGAGGGCCTTGGGTGCGGGGAGCACCCGGGGTTCGGGTTGTCCGAGTAGCGCTGAATCAGTCGGATGTCATGCGCGGGAGGCGGGGGCCTCCCGAGGCGAGAAACAGTGTGGGGCGAACGCGTCGAACTACTCGGCGACCTGGGGGGGTTCTGTGCAGCAGGGTGAACTTGTCGACCCTTTTCCGTCCGCGCGGGGGCATCTGGCGAACGGGCCGATCAGCCAGTCGGCGATCGACTGGGAGCAGCGATACCGGCGTACCGTGATCATCAGCGATACCGCGGCCACCGCCTTCGTGGTGGCGGCGATCGGCAACTTCTTCGGGGCCCGGGACGCGGCCAACTGGCATGAGAAGTGGGGCATACTCGCGTTCGGCACCGAGCTGCTGGTGCTGGGGGCGCTCGCGGTGAGCCGGTCGTGGGCTCCGGCCGTGCTCGGCCAGGGCGCCGAGGAGTTCCGCCGGCTCGGACGCGCGCTGTTCACGGCGACCGTCGTCCTGGCACTCGGCGGGATCGCCCTCACCTCGCGCAACATCAAGCTCTGGATCTTCGTCGCGATCCCCGCGATCGCGCTGGTCACCATGACGGCGCGGTATCTGCTGCGCCTCTCGCTGCACAAGCAGCGCAAGGAGGGGCGGTGCCTGAGACCGGTGCTCGCTGCCGGGAGCCCGGCCACCGTGCTCGACCTGATCACCCGGACCCGCAAGTTCCCGCACCTGGGCTGGCGGGTGGACGCGGTGTGCACGACGGACGGTCTCGGACTCGGCGGTGATCACCTGGACGGAGTGCCGGTCGTCGGCCGGCTGGCGGACGTCGCCGGCCACGTCCGCCGCGACGGCTACCGGGTCGTCGCGGTCACACCGGATCCGCACTGGACCCCGGACCGGCTGCAGCGGCTGGCCTGGAACCTCGAAGGCAGCGACGCCGAAATGGTCGTGGCGCCCGTGCTGATGGAGGTGGCCGGCCCGCGGCTGCACGTCGACGCGGTGCTCGGGATACCGCTGCTGCGGGTCAGCATGCCGGCCTTCACCGGGGGCCGCCGGGTGGTCAAAGGGGTCGTCGACCGGATGGGCGCGGCGGTCCTGCTGCTGCTGTTCGCGCCACTGATGGTGTGCGTCGGGCTGCTCGTGCTGGTGGACAGCCGGGGCGGGGCGTTCTACCGCCAGCGCAGGGTCGGCAAGGACGGCCGCGAGTTCACCATTCTCAAGTTCCGCACCATGGTCGCCGGGGCCGACGGGGCACGTGCCGGACTGGCCGACCGCAATGAGGGCGCCGGCCCGCTGTTCAAGCTCCGCCGGGATCCGCGGGTGACCCGGGTGGGAACAGTGCTGCGCCGGTACTCGCTCGACGAGCTCCCGCAGCTGTTCAACGTGCTCACCGGATCGATGTCGCTCGTCGGTCCGCGGCCTCCGCTGCCGGAGGAGTGCGCCGCGTACGCCCCGGACATCCGGCGGCGGCTGCTGGTCAAGCCCGGACTCACCGGTCTGTGGCAGATCAGCGGACGCAGCGACCTGTCGTGGGAGGAGGCGGTGCGGCTGGACCTGCGGTACGTGGAGGACTGGTCGCTCGCCCTGGACACAGTGATCTTGTGGAAGACGCTGCGTGCGGTGCTTCACGGTCAGGGCGCCTACTGATGCGCGGCGGGCTGCCACTCAACGGGCCCGGCGGCGCGCGGACCGCAGGCCGCAAGGGCCTGCTCGGGGGGATCGCAGGCCACAAGGGTCTGCCTGGGGGGAGGGACGGGTCATGAGAGTCAGCGTTTTCGGGCTCGGCTACGTGGGCTGCGTGTCGGCCGCGTGCCTGGCCAGCATGGGTCACGAGGTCATCGGGGTGGACGTGAACCAGGTGAAGGTCGACCTGGTCAACGACGGCAAGGCCCCGGTGGTCGAGGAGCGGATCGGCGAGGTCATCGCCGAGGTCGTGCGCAGCGGAGCGTTGCGCGCCACCGGCGACGTCCGCGAGGCGATCATGGACAGCGAGGTGTCGCTGGTCTGCGTGGGCACGCCGTCGGAGCCCAACGGCAGTTTGTGCACGACGTACTTGGAGCGGGTCACCGAGGAGATCGGCGCCGCGCTGGCCGAGCGGGGCGGGCGGCACACGGTCGTGTTCCGCAGCACCATGCTTCCCGGCACGTGCCTGAACCTGCTGGTACCGATCCTGGAGAAGTCCGTCGGCGGCACGGCCGGGGTGGACATCGGGGTCGCGGTCAATCCGGAGTTCCTGCGCGAGGGCACGAGCGTGCGGGACTTCTTCGACCCGCCCAAGACCGTCATCGGCGAGTTCGACACGGCCAGCGGCGATGCGGTGCTGGCGCTGTACGAGGGCCTGCCCGGCGAGGTGTTCCGGGTGCCGGTCCCGACGGCCGAGGCGATCAAGTACGCGGACAACGCGTTCCACGGCCTCAAGATCGGCTTCGCGAACGAGCTGGGCGCGGTGTGCCAGGCGCTCGGGGTGGACTCGCACCAGGTGATGGACGTGTTCCTGGCCGACCGCAAGCTGAACATCAGCCCCGCCTATCTGCGGCCCGGCTTCGCCTTCGGCGGCTCCTGCCTGCCGAAGGACCTGCGCAGCCTGGTCCACGCGGCACGGCGGGCCGACGTCTCGGTGCCGATCCTCGCCCATGTGCTGCCCTCCAACTCCGACCATCTGCAGCGCGCGGTGGACCTGGTGGAGCGCACCGGCAAGCGCCGAATAGGCATGTTCGGGCTGTCCTTCAAGCCCGGCACCGACGACCTGCGCGAGAGCCCGCTCGTCGAACTGGCGGAGAGGCTCTTCGGCAAGGGATACGACCTGCGGATCTACGACGCCAACGTGAACCTCTCGCGGCTGATCGGCGCGAACCGCGAGTACATCGAGCACCGGCTGCCGCACCTCGCGCAACTGCTCGCGCAGTCCGTCGACGAGGTGCTCGAGCACGCCGAGGTGTGCCTGGTCGGGACCAGGGACCCGGCCGTGCTGGCGGCGCTGCCCCACAGCGAGGGCCCGGTCCTCGTCGACCTCGTCCACCTTCCCGACGCCGACGCGCGCCGGACCGAACCGGGGTACGTGGGCCTTGCTTGGTGACAGATCGTTCGATGACACGGCCGGCGGCGCCCGGCCGGACCGGCGCGCGCTGATCCTGGTGGAGAACCTGTCGGTGCCGTTCGACCGGCGGGTGTGGCAGGAGTGCACGACGCTGCGCGACGCGGGCTGGACGGTGCACGTCATCTGTCCGCAGGGGAGCAAGCGCGACACGGAGCCGGAGGCGGTGATCGACGGGGTGCGGATCCACCGCTACCCGTTGCGCGCGGCCACCGGAGGGCCGGCCGGCTACCTGCGGGAGTACGGATCGGCGCTGTGGCACACGGCCCGGCTGGCGCGCAAGGTCGGCCCGGTCGACGTGGTGCACGCCTGCAACCCGCCCGACCTGCTGTTCCTGCCGGCGCTGTGGCTGAAGCGGCGCGGGGCGCGGTTCGTCTTCGACCAGCACGACCTGGTACCGGAGTTGTACCTCTCCCGGTTCGACCGCGGCGAGGATCTGCTCTACCGCGCCGTGTGCGCGCTGGAGCGGCGGACCTACCGGGCCGCGGACGTCGTGCTCGCCACGAACGAGTCCTACCGGGACGTCGCGCTGCGCCGTGGCGGCCGGCGGCCGGAGGACGTCTTCGTGGTGCGCAGCGCGCCCGCGATCGACCGCTTCCAGCCGGTGCCGCCCGAGCCGGAGTTGAAGCGCGGCAAGCCTCATCTGCTGTGCTACCTCGGCGTGATGGGTCCGCAGGACGGCGTCGACTACGCCTTGCGCGCCCTCGCGAAGCTGCGCGACGAGCTCGGGCGGACCGACTGGCACGCGGTGTTCGTCGGCGCCGGGGACGCCTTCGACGCGATGGTGGAGCTGTCCCGGCGGCTGGGGCTGTCCGAGCAGGTGCAGTTCACCGGGCGCATACCGGACGCCGACCTCGTGCGCTACCTGTCCACCGCGGACGTGTGCCTCTCCCCCGACCCGCGCAATCCGCTCAACGACGTGTCGACCATGAACAAGGTCCTGGAGTACATGGCGATGGGCCGGCCGATCGTCTCGTTCGACCTGAAGGAGGCGCGGGTCTCCGCCGGTGACGCCGCCGTCTACGCGCCCGCGAACGACGAGGCGGAGTTCGCCGGGCTCATCGCGCTGCTGCTGGACGATCCGGAGAAGCGGGCCCGGATGGGCAAGACCGGCCAGGAGCGGATCAGCGGGCCGCTCTCCTGGCGGAACTCGCAGGCGTCGCTGCTCGCCGCCTACGCCGCTGCCTGCCGGGACCGCACCGCGGTGTCGTCGGGCGCCCCGGTCCGCACAGGGAAGAGGCAGCGCCGTTGAGCGATGACACGATACGCCTGGTCACGATCGGGCGGATTCTCCGGCGGCGCCGGCGGCTTCTCGCCGTCCTCGCCGTGGTGGGCGCGCTCGTCGGCTACGGCGCCTCCGTGCTGTTTCCGCCGCGGTACACGACGTCGGCGTCGGTACTGCTGCCGGGCCAGTGGGAGGAGCGCGAGCTGCTGACCCAGGCGGAGATCGCGACCAGTTCGGTGGTGCTCGACCGCGCGGCCGCCGCACTCGGCCGGCCCGGGGTCAGCGGCAGCGAGCTGCGGGACCGGGTGAGCGCCAAGGCCGCCGACGGGAACATCATCAAGATCTCGGGTACGGCCGACACGCCCGAGCGTGCGCAGCGGCTCTCCGACCAGGTGGCCGGACAGTTCGTCACCTTCGCCGCGCGGCTCGCGGGCGACAACCCCGACGCCGGAGCGGCGGACGCGCCCGGGGAACTGCGCAAGACGGTGGTGCGGACCGACCGCCGCATCACCGATCTGGCGGAGGCGGCCGATCCGGGGCGGACCGTGGAGGGCGTGCAGGCCCGCACCGAGCTGGAGAAGCTGCGTGCCGCGCTGCTCGACGCCATGAAGAAGCTGGACGAGGCCGACCCGGCGACCAGCAAGGCCGGCATGGTCGTCATGGGGCCGGCGGCCCGGCCGACCGGCGAGGCGGCGCCGACGAGGATGCAGCTCATCGTCGCCGGGGCGCTGCTGTTCCTCCTGCTCGCGGTCATCGGCCATCTCACCGCCGCACGCATGAGCCGACGGCTGCGCACCGCGCCGGAGATCGCCGCGGCGCTGGGCTCCGCGCTGCTGGGTACCGTCGACGTGCCCGGTGAACGGCCCGCGCACCGGCCGGAGGACCGTGGCCCGCGGGCCCGGCTCCGCCGGCTGCTGGGCGTCGACACCCCGTGGGACGTACCGCCGCCGCAGCCGTCCGGCGGCGAGGCCGGCCGGCGGATCCGCTACCGGCGGGTGTGCGCCCGCCTCCGGGACGAGCTGCCGGCCTCCCGGCGGCTGCTGGTCGTCGTCCCGGACGGCGACGAGGTCGCCGGTCGGGCCGCCGGGCAGCTCGTGGCAGAGGCCGGGGGCGACCCGGGTGCTTCGAGCAGGGGATACCCCGTGCTGCGGGTGGTGGCGGTGTCGGTGTCCGGGCCGCTGGTGCCGGACCGCGACACCGAGTCCGGTGCCCTGGTGGTGCTCAGCGCGGGCAGCTGGACCGCGGGGGAGCTCGCCGGCATCGCCGAGGCGTGCGCGGACGCGGGGCACGAGATCGTCGGCGTCGTCGTCGCCGGCACCACCCGGGGCCGTCCGACGCGGACTCCCGGCCGCCGTCCGGCGGATGAGGCCGTCCCGGAGTTCGCGGTGCACGGCAACGCGACGGGAGGTGCGGTGTGACGACGAGCGAGACCTCCGAGTCGCCGGCCTCCGCTCCGCTGCTGGATCTGCAGGCGC
This sequence comes from Streptomyces africanus, assembly GCF_002150735.1. Classification (GTDB taxonomy): domain Bacteria; phylum Actinomycetota; class Actinomycetes; order Streptomycetales; family Streptomycetaceae; genus Streptomyces; species Streptomyces africanus. The sequence goes on from NZ_MUKA01000205.1 coordinate 22,235, forward strand.
TGGTGGCGGCGGTACGCAGGCGCCGCCGCCTGTGGTCCTCCTTGGCGCTGCTGGGGCTGCTGGCCGGCGTGGCGGTGGCGGTCCTGCTGCCGCCACCGCCGGCCGCGGTGGCCAAGGTGCTGGTCGCGCACAAGGAGGACCAGCCGAACGACACCGGAACGCTGATCCGCACCGACGTGGAGCTGCTGCGGACCACGCGCATCGCGGGCGAGGCCCTGAAGTCCCTCAAGTCTTCGGAGAACCCGGACGACTTCATGCGGGACTACCGGGGTACCGGCCTGTCCAACAACCTGCTGCAGATCGATGTGACGGGTGACAGCGACGCGGAAGCGGTGGCCCGGGCCAAGGCGCTGGCCGACGCGTTCGTCGCGGACCACGTGCGGCGGATGCGGGACACCGCGAAGGCCGAGTCCAAGGCCCTTCTCGACCAGCGCGACCGCATGCGGAAGGAACTCGCCGACGTCAACGAGACGATCGGGGACGGACCGCCGGACAACGGCCCGAAGGCGTCGGCGAGCATGGAATCGCTCTTCGCCCGCCGGGCCGAACTCACCTCGCGGATCGCCGACTTCGACCAGCGTGCCGAGGAGGCGCGCATCGGCACGCCCCAGCTCGTCGCCGGCACGCAGATCGTGGACGCCCCGCGCGCGGTGCGGCACTCGCTGCCCAGGTCCGCTGCCACCGACGCCGCGATCGGGCTCGTCCTCGGGCTCGTCCTGGGGCTCGCGGTGGCCGCGGTCGGCTCGGTGGTGGCGGACCGCCCCGTGCTGCGCCGGGACATCGCGGCGCACCTGGGTGCCTCGGTCGTCGCGGAGCTGCCCCGCGCGCCCCGCCGGCCGGCGAGGCTGTGGCAGCGCCGCGGGACCCGGGCGGCACGCGATCGGCTCACCGCCTTCCTGGCCCGCGCCGTGCGCGGCTCCGCGGAACCGGTGTCGCTGCTGGAACTGGGCTGTGCGCGCACCACGAGCGTGATCGCCGTGGATCTCGCCAGGGCGCTGACCGCACAGGGGCCGGTGGTCGTCGTCGACGGCCTGCCCGGCCCGCAGCTCGCCGGCCGCCGCCCGAAGCCGGGTGACCCGACCGTGGTCGGCGGCGAGCGTGCCGAGGCCGTGCCGGACCAGGAGCGCGTGCTCGGTGTCGGCTCGGTGGCGCCCGGCACGGCGTGGACCGACCTCCGGTACCTCGGCACCCGGACCGTACTCGTCGTGCGGGCCGGGCACGGCAGCACCGCGTGGCTGCACACCGTGGCGCGGCAGCTCGCGGACCAGCGCGTCGAGGTGATCGGTGTGGTGCTGATCGACCCCGATCCGCGGGACCGGACCGACGGCACGCTGTGGGACGGGCCGCCCACCGCGGTGCGCGGCCGCAGCGAGCGGCCGGCCCGGCACAACGGGACAGGGCGGCGGCGGGCGGAGCGGTTGCCGATGTGGGCGGCACGGGTCCCGGACAGCAACCAGGAGGCGCGGTAGCACATGTGTGGCATCGCAGGCACGTACCGATGGCCGGACGGGAAGGCCGTGACCGACCGGCTCACCCATGCCCTCACCCACCGCGGTCCGGACGGGGCCGGCCGCTACGGCCATCCCGCCGGTGACGGCGACGTCCAGTTCGGGCACCGCCGGCTGGCCATCATCGACCTGTCCGAGACCGGCGCCCAGCCGATGGTCTCGGACGGCCTCGCCCTGACGTACAACGGCGAGCTGTACAACGCGCCCGAACTGCGTGCCGAGCTGGCGGCCGCCGGGGTGCGCTTCCGCGGTACCTCCGACACCGAGGTGCTGCTGGAGGCGTGGCGGCGGTGGGGCACGGACTGCCTGCCCCGGCTGCGCGGCATGTTCGCGTTCGGGATCTTCGACGAGCGCACCGGTGAGCTGGTGCTCGCCCGCGACCAGCTCGGCATCAAGCCGCTGTTCCTGCTCCGGCGCGGCGAGGGCCTGGTGTTCGCCTCCGAGCTGAAGGCACTCGCCGCCGCCACCGGCGGCAAGCTGGAAGTGGACCACGCGGCACTGGTGGCCTCGCTGCTGTACTACTGGGTGCCGGACACGCGGTGCGCGTTCCGCGAGGCGGAGAAGCTGCCGCCGGGGAGCTGGCTGCGGTGCTGGCCCGACGGCCGGGTGGAGCGCGGCCGGTTCTGGAACCTGAAGGACGTCGCCGCGGAGGGCCGGGAGCGGGCGCTGGCCGGCGAGCAGCCGGACCTGGCCGCCGTCGTCGAGGAGTCGACCCGGCGCCATCTGCTCTCCGACGTACCCGTGGCGACCTTCCTCTCCGGCGGGCTGGACTCCAGCTATCTGACCGCGCTGGCGGCCCGGGACCGGCCCGGGATCTCCGCGTACACGATCGGATTCCGCGCCGAGGACGCCAGGTTCGAGGCGATGCCGGACGACCTGCGCTATGCCCGGCAGGTGGCCGAGCGGTTCGGCGTCGACCTGCGGGAGATCGAGATCGCTCCGAACGTGCTCGAGCTGCTGCCGCAGATGACGTACCACCTGGACGAGCCGATCGGCGACCCCGCGGCGATCAACACGTTCCTGATCTGCTCGGCCGCCCGGGAGGCCGGGGTCAAGGTGATGCTCTCCGGGATGGGCGCCGACGAGCTGTTCGCCGGGTACCGCAAGCACCTGGCCAACCTGCTCGCGCTGCGCTATCAGCGCGTGCCCCGGCCCCTGCGGCGCGGGGTCTTTGCGGCCGTGGACCGGCTGCCGGTCGCCACGTCCCGCCGGGGGTACCGGTCGGTGCGCTTCGCGAAGCGGTTCCTGTCCTTCGCCGATCTGCCGGAGGAGACCGCGTTCCGGCGCAGCTACACCATGTACGACCGGGACGAGCTGCTCGCCCTGCTGAATCCGGATCTGGCCGGGACGGTTGAGGACGTGCTGACCGAGCATGCGGACGTCTACGAGGACAACGACCTCGACGACTTCGTCAACCGCATGTGCCTGACCGACGCCCGGATGTTCCTGCCGGGCCTGAACCTCGCGTACACGGACCGCTCCAGCATGGCCGCGTCGACCGAGGTGCGGGTGCCGTACGTGGACGTCGAGGTGGTGAAGGCGGCGTTCGCCGTGCCCGGTGATCGCAAGATCGTCGGGCGGCAGGGCAAGGCCGTGCTCAAGGAGGCGGCCTCATCGGTCCTGCCCCGGGAGATCGTGTACCGGCCCAAGGGACTGTTCAGCGCCCCGCTGCGCGCCTGGATGAGCCGGGATCTGGCGCCGCTGGTGCGCGAGGTGGTGAACGACGGCGAGCTCGTCCGTTCCGGGTTCCTGCGCCGCGACGCGCTGGCGCGGATGGTCGCCGAGGACGCGGCCGGGCAGCGGGACTTCTCCAAGCATCTGTGGCATGTGCTGACGCTCGAGTACTGGTACCGGGGCGCGACTTCTGGGGAGTTTGAGTGAAACAGGTTGTGCAGAACTACAAGAGCGGCGAACTGGCGCTGCTCGACGTGCCGGCGCCGGGGTGCAAGCCGGGCGGCGTGCTGGTGCGCAGCGCCTTCTCGCTGATCTCCACCGGGACCGAGCTCATGAAGGTGTCCGAGGCCGGCATGTCGATGCTGGGCAAGGCCCGCTCCCGGCCGGACCAGGTGGCCAAGGTCGTGCAGAGCGTGGCCACCAACGGGGTGCCCGCCACGTACCGCAAGGTGATGGGCAAGCTGGACTCCTACACGCCGCTGGGCTACTCGCTGTGCGGGGTGGTCGAGCAGGTCGGCGCCGGCATCGACGACGTGAAGGCCGGCGACCTCGTGGCCTGCGCCGGCAACGAGCACGCGCTGCACGCCGAGCTGAACTGGGTGCCGAAGAACCTCTACGCCCCGGTGCCGGACGGCCTCGCGGCGCGGCACGCGGCCTTCGGCACCGTGGGGTCGATCGCGCTGCAGGGCGTCCGCCAGGGCGAGTCACAGCTCGGTGAGGTGGCGCTGGTCATCGGCCTCGGGCTGATCGGGCAGCTGGTGGTGCAGTTGCTGGCGGCCTCGGGAGTCCGCGTCATCGGGGCCGACCCCGACCCGGCGCGCTGCGAACTCGCCGAGCGGCTGGGCGCGGCGGCCTGCGGCGATCCCGCTTCCGCGGCCGTGGAAGGCGCCGTCGCCGAACTCACCGGCGGCCTGGGCGTGGACCAGGTGTACCTGGCCGCAGGCGGCGGCAGCAACCAGCCCGTCGAGCTGGCCGCCCGGCTGAGCCGGGACCGGGGCCGGGTCGTCGACATCGGCAAGTGCCGCCTGGACCTGCCGTGGAACGCGTACTACGAGAAGGAGCTCGACGTCCGGTTCTCCCGCAGTTACGGCCCCGGGCGCTACGACCCGGAGTACGAGCTGGAGGGGCGGGACTACCCGATCGGCTATGTGCGCTGGACCGAGCGCCGCAACCTGGCGTGCTTCCTCGATCTCCTCGCCCGCGGCCGCGTCGACGTGGAGCCCCTGGTCTCCCACATCGCCGACTTCGACGATGCCGTCGAGACGTACCAGAGCCTGAAGGACGGCGAGTTGAAGGCCGTGGCCGTGCTGTTCCGGTACCCCGGGCAGGCGGTGGAAGCCGAAGCTCCGGCGGTGGCCGTGCCCACGGTGAACGTGAAGCCGACTCCGGCCCGGGCCGCCAGGACGCCGGTGCGCCTCGCGTTCGTCGGCGCGGGCAACTACGCGACGTCGATGCTGCTGCCGCACCTGGCCCGGCGCGACGGTGTCGAGCTGTCGACCGTCGTCACCACGACGGCGCTGTCCGGGGCCAACGCGCAGCGGAAGTTCGGCTTCGCCGCGGCGACCACCGACCTCGACGCCGTGCTCGGCGACAAGTCCGTCGACGCGGTGTTCGTGGTCACCCGGCACAGCTCGCACGCCGAACTGACCCGCAGAGCACTGCTGGCCGGCAAGGCGGTGTTCGTGGAGAAGCCCCTGGCCCTCACCGAGGACGAGCTGGCCGGCGTGCTCGCGGCGGTGGAGGAGTCCGGCAACGACCGGCTGCAGGTGGGCTTCAACCGCCGGTTCGCGCCGCTGCTGCAGGAGGCCAGGAAGCGGTTCGGCGCCCGGACCGGTCCGGCGAGCCTGCGCTACCTGGTCAACGCGGGCCGCCTCGACCACGGCAGCTGGTACCTGCGGCAAGGGACCGAGGGCACACGGTTCGCCGGCGAGGGCGGGCACTTCATCGACACGGCGAGCTGGCTGCTGGAGGCCGACCCGGTCTCGGTGTACGCGGTCGCCTCGCCCGGCAACGAGGACCTGCAGGTCGTGCTGCGCTACCCGGACGGGTCCACCGCCGCCATCAGCTACGTCACCACCGGCTCTCCCGGCTTCCCCAAGGAGACGCTGGACCTGGTCGCGGACGGCAAGGTGCTGCGGCTCGACGACTTCGTCCGTGCCTCGGTGTACGACCGTAAGCGATGGGTCAGTTCGCGGCTGCCGAAGGCCCGGGACAAGGGCCAGAACGCCGAACTGGCCGCGTTCGTGAAGGCCGTGCGGACCGGCGGGCCGATGCCGGTGCCGCTGGAGTCGCTGGTCGCCACCACGGCGGCCACCCTCGCCGTGCAGGCCGGCCTGGCCGGCGGCGCGCCGGTGACGCTGGAGAGAACACGATGACTGTGAGCTCGGGGAGTCCGGGCTGGTACCTGCGGCGGCTGTCCCGGATGGGGCCGCGGGAGGTCGGCGGCCGGGTGGGCGACGCGGTGCGCAGGCGGCGGTGGCGGTCGGCGCCGCCCGGCTGCCCCCGCGTGACCGGCGCCCGGTTCACCGCGGTCCTGCCCGCCGGGGCGATCGCCGCGGTGCCGCCGGACGCCGCGAAACGCCTCATCGCCGAGGCCGACCGGCTGATGGCCGGGCACGCCGAGTTCTTCGGGGTGGACCGGGACGACCTGGTCGACCCGGACTGGTGGTACGACCCGAAGACCGGGCGCCGGGCGCCGTCGGGCTACGCCTTCGACGTGCCGTACCGGGACGAGGACGCGGTCGGGGACATCAAGCAGATCTGGGAGCTGTCCCGGCATCAGTACCTCACGGTGCTCGCCGCCGCGTACGCGGTGACCGGCGACGAGCGGTACGCCGAGCGCGTGGCCGAGCACCTGCGGTCGTGGTGGGCGGGCAACGCGCCGCTGCGCGGAGTGCACTGGACCAGCGGCATCGAGCTGGGGATCCGGCTGCTGTCCTGGGTGTGGATCCGCCGGCTTCTCGACGGCTGGCCGGGGGCGGCCGGGCTGTTCGAGGGCAACCCGGTGGCGCTGCACCAGATCTGGCACCACCAGCGCTGGCTGGCCGCCTTCCCCAGCCGGGGGTCGTCGGCGAACAACCACGTCATCGCCGAGGCCGCCGGGCAGTTCGCCGCGGCCTGCGCGTTCGGGTGGTTCCCCTCCTCGGGGCGCTGGCGGTCCGAGGCGCTGCGGTCGCTGGAGCGGCAGCTGCGCGGCAACACCTTCCCCTCCGGCCTCAACCGCGAGCTGGCCACGGAGTATCACGGACTGGTGCTGGAGCTGGGCCTGGCCGCGGTGGCCGAGGCGGATGCCGCGGGTGTGCCGGTCCCCGGGACGGTCCGGCTGGTGCTGCTGCGGATGACCGACGCGCTCGCGGCCGTCGTGGACAACCGGCTGCGGCCGCCGCGCCAGGGGGACGCCGACGACGGGCACGGTCTGGTCGTGGACGGTACGGGCACCGACCGCTGGGGCTCGCTGCTGGCCACCGGGGACGCGGTGTTCGGCCGGCTCGCCTGGTGGCCGGCGGTGACCGGCTCCGATGTGCGCACCCCGCTGCTGGCCGGACTCGTCAGGCGCACGGAACCGTCCGTGACCCGCCCGGCACGCCGACCGGGCCACTTCGCGGACGCGGGGCTCACCATCCTGCGCGGTCCGGGAGAGATCTGGTGCCGCTGCGACGGTGGTCCGCACGGGTTCCTGTCCATCGCCGCGCACGCCCACGCGGACGCGCTGTCCGTGGAGGTCCGGCACGACGGGGTCGACGTGCTCGCCGACCCGGGGACGTACTGCTACCACGGGCAGCCAGAGTGGCGGCAGTACTTCCGGTCCACGCTCGGCCACAACACCCTGCGGCTGGACGGCGGTGACCAGTCCGTCTCCGGCGGCCCGTTCCTGTGGACCCGGCATGCCGAAAGCCGCGTCCTGGTCGCGGACCCCTCCGGCGACGGGGTGGCCCGCTGGTGCGCCGAGCACGACGGTTACCGGCCCTGCGTGCACCGCCGCCGGGTGGAGCTGACGGCCGCGAGCCGGGAGCTGAGGGTGGTCGACGAGGTCCGCGGCCAGGACAGCACGCGCCGGGCCGTGCACCTGGCGTTCCACCTCGGCCCGGCGATCACCGCGGACCTGGTCGGCAGCCGGGCACAGCTCACCTGGACCCGGGACGGCGAGGACCGCTCGGCGGTGCTCGACCTGCCCGGGCAGCTTTCCTGGCGGGCGCATCGCGGCGAGAGCGACCCGCCGCTCGGCTGGTACTCCCCCGGCTTCGGACGCAAGGAACCCTCCACCACGCTGGTCGGCACCGGCTTCGCCGACGGCGCGGAGGACTTCACCACCGTGCTCGGGTTCTGCGGCTAGGGGGCTGGGCGTGGGGATCAAGTGGCAGCACTGGGCGTCGGCGGCACCGCTGGCGCTGGCTGTGCTGTCCGCGGCCGGCTGTACGAGCACGCCGAGCGCCGGGGCGGAGCCGACCGTCGCTCCCTCCACGTCCGTGACCGTGGCCCGGGTGTGCGCCAAGCCCGCGGCCGGGCCGGCGAAGGCGCCGGCGGGCGCGGTGACGGTCGACCCCGCGAAGGCCGGTGACCTGGCCGCGAAGACCGAGAGCAGCCCCGCGCACACCACGTTCTGGCTGCGGCCGGGCACGCACCGGCTCGACCCGGACCGCTACGCCCAGGTCATCCCCAAGGAGGGGAACCGCTACCTCGGTGCGCCGGGCGCGGTGCTCGACGGCGGGAAGAAGAACCAGTACGCGTTCGGCGGCAGCGCCCGCGACGTCACCATCCGCTACCTGACCGTGCAGGGGTTCGTCGCGCCGCACGACGAGGGCGTGGTCAACCACGACTCGGCCGACGGGTGGGTGATCGAGCACGCGACGATCCAGCACAACTCCGGCGCCGGGCTGATGGCCGGTGCCCGCCAGCAGGTCCGGGCCAGTTGCCTGCGCGGCAACGGCCAGTACGGCATGAACGCGTACAAGGGCAAGGGCCGGATCAGCGGCCTGGTGGTCGAGGGCAACGAGATCGCGGGCAACAACACCGGCGACTGGGAGCGGCGGCGGAAGGGCTGCGGCTGCACCGGGGGCGTCAAGTTCTGGGCCGTCGACGGTGCCGACGTACGCGGCAACTGGGTGCACGACAACCGAGGAGCCGGGTTGTGGGCGGACACCAACAACAACGACTTCCGCATCGAGGACAACGTGCTGGAGGCCAACGACGGCGCCGCGCTGATCTACGAGACCAGCTACAACGCGGTCATCCGGAACAACACGATCCGGCGGAACAACTGGGTCGAGGGCCGCAAGGCGGCCGACCGCGGCGACACCTTCCCCTTCGCGACCGTCTACTTGTCCGAGTCCGGCGGCGAACCACGGGTCCGGGCCCGCACGGACAGGATCGAGATCTCCCGGAACGTGCTGGAGAACAACTGGTCCGGGATCACCCTGTGGGAGAACGCCGACCGGTTCTGCAACAGCCCGGCGAACACCTCGTCCGGTGACTGCACGCTGCTGGTGCGGGACACCGACCGTTGTGCACGTCCGGCGATCGCCACCGCGCCGCTCTACGCCGACTGCCGCTGGAAGACCCAGCGGGTGGACATCCACCACAACCGCTTCGTGCTGGACACGTCCGTCGTGAAGTGCGCGGCAAGGTGCGGCCGCATGGCGCTGCTGGCGAACTACGGCACCTATCCGGACTGGTCGCCGTACCAGGGCGAGCGGGTGGCCGAGGCGATCACCCGCACGCAGCACAACCGCTGGCACGACAACGTCTACGTCGGGCCCTGGACCTTCGTCGCCCACGACCCGAGCCGGGAGCTGGACCCGGCGCAGTGGCAGGGCCCGCCGTACCAGCAGGACGCGGGCAGCACCTTCCGCGCAGGGGACGGTGGTTGAGATGGCCGCGGATCACACACCGAAGATCGTCGGGGCGGTCTGGGGGCTGCTGGTCCTCAACACGCTCGGCTCCGCCGGGGCGAAGACCATCGTCCCGCTGCCCCGCTCCCTCATCCAGATGGTCACCATGGGCGCGCTGGTCGCCGCCTTCGCGCTGGCGCTCGCCGTCAATCTCCGGCTGCGCATCCGGGCCAGCGCCTTCGTGTTCCTGCTCACCCTGCTGCTGGTGCCGAGCGTGATCTCCAGCGCGGACCTGGAGTCCGGGTTCGGCGCGCTGTTCCGCTGCGCCCGGCTGGCTCTCTTCGTCGGCACCCTGTGGCTGCTCAGCCGCTGGTGGGACGGCGGCCTGACGTTCGTCCGGCACCACATCCGGATGTACTTCGCGGTGCTCGGCTCGGTGGCCGCCG
>NZ_MUKA01000206.1 GCF_002150735.1 Streptomyces africanus
AGCCCGCCGCGCGGCGGGCTGGGGGGCGCGGGTGGGTGCCGCGGACGGGGTGGCCGTCCGCGGGCGCTGCTCGTTGCGGGTCTGGCTCATGCGTAGAACCCCGTTCCTTCGCCGATGCGGTCACGGGCGTCCTTGAGCCGTCGGCCGGCGGTGGCCGGGCTCACGCCGAGGAGTTGAGCCGCCGTGGACTTGGTGAGCCGCTCACCGGTCTTGAGCCGGTGAGCCAGCGCAGCGATCTGCTGCTCCTTCTCGTCGGCGGTGTGAGCCGTCTCAGCGGGCTCACTGGGGGCCGGCTCGGCGGCCGTCTCAGTGGGCGTGTTGGCGGTCTTGGCGAGGGCGGGCTCAGACCGGCTCAAGACGGGCTCACGACGGATCACCTGGTCAGAGGGGGGGATGATCGTGCGGGTGTCGGGAAGGGCCGGGGTGTGAGCCGGGTTGGTGGAGCCGGTCTGCTGGCTCAGGATCACGGTGGATCCGGTCGGCTCAAGGGCCGTCTCAACGCTGGGCTCACCGGTCTCAATCGCGAGGATGGGGGTGTGAGCCGGGGCGGGCTCAGTGATCCCAGCGAGCATCGACTGGAGGGCCGTGTCGGCTCCCTGAGTGAGCCGCTCACGCTGGACGGTGATGAGCCCTGATCCGAGCTGTGCGTCGCCCTGGCCGACCTGGCTCATGAGCTTCCACGCCTTGAGGGCGGAGTCGGCCTGGACTTCCTTGTCGGGGTGCCGCTGGGATCGGGCGGTGTGGTAGGCGATCTGCCGCATGATCTCGGCGTTGCGGCGCTGGGCTTCGACGTCGATCCCGCTGGTGTGGGCGACGATGCGGCGGGCGAGGAAGCTGATGCCTTCGGCGGAGGCGGTCATGGCGAGGGGGGTGAGGCCGTAGACGACGGCTTCGCGGATGGTGGGGGCGATGACGGCGCCCATGGCGGAGGCGGATACGGGCAGGAGCCACAGGGCGGCGCGGACGACGAGGGGGGCGGCCTGGCCGAGCATGGTGACGCCGATCATGACGAGGGCGGCGACGAGGGTGGCTCCTTCGCCGGCGGCGACGACGCCGAGGGCGGTTTCGGACTGCTTGAGGACGGATTTGGCGTTGGCGTAGGTGCCGATGGCGCCTGCCGCGCCGACGGCGATCATGGGGAGGGTGGCGAGGGTGAGCACCGTGATCTGCCCGCCGGTCAGCGAGCGCACGGTTGCGCTTTCGGTGGGGGGCGCGGGGGCCTGGACGGTGGTCACGGGAATCGGTTCCTTTCGGGTGGTCAGGGGCGGGGTCAGGCGGCCTGTGTGGGCTGGAGTCGCCAGTGGGTGAGGGCGGCGTCGATGTGCGGCTGGGCTTCGTCGGGGGTGACGGTGATGAGGTGGTTGATCCAGGCGTGGTGGATGACCTGGTCGGTGGTGATGGTGCGCTGGTTGGGGTTCTCGGCGAGGTCGGCGGCGCGGGCGAGGTTCCAGGCGGTGGTGGCGATGAGGCGGTTGCGGCGGCGGGCGCGGAGGGTGGCGAGCATCGGGGTTCGGTGTCCTTTCTGGTGGTTAGGCGGCGGGGTGGATGTTGCGGGGGGTCTGGGTGGCGGTGATGGCGAAGTACGCCTCGTACTCGTCGTCGTCCCAGCCGGCGGGGTCTCCGTGCTGCTTTCGGAAGCGCCGTCCGGTCATCGGGCGGAGCCGGGCGAGCAGCCGGTGCAGGGCGCCGCGGATGTCGCCAGCGAGGGCGCTGCCGGTGGCGAGGGCGGCGAGCACGGTGAAGGCGAGGGTGAGGGGGTGCACGCTGTTGGTGGCGATCTGCTGTCCGAGGTAGGCGGCTGCGCCGAGGGTGGCGGTGAGGGCGAGGGCCTTGAGGACGGTGCTGGTCATCGGGCGTCTCCCGTCGCGTCGACACGGGTGAGGTCGAAGCGGGAAACCTGCACGTCCACGCCGGTCAGGTCGTCGCAGTGCCTGCGGACGAGGTGGTCCCGGAGGACCTTCCGGCCGATGTGCTCGGTGAGGTCGAACTGGCCGGAGACGTGCCGGGTCCTGGTGGTCTCGTAGGCAGCTGCGTTGCGGAACGCGGGGGGCGTGTGCTCGGGGATGTAGACGCTGGGGAACTGGACCTTGATGTCGTAGTCGTAGCAGCCGGGCTCGATGATCTGGGCGGCGTCCATGTCGTTCTCCTTCGGTCTGGTCGGGTGGGGTTCCGCTGGTCTTGCTGGGGGCCGTCCCGCTCGGGGGGGGTGCGGGGCGGCCTCCGGCAGGGCCAGAGGCCCGCGGTGGTCAGTGGGTGTCGTCAGGGGCCGGCTGGTGGATGTGGGCGTGGACGGCCTTGATGTCGGCGTGGGTGAGGCCGTCGAGGGCCTGGGCGATGTCGTCGTCGAGCTGCCGGAGGTTCTTGCCGTCGGCGACGCCGGTGTGGACGGTGTCGCGGAGCTGAGCGGCGATGTCGTCGATGGTCACGGTGGTCCTTTCGGTGCTGGTGGGGGTGGGGCCCGGCTGTGTCGGCTCGGTCCGGGCCCGGAGGGTGGTCAGGCGGCGACCCAGGTGCCGTCGGATCGCTTGACGTACCGCTGCGTGGTGATCTGCGCCTTGGTGTCCCACTGGTCGACGCGGATCGTGGCGGTGTTCCCGCGGACGTCGAGGGTTCCGCCGTCGTGCGTGGCGAGGCCGCGCAGCTGGTCCGTTGTGATGCCGGCCGAGGCGGGCGTGTTGTTGCTGGGGCGGCGGCGGGAGCGCTTGGTGGGGGTGCTGGTGGCGCCGGGGGTGTCGGACTTGGGGTAGCGCGGGGTGAACAGGCCCATGGCGGGCTCCTTCCGGTTCGGGTGGATGCGGTGGGGGGGGGGGGCCCGGGCCGTTGTCGGCGCCCGGCGCGGGCCCCAGGGGGGTGGTTAGCGGGGGCGGTTGATGGACTTCTTGTTCGCGTCGGCGACCTTCTTGCTG
>NZ_MUKA01000207.1 GCF_002150735.1 Streptomyces africanus
CCCCCCGGCCGGTCCCTCCCCCGCCCCCCGCCCCGGCACCGAAGCCGTCGGCGAAGCCCACTCCGCGTCCGTCCGCGGCGCCCGTGCACTACCCGCGGTACCGCGCCGCGCCGCGGCCCCGGCCGGTGCGCCACACCATGTCGCCGCTCACCTTCGTCCTGCTCGTCACGGTGCCCGCGGTGGTCGCCGTCGCCGCGCTGCGCGCGCGCTGATCCCTGAAGCTCTGGAGGCATCTCTTGCCGGAATGGCTTGTTCTCACCCTCGCGATGCTGGCCGCCGGTGTGGTGGTGGTCGTCGTCACCCTCGTACGCCACCGCACGGCGTCCGACGACGAGGACCCCAGCGAGACCCCGGACGTCATCGAGTACATGACCATGTGGATCGGCGTGGTGTACGCCATCGTCCTGGGTCTGGCGATCGCCGGTGTGTGGGAGGGGCGCAGCGCCGCCCAGGACCACGTCCAGGCGGAGGCCACCGCGCTGCACGAGATCTCGGAGCGGGTCCGGGTCTACCCGGACGATGTGCGCGACCGCATCCGGGACGACATCCATACGTACGTGAGCCATGTCGTCACCACCGAGTGGGACACCATGGCCGACCGGGGCCAGGTCACCGAGCGCGGCGGTGAGCTCTTCGAGCGCGTTCGGCAGGACGTCACCGACTACGAGCCGAAGACCGACTTCGAGGCGCAGGCCTACCAGCCGCTCGTCGACCAGGTGACCGCGGCCAGCCAGGCCCGGATCGCCCGGTCGGAGTCGACCGGGGAGACCATGCCGGGCGTGGTGTGGTTCGGGCTGATCGCCGGAGCCGTCGTCACCATCGGGATGATCTTCGTCCTCCAGATCCGCAGAACGACGCGTGAACTGATCCTCGCCGGGCTGTTCTCGGCGCTGATCGCCTTCCTGCTGTTCCTGATCTGGGACTTCGACTCGCCCTACAGCAGGGGCGTGACCGCGTCGGCGGACCCGTTCCTGAACCTCTTCCCGGGGGCCGGGGACTGACCGCACCCGCACCACGGAACCGGGCCGGGGGGCGAGCGACACACCGTCGCCGCCCCCGGTCGCGTCAACGGGCTTCCCCCTGGCGGCCCACACGTGTGACCCATTCGCGCTACTGCGATCGCGCAGCCGCGCACACGTTCTTAGCGTTTCGGGCATCGAGGTGCATTTCCGGCGCGAGCGGAACAGGTCCGCGGCTGCTCCTCGGGGACCCGGAGGTTTCACCATGCGCGTGATACGCGTCGCTTCGGCCTCGGCCGTACTGCTGGGCGCCGGCGCCCTCACCTCCTGCGTGCCGGCCGCCGACGCGGCCAACCGGACCGATTTCGCCTTCGATGTCCAGCCCTCCACCGTCGCGGCGGACGGCCTGGTCACGCTGGTGGTGGAGCGCAACCAGGCGTGCGAGGGGGAGGCAGCGGTCTCCTCACCGGTCTTCGACGTGGTCGCCATCCCGCCGGAGAAGTCGTCGGCGACGGCCAGGGTCGCCGGGGACGCCCGGCCCGGTGCCGTGTACGACGTGGAGTTCTTCTGTGACGGGTCGAGCGGCACCGCGCGCCTGACCATCGCCGGCGGCGATCCGGCGCATTCCCCGACGCACCACCACCGCCACCATCCCCCGACGCACCACCAGCGCCACCCGTGGAAAGGCGTGCACGCCGGAGAGGGCGGCACCCTCGGCGGTTTCGACCTCAAGGAGATCGGCCTCGGCGCCGCGCTGATCACCGGCGCGCTGGGCACGGCGTACCACTTCGCCCGCCGCCGCACCGAGGAGGACACCGGCTGACCGGCCCCTCGCACGCGCAGGTCTTCGCCCCGGATCCGTCGACGGATCCGGGGCGAAGACCTGCGCGTGCGAGGCGGCTCGTATCGAAGGGGCCCAAAGGAGCGTGGAGCGAGGCGTCAGACGCGCCGCTCGGCGCGACGGCGCATCCAGAACACCCCGCCGCCGACGACCGCGGCGGTCACGAGCCCACCGCCGATGGCCATGTCGGTGGGGGTCGCACCGGTGGTGCTGCTGCCGCCGACACCGCCGCGGACACCGCCGATGACGGTGAAGGCATGCGGCTTGGTCAGGGTCCTGCCGTCACACGTGACCGTGATGTCGTAAGGCCCCGGACGAGCGTTGTTCCTGATGGTGGCGGTGCCCCTCGCCGTCTGCCTGGCGCTGCGGATGGGCGAGAGCTTCGCCGGCATCGTGAACGCGTTGGAGGTAGCCGTGCCACCGTGGCGGCAGCCGTCGACCGTGATGGTCAGCTGGCCGCCGCGGGCGATCACGCTGGGCAGGGCGACGATGTTGCTGGGTGTGTCCCACGCGACGGCCGCGGGTGCGGAGAGGCCGAGGGCCGCGACCGCGGCGCCGGCGACCGCCAGGGCACGAGTGTTACGCATGTGAACCTCCGCGGAAGACGCCCCGGGACCCGTCCCCGGTCGATCGGCGAGAAAGCGCCTCCCAGAAAGACAGTCAGTTGCCTTGCCCTGAGCCGCATTTCGGGAATGGTCCGTCCTGGTGAGAGAAGGCACTGCGGGGAAACCGCGCAATCGGATATCGCCGCAGGTCACGGACCGTCAGAAATTTCCTCGTGGCGGCAACTCGGATGGCGCACCTCACGGCTGCGGGCCGCCCCGGACAGCCCGTGCCCCGGGACGGCCCTGCGCCACCCGTTCGCTCCGGCCCCGTCGCCGGTTTCGCGCGCGGCACTTAGCGTTCTGGTATGCGCGAACGACACGGCACGGCCGCGTCGAGAGGGGATGGCCCATGTCTGCGTCCGAGCTGGCCGAGGCGGAAGAGGAGGCGCGGCGGAAGAAGCGCGCCCCGTGGGGCGTGATCGCGCTGGTTCTGCTGACCGGCCTCGCGCTCATCCGAAATGGTTCGGGGGAATTCGACGAGGGCCCGCCGCAGCCGGCGACCGCGGCCGCGGCGGACAGCCGCCTGCCCGGGGCCACCTTCGCCGGGGCCGTCAAGCCCCTCCCCTACTCCCTCCCGGACCGGGTCCGGATCCCGGCGATCCAGGTCGACGCGCCGATAATTCTCGTGGGCCTGGACGCGGACGGCTGGGTCGGCGCGCCGCCCCCGGAGGACCCGAACCTGGCCGGCTGGTTCACCGGCGCCGTCGCCCCCGGAGAGAAGGGCACGGCGGTCGTCGTCGGCCATGTCGACAACCAGCAGGGCCCCGCCGTGTTCTACGCGCTCGGGGCCCTGAAGAAGGGAAACCGCGTCGAGGTCGCCCGGCAGGACGGGAAGACCGCCGTGTTCGAGATCTACGGCATCGAGGTGTTCGCGAAGGACGACTTCCCCGGCGACCGTGTCTACGCCTCCAAGGGCGCGGCGGAACTGCGGGTCATCACCTGCGGCGGCGGCTTCTCCCAGCAGAACGGCTACGAGGGCAACGTCGTCGCCTTCGCCCGCCTGGTCGAGGTGCGCTGAGCGTTCCCCGGCCGGGCGGGCGAAGGCCCGGCGGCAGGTCTCAGGCGTTGTCCCGCCGGGGCACCGTGACGTGGTAGCCGGAGTCCAGCAGTTCGGGCAGGTAGCGCCGCAGGGCCCGCACGCTCTGCGAGCGGTCGCCCCCGGCGTCGTGGGAGAGGACCACGACGCCGGGGGCCGCGCCGTTCTCGACCCGGTCGACGATGGACCGGGTGCCGGGGGTGGTCCAGTCCAGGGTGTCGACCGTCCAGGCGAGGGGTTCCATGCCGAGTTCGGCGCCCAGTTGGAAGGCGGCGCGGTTCCAGGCGCCGTAGGGGGCGCGGAACCACTCGGGGCGCTCGCCGTAGGCCTCCTCGATGACGTCGCAGGTGCGTTCCATCTGGGAGCGGATCTGCCGGCGGGTGAGGCGCGTGAGCAGCGGGTGGGACCAGGTGTGGTTGCCGACGACATGGCCCTCGTCGGCCATCCGGGCCAGCAGCACCTTGTGGTCGGCGGCCATCTCCCCGCACACGAAGAACATGGCGCGCACGTCGTACTCGGCCAGGGTGTCGAGGATGGCCGGGGTGTAGCGGGGGTCGGGCCCGTCGTCGAAGGTCAGCACCATGGTCCGGCCGCGTCCGGACAGGCGCAGCAGCGGTTCGCGGCGTACCAGGGTCCGGCGCGGCGCGGCCTGCGGCGGGCCGTATCCGGTCAGGGGCTGCAGACGGTACGCGGAGGCGCTGCGAGGGCTGCGGGGCTGGGGTCCCGCCGCCGGGACGGACCCGGCGGGGCCCTCCTCGGTGACCGCTGTGAGCACACCGGCCGTGGCTGCCGCTCCCACGACGCCGGTGCCCGCGATCAACAGTCGGCGGCGGGTGAGCAACTGATCCTTCTTCATGACTCATCAGTCGCCCGGTGGAAGGCCGACGCACCTGAGCAACACCGGTGCGGCGGCACGTTTTCACCCGACCGGGCCAAGCAGACGGGTCAACGGCGGCGCGCAGCCGGCCGAGCTCGCGGTGCCGGACGCGGACCTGGCCGGGCAGGAGAGAGGGTCGGCGGGCTCGGTCCCGTCCCCTCCGGCGAGGCCGAGCGCCGCCAGTGACGGCAGCCCCTGCGTGGTGGCGGGCCGCTGTCCGCCCTCGGGTGCCCTTTTCTCCGGAGCTTGTGCAGGGAAGGTACGGACACCGCCCTCTTCGAACACGGAGCGGAAGACGGCGAAGTTCAGCACCCGCGTCGTCTCGCCCCGCGAAGGCTCCCGCGCAGGACCGGAGTGGCGGCCTCCGATAACCTCGCGGCGTGACGGAACAGCACTCCCCTCAGTTCGAACGGGGCACGGACGGGCCGAAGGTGATCGTGGCCGGGGTGGACGGCTCCGACTCGTCCCTGCGGGCCGCGGCCTACGCCGCCGGTCTGGCCCGCCGCCAGCACGCGCTGCTCGCTCTGGTGTACGTGCAGCCGGTGCTGGCGGCGGGCGCGGCGCTCGGGGCGCCGGTGGCCGAGACGACCGACGAGATCGCCGAGGACCTGGTGGCGTACATCCGGGACGCGGCCGAGCGGCTCAAGGGGATATTCGAGGTCCGCTGGGAGTTCCACACGTTCCGCGGCGACCCGTACAGCGGCCTGGTGAAGGCGGCGGACGAACTCAAGGCGGACGCGGTGGTCGTGGGCGCGTCGGAGCAGGCGGGCCACCGGTTCGTCGGATCGGTGGCGGTGCGTCTGGTGAAGGCCGGGCGGTGGCCGGTGACGGTGGTGCCGTAGGCCTTGATCGGGGGACCGGGGGCCTAGGTCCCCGGCCGGTAGGCACGAGGGCGCGGGGGCCCGATGATGCGGCGGTGACTTCTTACGCCTTCGACGTGGACGCCTTCCTGCGCCGGCCCCTCACCGCACGCCTCGCCACCAACGGGCCGACGGTCCGCCCCGTCTGGTTCCTGTGGGAGGAGGGCGCCTTCTGGGTGCTGACCGGGCCCTGGGCCCGCCTCTTCGGCCGGGTGCGGGCCGATCCCGGGGTCGCGCTGGTGGTGGACGAGTGCGATCTGGCGACCGGGCTGGTCCGGCAGGTGATTGCGCGGGGCCGGGCCGAACTCGTGCCGTTCGGTGTCGAGCGCGGCAGGCGCAAGCTGGTCCGCTATCTGGGCGCGGACGAGGAGCGGTGGGACGAGCGCTTCGTGCGCTATCTGTACGACGACCCCGCCCAGCGGGGGACGGTGTGGCTGCGGCTGGAGCCCGAGTCCCTCGTCGCGCACGACCTGAGCTATGCCGTGGCCCCGTGAGGCGGCGGGGCCTTGCGCGGTGTCTTCCGTCGCGGGAGCACCTGGGCCATCATCATCCGCCATCAGCCGTTTGCCGATCGCGAAGAGGTGAGGCGCATGGCCGGGCTCCGGATGGGACAAGGGATTCTCCGTCGCAAACCCATCGAGCAGATCGAGGAGACGGAAGTCGGCAAGGGCACCCAGCTGGAACGGTCTCTTGGGCTGTGGCAGCTGACCGCCATCGGGGTCGGCGGCATCATCGGCGCGGGCATCTTCACGCTCGCGGGAACCGTGGCCAACGGCACGGCGGGTCCGGCCGTGCTCGTCTCCTTCCTCGTCGCGGGCTTCGCGAGTGCCGCGGCCGCTCTGTCCTACGCCGAGTTCGCCGGCCTCATCCCGAAGGCCGGTTCCGCCTACACCTACGGCTACGCGGTGCTCGGCGAGTTCGCGGGCTGGTTCATCGGCTGGGACCTGCTGCTGGAGTACACGGCGATCGTGGCGGTGGTCGCGATCGGCATCTCGGGCTACTTCAGCTTCCTGGTCGGCGAGATGGGCGCCGACCTGCCGCACTGGATGCTGGGCGCGCCCGGCACCGGCGACGGGCACAGAGTCGACCTGTTCGCGGCGCTGCTGTGCCTGCTCATCGCCTATCTGCTGACGCTCGGCATCAAGAACGCGGCCCGGTTCGAGACGGTCGTGGTGGTGCTGAAGGTCCTGGTCGTGCTGCTGGTGATCGGGGTCGGCGTGTTCCACATCGACACGGCGCACTACAACCCGTTCTTCCCGTACGGGGTGGGCGGTGCGTTCACGGGCGCGGCGACGGTGTTCTTCGCGGTCTTCGGCTACGACGCCATGTCGACGGCGGCCGAGGAGTCCAAGGACGCGCAGCGGCACATGCCGAAGGCGATCGTCTACTCGCTCGTCATCTCGATGGTGCTGTACGTGGCGGCCTGCCTGGTGCTGACGGGCATGCAGGACTACAAGGACATCGACAAGGAGAGCGGCTTCTCGACGGCGTTCAAGTCGGTGGGGCTGAGCGGTCTCGCGGACGTCATCGCGGTGGGCGCGATCATCGGCATCCTCACGGTGATGTTCACCTTCATGCTGGGCGTGACCCGGGTGTGGTTCTCCATGTCCCGTGACGGGCTGCTGCCCAAGTGGTTCGCGAAGACGCACCCGACGCGGCACGTGCCCACGCGTGTCACCTGGATCGTGGGGGTCGCGTCGGCCGCCATCGCCGGTTTCCTGCCGATCGGCGAGGCGGCCGAACTGACCAACATCGGCATCCTGCTGGCGTTCGTGGTGGTGTGCGCGGCGGTGATCGTGCTGCGCTACCGGCAGCCGGACCTGCCGCGCACGTTCCGTACGCCGTGGATGCCGGTGGTGCCGGCGTCGGGCATCGTCTTCTCGATCTGGCTGATCACCTTCCTCCAGTGGCAGACGTGGGTGCGGTTCGCCGTCTGGTTCGCGATCGGGCTCGTGATCTACTTCGGCTACTCCTACCGGCGCTCGGAGCTGGCGCGGCGCTGACCGGGCGGCTGCGCCGGCCTACTCCCCCATCACCAGGCCGTCCTCGGCCGCGCCCCGGCTGAGCACGATGTCGCGGATGCGGTCGCGGACGGCCTGGACGCCGGCGCCCTGGGCGATCGCCCGGTTGAGGTTGACGACCCGGCCGGCGTCGACGTCGAACCACTGCGGGACGAACTCGGCCTTCGTCACCTCCCAGCGGCCGCCCGGCCGCGCGGGCGGGGTGAACGTGAAGCGGCCGAGGGTGGACTGGTTGCCGCGCGGGTCCTTGGCGCCCTGGTGGTTGGTCATCTCGCCGGCGATCTGGTCGCCCATGCCGTAGATCACCCAGGTGCCGTTGACCTTCTCGTAGGCCTGCGGGACGTGGGCGTGGGTGCCGAGGATCAGGTCGATGTCGGGGCGGCCCCCGCTGCGCGCGGCGGTCAGACTGCGGGCCAGGGTCAGCTGCCGTTCGTCGGGGTCGTCCTGCCATTCGGTGCCCCAGTGCAGGGAGACCACGACCACGTCGGCGCCCGCCTCGCGCGCGGCGCGGGCGTCCGCGAGGATCCTGGCCTCGTCGATGAGGTTGACGGCCCAGGGCCGGCCGTCGGGGAGCGGGATGCCGTTGGTGTCGTAGGTGTAGGCGAGGTGGGCGACCTTCGCCGGCCCGGCCTGGAGGACCGTCACCGTGCGGGCCTCCTCCTCGTTACGTGCCGAGCCGGCGTGCCGGACGCCCGCGCGGTCGAGGGCGTCGAGGGTGCGGCCGATGCCGTCGGCGCCGTCGTCGAGGGTGTGGTTGGAGGCGGTGGAGCAGCCGTCGTAGCCGGTGGCGGCGAGGGCCGGGGCCACCTCGGGCGGGGACTTGAAGGCCGGGTAGCCGGTGTACTGGCCGTTCGCGCCGTACACGGTCTCCATGTGGCACAGGGCCACGTCGGCGCCGGAGACGACGGAGCGGATCCCCGCGAGCATCGGCCGGAAGTCGTAGCCGGTGCCTCCGGCGTCGAAGCGGGCCCGGTCGATGATCGAGCTGTGCGGGAGGACGTCGCCGGAGGCGACCAGTGTGAAGCCGCGTGGCGCGGCCACGGACGGTGCCGGGCGTCCGTGCCCGCCCGGTTCGTGACTGCGGGCCTGGCAGGCGGCTCCCGCGGCGAGGGCGACGGTCAGGGCCAGGGCCACCTGTCGACTGCGTGCGATCATCCATTCACCCCACTGTGGGCGTTGTGGTCGTATTTACACACAAACAGGAAAGAAGGCGCACGCCGCCCCATGCGGCTCCGACACGCTCATCAGCCCGTCCGGCACCCGCATGGCCGGGGGCCGTGACCGTTCGTCGAACCGTTCGTCGACGCGATCGACCGTCCGCCGCACAAGCCGGTACGTGCCCTGTCCCCCGGCCGCGCCCTGCGGTGGCATACGGCCATGACGGCCGGATCCACTCTCACGAACGGGACGACCGCCGAGCACGAGCTCGCCGCACTGCAGCGGGAGCACGGCCGGCCCCTCTTCGCGCTCCTGCTCCGGCTCTGCGACGGCGACCGGCAGCGCGCGGAGGACCTGGTGCAGGAGACGCTGGTGCGTGCCTGGCAGCACCCCGAGGCCCTGCGCGCCGACGACTTCGACTCCGTACGGCCCTGGCTCATGACCGTCGGGCGGCGGCTCGCGATCGACGCCCGACGGGCCCGGCAGGCGCGTCCGGCCGAGGTCGGCGACGCGGTGCTGGAGAACGCGCGGGTCATCTCCGACCACGCCGAGCGGGCCGCGGCGATGCTCGACGTCCGCCGGGCTGTGAAGACACTCACTCCGGAACACCGTGAAGTCCTGGTGCTCGTGTACTTCCAGGGGGCGAGTGTGGCGGAAGCCGCGGCGACCCTCGGCATCCCGCCCGGTACCGTGAAGTCCCGCGCGTACTACGCGCTGCGCGCCCTGCGCCGGGTGCTTCCTGGATACGCCGCCGACCTGCGCTGAAACCAATGGCCGAGTCAAGCCTCCGTAAAGCGCCTTGCTGAGGACCCCGGTTGAGTAATCGGCTGTTCCCATCCGTGTTCCGGAGGGGGCATCCAGCGCCCCGGGGCCCGGTGTCGGGCGACGCGCACGTACCGGAGGAAGGCAGGAAGGGATGCTGCACAGAAGCGACGAGGGCACGGACGGCGCCGACGGTGAACTGACCGTCCCCATGGCGTGGTTGTATGCCGAGTACATCGCCGACGAGCTGCTGCGGACCGGCGATCTGATGCCGCCGACGTCCTTCGAGTTCCGCGCGGGGCGGGACGCACTGGCACTGACCATCTTCCTCGCCGACACCGAGGGAGAGCTGTCCGGCATCCGGGTCGTCACGCAGCTGGAGACATGGCTGTCACTGACGGCCTACGACCAGCCGTGGCAGGAGTGGGTGCGCGAGCGGCTGGCCGAGCTCACCGCCGCGGCCGCGGGGTCGGGCAGGCCCGCGCCGGACCTGGATCTGGCGGAAGAGGCCTGGCGCTGGCTCCAGGAGACCGAGCTGCTCGCGCCCGACCTGAACGCGGTGCCGGGCGGCGCTCCGGTGGTCGGGGAGGACGAGGGACCAAAGGTCTGGACGCCCGCCTGGCAGCTCGGACTGCCGCTGGGGCACCTCGCCATCCACCTTTTCTAGATTTCTGCGGTCCCGGACCAATCCGCGGGCCGGAGGGCTCCGAATCCATTGGTTGCGATTGTGTCACCGGCTTGAGTGATTCCGCTGCCTGGTCCGTACCGGTGGGAGCAAGGAGTAACCCCACCCGCACCCAACGGCACGAGGATTCGGCATGAGGTCCCTGGAAAGGCATCGCGACGTCGGCGCCTACGCGCTCGGCGTGCTGGACGAGGCGGAGGCCTTCCGCTTCGAGGACCACCTCATGGAGTGCCCTCGGTGCGCCGCAGAGGTGACGGAATTCGGCCCGACGACACGGCAGTTGATGCTCTACCGGCGGGCGACGCCACGGTTCGTGCACCCGATGGCGCAGCCCGGGCCGCGCATGCTGGACCGGCTGCTGGCCGAGGTGGCGACGCGGCGCCGGGCCGGACGCCGGCGCATGCTGTTCGGCCTGGCCGCGTCGGTGGTCATCGCCGTGTCGGTACCCGGCGTCGCGATGATGGCGCGGGGCGGCGCCGAGGAGCCGGTGCGGATCGCGGCGACCGACGCGCGGTCGGGCGTCTGGGCCCAGGTCACGGTGGAGGACAAGGCCTCGGGCAGCCAGGTCGAACTGAAGGTGAAGGACGCCGCCGGTCCCCGCCCCTGCCACCTCGTCATCGTCGGCCGTGACGGCACCGAGGAGACCGCGACCAGCTGGCACGGACCCGGACACGACGACCGGCCCAGCACGATGATGGCCAGCTCCTCCAAGCATCCCGACGAGACCGCCCGCTACGAGGTCCGCTCGGCGTCCGGAGAGGTCCTGGTCAGGCTCCAGCCGCAGTAGGCCGGTCCGTGCGCGACGGGCGGGAACGGGTCACTTCAGCAACCGGGACATCCTGCGGTCCGCCAGCGGCTTGCCGCCCGTCTGGCAGGTCGGGCAGTACTGGAGCGAGGAGTCGCTGAAGGACACCTCGCGGATGGTGTCGCCGCACACCGGGCAGGGCTCACCGGTGCGGCCGTGCACGCGCAGGCCGCTCTTCTTCTCGGCCTTCAGCCGGCCGGCCGCCACGCCCCGGGAGCGTTCGACCGCCTCGGTGAGCGTGTCGCGCAGGGCCGCGTACAGCCGCCCGGTCTCCTCCTCGCTCAGGGACGCGGCCAGCTTGAAGGGCGACATCTTCGCCGCGTGCAGGATCTCGTCGCTGTAGGCGTTGCCCACACCCGCGATCAGGGCCTGGTCGCGCAACGCGCCCTTCAGTTGGCGCCGTTCACCGGCCAGCAGCTCCGCGAGGCGCGGCTCGTCGAAGTCGTCGGCCAGCGGGTCCGGGCCGAGCCGGGCGATGCCGGGGACCTCCTGCGGGTCCGCCACGACGTACACCGCGAGCCGCTTCTGGGTGCCGGCCTCGGTCAGGTCGAACCCGGCGCCGGTCTCCAGGGCGACGCGCAGCGCGAGGGGGCCCTTGCCGGGGCGGGGCGGGCCGTCGGGGAGCCGGTCCTTCCAGTGCAGCCAGCCGGCTCGGGCCAGATGCGTCACGAAGTGCGGCCCGCCGTCGGTCGCGAGGTCGAGGAACTTGCCGTACCGGCGCACGGCGGCGACCTCGTGCCCCTCCAGCGCGGCCAGGGGCGGGTCGTACGTCTTCAGGACGCTGATCGCGACGGGCAGCACCCGTACGATCTCGTGGCCGACGAGGTGCTCGGTGAGGAAGTCCTTGAGCGCCTCGACCTCGGGGAGTTCCGGCATAGGTCCAGAGTGCCACGTGAGGTCAGGGTCCTTCTCCTGCGGAGATCCGCCAGAAGGACCCTAGTCGTGGTCGGGCACCACGAACTCGCACCACACGGCCTTGCCGCCGCCGCGTGCCTCCACGCCCCACACGTCGGCGAGCAGCTCGACCAGCAGCAGGCCCCGGCCGGAGACGCCCGACTCACCGGCCTCACGGCGGCGTGGCAGGGCGCTGGAGGAGTCCTCGACCTCGACGCGCAGCCGGCGCTCGGAGCCGGTGAGGGCCCGCAGCGTGACGATCGCGGAGCCCTCGGTGTGCATCAGGGCGTTGGTGATCAGCTCGTCGGCGACGAGCTCGATGTCGTCGGCGCGCTCCCGGGCTCCCCAGACGCCGACCGCGGTGCGGATCATGTGCCGGGCCTCGGCCAGGGCCGCCGGGTCGCCCGGGGCGACGTGCCGCTGGAGCCGCTGGCCGGACCGCGGGCTGTCCGGGCCGCGCCGGCGCAGCAGGAGCAGCGCCACGTCGTCGTCGCCGCCGCGCTCGGCGGCCACGTCGATGAGCCGGTCGGCGAGGTCCCGTACGTCGTCGGGGCCGGTGGCGACGAGTGCGGTGAGGGTGCGCATACCGTCGTCGAGGTCGGCGCCGGGCTGCTCCACCAGGCCGTCGGTGCACAGCAGCAGGGTCTCGTCCGGGTCCAGCTCCACGGTGCTCACCGGGTAGTCGAGGCGGCCGAACTCGGCGGACAGGCCGAGCGGCAGGCCGCCCGGGACGGTGACGCGGCGGCAGGAGCCGTCGGTGTGCCGCACGAGCGGGTCGATGTGGCCGGCCCGGACCATCTGGAGCACGCCGGTGGACAGGTCGGCCTCCGCGTAGAGGCAGGTCGCGGAGCGGTCGGTGTCGAGTTCGTGCAGGAAGACGGAGGCGCGGGCCATCACGGTCGCCGGGGTGTGCCCCTCGGCGGCGTAGGCGCGCAGCACGATGCGCAGCTGGCCCATCACGGCCGCCGCGTGCGTGTCGTGGCCCTGGACGTCGCCGATGACGGCGCCGACCCGGCCGCCGGGCAGCGGGATCAGGTCGTACCAGTCGCCGCCGATGTCCCGGCCGACGGAGCCGCCGATGGTGGCGGCGCGGTAGCGGACGGCTATGTCGGCCCCGGGCACGCTGGGGATGGTCCGGGGCAGCATGGCCTGCTGGAGGCCTTGGGCCAGGTCCATCTCCTGCTCGTAGAACATGGCCCGCTGGAGGCTCTGCGCGATGCTGCTGCCGAGGGCCACGAGGATGTTGCGCTCCTCGGGCGTGAAGCCGCGCCGGTCGCTGTAGAGCAGGCCCATGGCGCCGATCGGCCGGGCCTGGACGATGAGCGGCAGATAGGCGGCCGAGGTGATGTTCAGGTCGGTGATGTGCGGCCAGAGGATCGGGTAGCGCTCGGCGAATTCCTCCGGCGACTCGATGAAGCAGGGGCCGAGGGTCCGTACGGCCTCGCTCATCGGGTAGGGCTCGTCGATCCGGGTGATGCGGGTGCCGGGCACGAAGCTGTCCGAGGGGCCCTCGGCGACCAGGCGTATGCGGCCCGCCTCGACCAGGCCCATGACGAGGCTGGTGGCGCCCAGGTGGGTGAGCCCGTGGGTGTCCTTGAGGACGTCGATGACGTCCTGGACGGTGCGGGCGTGGGCGAGGGCGGCCGTGGTCAGTTCGACGACGCTGGTCTGCTGCCGGCGGGCCTCGTCCTGGGCGGCCTCGTCGCTGCGGGCATCGCTCTCGGCGAGTTCCCGGGTGGCGTCCCGGACGATGCCGATGATGCGGCGGGGCCGTCCGGTGTCGTCGCGCCGGATGTAGCCCTGGGTGTGGGTCCAGCGCAGGGAGCCGTCGCGGCGGCGGACTCGGAAGTAGGCGCCGTAGTTCTCGCTGCCGTCCTTCAGGGCCTGGGAGACTGCGGTGTCCAGGCGCCGGGACTCATCCGGCGGGACGCGCTGGGCGAGCGTCTCGGGATGGTCGTCGTACTCGTCGGGCCGCACGTCGAAGATGTCGTGGGCCTGGGCGTCCATGTGCATCAGGCCGGTGTCCAGATCCCAGTCGAAGCTGCCCATCCGGTTGAGCGCGAGGATCGGGTCCGGGTGGGCGGGCCAGTCGTCCGGGAGGGACAGGGCACTCGCTCCCCGATCAGCCATGGGCCCACCTTGCCAGGATTCGTCCGATTCTTCGACCGGATGTGCTGAGTTTACGGGCCACTCCGCCGAACCGGCCCTCCGTTACCGAAGATGTCCGTGGGGCTGACGAGGATGAGGTCGGCGTACCGTCTCCGGCGTTCGGGGCACGGGCGAGGGGGTAGCCGTCGTGGTGGCCGCACACTCACTCGGGTCACGCAACCGGAGCGTTGGTACACGGAACGTGACGCCGGGGTCCGGCGCCGCACTGGGAGGAACGCACAGCCGTGGACTGGTTCACCGCATCCGACTACTGGCTGAGCCGGCTGGTCTTCCAGCGGGCCCTGGCCGCCGTGTACCTGGTCGGGTTCCTGACGGCGGCGTTGCAGTTCCGCGCGCTGCTCGGGGAACGCGGCATGCTGCCGGTGCCGCGGTTCGTCGAGCGGGTGCCGTTCAAGCGGGCGCCGAGCCTGTTCCAGGTGCACTACTCGGACCGCTTCTTCGCCGTCTGCGCGTGGGCGGGCTGCGCGGTGTCGGCGGCGCTGCTGGCCGGGCTCGACTCGGCTCTGCCCCTGTGGGGCGGCATGCTGCTGTGGCTGGTGCCGTGGGTGCTGTACCTGTCGATCGTCAACGTCGGGCAGACCTGGTACTCGTTCGGCTGGGAGTCGCTGCTCCTGGAGGTCGGCTTCCTCGCCGTGTTCCTCGGCAACGACGAGGTGGCGCCGCCCGTCGTCGTGCTGTTCCTGCTGCGGTGGATCCTGTTCCGGGTGGAGTTCGGCGCGGGGCTGATCAAGATGCGGGGCGACGAGTGCTGGCGGAAGCTGACCTGCCTGGACCACCATCACGAGACGCAGCCGATGCCGGGCCCGCTGAGCTGGTTCTTCCACCATCTGCCCAGGCCCCTGCACCGGGTCGAGGTGGCCGCGAACCACGTCACGCAACTCGTGGTGCCGTTCCTGCTCTTCACCCCGCAGCCGGTCGCGTCGGCCGCCGCCGCGCTGATGATCGTCACGCAGGGGTGGCTGGTGCTGTCGGGCAACTTCTCCTGGCTGAACTGGATCACGATCGTGCTGGCCCTGTCGGCGGTGCAGTTCCCGGCCGATCCGCCGTCGGTGCCCGGCGCGCCGCTCTGGTACGAGGTCGTGGTCCTCGCGGTCGCCGCGCTGCTGGTGGGGCTCAGCTACCAGCCGGTCCGCAACATGATCTCCCGCCGGCAGATCATGAACCGCTCCTTCGACCCGCTCCATCTGGTCAACACCTACGGCGCGTTCGGCAGCGTCGGCCGGGTCCGCTTCGAGGTGGTCGTCGAGGGCACGGCCGACGACGTCCCCCGCGAGGACTCCGGCTGGCGGGAGTACGAGTTCAAGGGCAAGCCCGGTGATCCCCGGCGCTGGCCGCGCCAGTTCGCGCCGTACCATCTGCGCCTGGACTGGATGATGTGGTTCGCGGCCCTCTCCCCCGCGTACGCCGGGGTATGGTTCGGCGTCCTGGTGGAGCGGCTGCTGGAGAACGACCGCGACACGCTGAAGCTGCTGCGCCGCTCCCCGTTCCCGCCCGACGCGCCGCCCCGTTTCGTCCGCGCCCGCCTCTTCCGCTACCGGTACACGACCTGGCGCGAGCTGCGGGAGACGGGCGCGTGCTGGGAGCGGACGTATGTACGGGAGTATCTGCCGCCGACGCGGCTGACCGGGGTGGCTCAGAGGTCGTAGACGCGGGTGGCAGTGGCTCCGAAGATCCGGGCGTGTTCGGACGGGCCGGTCAGCCGGCGTGCGGTGTCGAGCACGTCGCCGTAGCCCGCCGCGAGGGTGCACACCGGCCAGTCCGAGCCGAACATCAGACGGTCCGGGCCGAAGGCCTCCAGCACGACGTCGGCGTACGGGCGCAGGTCGTCGATCGTCCAGGACGCGAGGTCGGCTTCGGTGACCATGCCGGAGAGCTTGCAGACCGTGTTGGGCAGCGCCGCGAGGGCGCGGAGGCCGGACGCCCAGGGTTCGAGGGCGCCGGAGGCGATGGGCGGCTTGCCCAAGTGGTCCAGGACGAAGGTGAGGTGCGGCACGGACGCGGCCGCCTTGGTGCAGGCCGGGAGCTGGTGGGGCAGCACGACCAGGTCGTACACCAGCCCCGCGTCGGCCACGGCGGTCAGGCCCCGGCCCACGTCCGGACGCAGCAGCCACTCCGGGTCCGGCTCGCCCTGGATCTGGTGCCGGATGCCCTTGAGGTACCGCCCGCCGGGCAGTTCGCGCAGCCGGGCCAGCTCGTCGGCCACGTCGGGGCGGGTGAGGTCGGTCCAGCCGACGACCCCGGCGATCAGCTCGTGCCCGGCGGCCAGGGCGAGGAACTCCGGGGTCTCCTCGGCGACGGTGACGGTCTGGACGAGGACGGTGCGGTCGACGCCCGCCGCGCGGGCCTCGGGTGCGAGGTCCTCCACCGTGAAATCCCGCCGGATCGGGCTGCCTTCCGCGATCCAGTCCTGGTCCCGCACGGACAGGTCCCACACGTGGTGGTGGGCGTCGACGACCGTCATGACGGCAGCTCCCAGACGACGGGCAGGCCGGCGTCCGCGCCCTCGCCGGAGTAGTCGTGCACCACGTCCAGCAGTTCGGCCATGCGGGCCTGCCAGGCGACGTTGACCGGCAGCTTCTCCAGCTCGGCGAGGAGACGGGCGTAGTCCTCGCACTCCAGGACGTGGAACAGGTCGGTGCCGCTGCGCCAGATCGTCCAGGAGGTGGCGCCCGCGGCGCGGATGGCGTCGGTGAGCTCCTCGGGCACCTCGCGGTGGGCGGCCTCGTAGTCGGCGATGCGGTCGGCGCGGACCTTGGTGTGCAGGGCGACCCTCATGACGGCTCCTTCGACGGCACCTCGCCGGGGACGGGGGCCTCGGCGGGCAGCAGGCCCTTGGCGCGCAGCTCCCGCCAGAACGCGGCGGGCACCCGGGCGGCGAACTGGTGGGCGCAGTCGCGCACTTCGTGGGCCGAGCGGACTCCGACGAGGACGCTCGCGACGGCCGGGTGGGCGGCGCAGAAGGCCAGGGCGGCGGCGCGCAGCGTGGTGCCGTGGCGGTGGGCGACGGACTTCAGGCGCAGCGCCCGCTGGACGAGGTCGGAGGGTGCGACGGTGTAGTTGTACTTCGCGCCCGGCTGCGGGTTCGCCAGCAGGCCGGAGTTGAAGGCGCCGCCGATGACGACGGACTTCCCGCGGTCGTGGGCGGCGGGCAGCAGGCCGGTGAGGGCGCTCTGGTCCAGCAGGGTGTAGCGGCCGGCGCACAGCACCACGTCGACGTCGGTGTCGCGGACGAAGCGGGTGAGCATCTCCGCCTGGTTCATCCCGGCGCCGATCGCCCCGACCACGCCCTGTGAGCGGAGCCTCTCCAGCGCCGGGTAGCCCTCGCGGAAGGCCCACTCGGCGTGTTCGTCCGGGTCGTGGAGGTAGACGACGTCGACCCGGTCGAGGCCGAGGCGTTCCAGGCTGGACTCCAGGGTGCGGCGGATGCCGTCGGCGCTGAAGTCCCAGACGCGCCGGTGGGTGGCGGGCACGGCGAAGCCGCCGGCGAGGTCGTCGCCGGTGCCGTCCGCGGGCTCCAGGCGGCGGCCCACCTTGGTGGAGATCGTGTACTGCTCGCGGGGGTGGCCGCGCAGGGCGGCGCCGAGGCGGCGTTCGGACAGGCCGAGGCCGTAGTGCGGGGCGGTGTCGAAGTAGCGGATGCCCCGCTGCCAGGCGGCCTCCACCGCCTCGTGGGCCTGCTCCTCGCCGACCTCGGTGTACAGGTTGCCGATCGCGGCCGCGCCGAAGGACAGGGCGCTGACCCCGACGCCGCTGCGGCCGAGCCGGTTCACCGGGTCACCGGCCGCAGCCGCAGGCCCTGCATGCCGCCGTCGACGGCGAGCGAGGTGCCCGTGGTGGCGCCGGACAGGGGGCTCGCCAGGTAGGCGATGGCGCCCGCGACCTCGCCGGCGCCGACCAGGCGGCCGGTGGGCTGGCGGGCCTCCAGGGCGGCGCGTTCGGCGGCCGGGTCGGGGGCCGCTTCGAGGAGGCGGCCGACCCAGGGGGTGTCGACCGTGCCCGGGTTGACGCAGTTGACGCGGATGCCCTCGCGGACGTGGTCGGCGGCCATGGCGAGGGTCAGCGAGTACACGGCGCCCTTGGTGGCGCTGTACAGGGCGCGTTGCGGCAGGCCCGCGGTGGCCGCGATGGAGCAGGTGTTGACGATGGCCGCGTGCGCGGAGGCGCGCAGGTGGGGCAGGCAGGCGCGGGTGGTGCGGACCATGCCGACGACGTTGACGTCGTAGACGCGGTGCCAGTCCTCGTCGGAGTTGTCCTCGACGGTGCCCTGGGCGCCGATGCCCGCGTTGTTGACCAGGACGTCCAGCCCGCCGAGGTCGGCGACCGCCGCGGCGACGGCCTCGCGCACGGAGGCGTCGTCGGTGACGTCCGCGCGGTAGGCCGTCAGGGGCTTGTCGACCTGCGACGGGTCCAGGTCGAGGACGGCGACCTGGGCGCCGCGCTCGGCCAGGAGTTCCGCGGTCGCCCGGCCGATGCCGGAGGCGCCGCCCGTCACCAGGGCCCTGATGCCCTCGAAGTCGCTCATGCAGCCCGACCCTTCTTCTGCTTGTCGAGGTCGGCGGCCCAGAACTCGCCGCCCGGGTAGGTGTACCGCGCCAGCGACTCGGGCCGCATGGCGGCCGAGAACCCCGGCGCGCTGGGTGCCGTGTAATGACCTTCGCTGATGACGACCGGGTCGAGGAAGTGGTCGTGCAGATGGTCGACGTATTCGATGACACGGTCCTCGGTGGTTCCGGTCAGGGCCACGTAGTCGAACATCGACAGATGCTGGACGAGTTCGCACAGGCCGACGCCGCCCGCGTGCGGGCAGACCGGGACGCCGAACTTGGCCGCGAGCAGCAGGATCGCGAGGTTCTCGGGGACGCCGCCGACGCGCGCCGCGTCGATCTGGAGGACGTCGAGCGCGCCGGCCTGGAGGAGCTGTTTGAAGACGATCCGGTTGTGCACGTGCTCGCCGGTGGCGACCTTCACGGGGGCGACGGCGCGGCGGATCGCCGCGTGGCCGAGGATGTCGTCGGGGCTGGTCGGTTCCTCGATCCAGTAGGGGTCGAACTCGGCGAGGGCCTTGGTCCAGCGGATCGCCTCGTCGACGTCCCAGCGCTGGTTGGCGTCGACGGCCATGCGGACGTCCGGGCCGATGACGGACCGGGCGACGCGGCAGCGGCGGATGTCGTCGTCGAGGTCGGCGCCGACCTTCAGCTTGATCTGCCGGAAGCCGTCGGCGACGGCCCGGTCCGCGAGCCGCGTGAGTTTCTCGTCGTCGTAGCCGAGCCAGCCGGGCGAGGTGGTGTAGGCGGGGTAGCCGCGCTCCAGCAGCCGGGCCGTGCGCTCCTCGGCGCCCTGCCTGCCGTGGCGCAGCAGGGTCAGGGCCTCCTCGGGGGTGAGGGCGTCGGTGAGGTAGCGGAAGTCGACCTGGCGGACCAGCCATTCGGGTTCGGCCTCGGCGAGCAGCCGCCACAGCGGCAGGCCGGCGCGCTTGGCGGCCAGGTCCCACACGGCGTTGACGACCGCGCCGATCGCCATGTGCATCACGCCCTTCTCGGGGCCGAGCCAGCGCAGCTGGCTGTCGCCGATCAGGTCGCGGTTCAGGGTGGACGGGTCGGCGCACAGGTCGTCGACGGAGCGGTCGATCAGGTGTCCGCGCAGCGCGTCGATCGCGGCGACCTGCACCTCGTTGCCCCGCCCGATGGTGAAGGCGAATCCGTGCCCCTCGTGCCCGTCGGCCGCGTCCGTGCGCAGGACGACGTAGGCCGCCGAGTAGTCGGGGTCCGGGTTCATCGCGTCGGAGCCGTCGAGCTCGCGCGAGGTGGGGAAGCGGATGTCGTGGGTGTCGACCGCGATGATGCGGGCGGGCGTCGGGGACACTGAGGGCCTTTCGGGTCGGTTGCGGAGGCGGGCTGGTCAGTCCTGGGCGCGGCCCGTGGTGACCCGGGCGATCATGAGGGCGACCAGGATGATCCCGCCGTAGATGGCCTGGATCCAGAACGACGGCACCTGGGCGAGGGTGAGCAGGTTCTGCACGACGCCCAGCAGGAGGACGCCGGTCAGGGCGCCGAACATGGTGCCCTTGCCGCCGTCGAGGGCGATGCCGCCGATCACCGCGGCGGCGAACACGGTGAAGATCATGTTCTGGCCCTGGTTGGCGCTGATCGCGCCGACGTACCCGGTCTGCATGATGCCGCCGACGGCGGCGAGCGCGCCCGCGACGACGAAGACGCCGAGCATGACGCGCTCCACGCGGATGCCCGCCGCCCGGGCCGCGTCCGCGTTACCGCCGATGGCGTACAGGGCGCGGCCTACCCGGTGGTACTTCAGGACCAGCCCGGCGACGGCGAAGGCGAGCGCGGCGAACCACACCGACAGCGGCACGGTGAGGAAGGTGGTGGTCGCCAGCGCGTAGAAGCTGTCGGGCATCCCGAACAGGGTCTTGCCCTTGGTCGCGCCGACCAGCAGGCCGCGCAGCACGATCAGCATCGCGAGCGTCACGATGAACGCGTTGAGCTTGAACTTCACGACGAGCAGGCCATTGAAGGCGCCCACGGCCGCACCCGCGACCACGATCGCCGACAGGGCCAGGGCGGCGGGGAGTTCGGTGCCCCAGCCGGACTGGGCGGCGGGCAGGACGAGCAGGGCGCCCACGGCGGGTGCGATGCCGACGACCGATTCCAGGGACAGGTCGAACTTGCCGGTGATGAGCACGAGGGACTCGGCGAGCACGACCATCGCGAGGGCGGCCGAGGCACCGAGGATCGAGACGATGTTCCGCTCGGTGAGGAACGAGTCGTTGACCACCGCGCCGAGCACGAGGAGCAGCAACAGGGCGGGAACCAGGGCGAGTTCGCGGGCGCGGCGGATCAGGACGGCCTTGGCGGCGCGCGGGTCGGTGACTCGCGCGGGCGCGAGCGGCGGGGCCGCCTTGGTCTCAGCCATGGTCCACTCCTTCGATGGAGGCGATGAGCTCGTGGTCGCGCCAGCCGGCCGGGTGCTCGGCGACGACACGGCCGTGGAAGAGGACGAGGACCCGGTCGCAGCGCCTGAGGTCGTCGAGTTCGTCGGAGACGACGAGCACGGCGGTGCCGTCCTCACGGGCGCTGTCCACCCGGGCGAGCAGGGACTCCTTGGACTTGACGTCGACGCCCGCGGTCGGGTTGACGAGGACGAGGAGCCGTGGGTCGGAGGCGAGGGCCCGGGCCATGACGACCTTCTGCGCGTTGCCGCCGGACAGGTCCGAGACGGGCTGGTCGGGGCCCTGAGCGTGGATGTCGAGGCGTTCGATCAGCGCCGTGGCGACCCCGCGCTTGCGGTCGGTGCCGACGAAGCCGAAGCGGCCGAGCCGGTCCAGGACGCTGAGGGTGGCGTTGTCGCCGATGGACATGCCGAACACCAGGCCCTCGTCGTGCCGGTCGCGGGGGACGAAGCCGACACCGGCCTTCAGCGCGGCCTGGACGTCACCGAACGGCAGCGGGGCGCCGTCGATCCGGGCCGTCCCGCCGGTGGGGGTGTGCAGTCCGGTGAACGACTCGGCGAGCTCGATCTTGCCGCTGGCGCTGGATCCGGCGAGTCCGACGACCTCGCCGCGGCGGACGGTGAGGTCGACGTTCTCGTACGCGGGCGAGGTGAGGCCGTGGACGTCGAGGAGGACGGGCCCGGCGGCCGAGGCGGTCCGCAGCCGCTCGGCCTGTTCGGCGATCGTCTCCCCCGCCATGGCCTCCACCAGGGCCTGGCGGGGCAGGTCGGCGACCGGGGCCGTGGTGATCCAGCGGGCGTCGCGCAGCACCGTGACGGTCTGGCAGACCTCGTACACCTCCTGGAGGTGGTGGGAGATGAACAGGAAGGTGACGCCCGAGTCCTGCAGGGCGCGCATGCGTGTGAACAGCCGCTCGATCTCGCGGTTGTCGAGCTGGGCGGTGGGTTCGTCGAGGATGATGAAGCGGGCGCCGAAGCTGAGGGCCCGGGCGATCTCCACCATCTGCCGGTCCTCGACCTTGAGGTCGGCGGTGCGGGCGCCGGGGTCGACGCGCACGTCCCAGGTGTCGAGGAGCCGGGACGCCTCGGTCTGCAGGCGGCGCCAGCTGATGAACCCGCGCCGGAGCGGCTGCCGGTTGATGAACAGGTTCTCCGCGACGGTCAGTTCGGGGACGACCGTCGGGTGCTGGTAGACGCAGGCGACCTTGCGGCGCCAGGCGTCGCGGTCGGTGAGCGGGGGCGCGGGGTCGCCGTCGAAGCGGACGGTGCCCTCGTCGGGGGCCTCAAGGCCGGTGAGGATCCTGACGAGGGTCGACTTGCCGGCGCCGTTGCGTCCGACGAGGGCGTGGGACTCGCCCGGCAGGACGGTGAGTTGTCCGTCGGCGAGGGCGGTGGTGGGGCCGTACCGCTTGACGACGCCCCGCGCTTCAGCCAGAGGGGTACTCATTTGACCGTGTTGCCCCAGAGCTTGGGGTCGTCGACGTTGTCCTTCGTCACCAGCGGCGCGGGCAGCTGGTCCTCCAGGATGCCGCTGGGCAGTTTGACGATGGTCGAGTCGTGGTCCGTCGGGCCGGGTTTGAACGTCTTCCCCTGCATCGCCGCCTTGATGTAGTACATGCCGTACTTGGCGTAGGCGTCGGCGGGCTGGGAGACGGTCGCGTCGATCTCGCCCTTGCGGATCGCGTCGAACTCCTGCGGGATGCCGTCGTTGGAGACGATGGCGATGTGGCCCGGCTGCCCGGCCTTCTTCAGCATTCCCTTGGACTTCAGGGTCTGGAGGGTGGGCGCGAGGTAGACGCCGCCCGCCTGCATGTAGATGCCCTTGAGGTCGGGGTTGGCGTTGAGGAGGGTGTCGAGTTTGGAGGCCGCCGCGTCGGACTCCCACTTGGCGGGGATCTCCAGGACCTTCAGCTTCGGGAAGTTCTTCTTCACGCAGGCGCGGAACGCCTCGGAGCGGTCGCGGCCGTTGACCGAGGCGAGGTCGCCCATGATCTGCACGACCTTGCCGGAGGTGATGTGCTCACCGAGGTACTGGCAGGCCTTCTCGCCGTACGCCACGTTGTTCGCCCGGACCACCATCGCGACCTTGCCCTTGTCGGGCGCCACGTCCACGGCGACGACCGGCACGCCCTTGCGCTCGGCCTGGTCGAGGCCCGCCTCGATGGCGGCGCTGTCCAGGGGGGCGACGACCAGGCCCTTGACGCCCTGGTTGAGCTGGTTGTTGATGTCGGTGATCTGCTGCGAGGGATCGCTGTTGGAGTTGACGGTCTTCATCGCGTCCACGCCCTCGGACTTCGCCATCTTCGGCACGTAGTCGTTGTACGACTGCCAGAACGGCGAGGTCAGCAGGGGCAGGACGACCCCGACCTTGCCGCTGCCGTCGCCGCCGCCGGTACTGGAGGCGCCGGTGTCCTTGGTGCTGCCGCACGCGGCGAGCAGGAGGGAGGCGCCGGCGGCCAAGGCCACCGTGCCGACGATCCGGGACCTGTTCCGCTTGCGGGCTGTGCTTCCGGGCATCTGAGGCCCTCCCATCGACCGGTCTTCCAGCAGATGCCCGCATACTTATCAGACCACTCCCCCGACGGAACACCCTGCGACGCCACTTTTTCGCGCTTCTGGCGCATAGTGGTCCGACCACATCGCGGATTAGACTGCGCCGCAGCCGGTGATCGGAGGAATGGCGTGGACGACGAGACAGCCCCGCAGAAGGGCACCGTGACGCAGCGCGCCATCGAGCGGATCAAGGCGATGATCGGCGAGGGCCGGCTGGAGCCGGGCCAGCGACTGCCGACCGAACGTGATCTGGCGGCCCAGCTCGGCATGTCCCGCAGCTCGATGCGGGAGGCGATCCGCGCGCTGACGGTGCTGGGCGTGCTGGAGGCCCGGCACGGGTCGGGCATCTACGTCACGCAGCTGGAGGCCGGCGACCTGCTGGAGACCTTCGGGGTCGTGGCGGACCTGTCGCGCGGTCCGCGTCTGGTGGAGCTGCTGGAGATCCGGCGGATCCTGGAGTCGACGGCGACGGCTCTGGCCGCGGCCCGGATCACCGCGGACCAGCTGGCCGAGGTCGAGAGGCACCTGGCGGCGATGAACGCCACGGACGATCCGGAGGAGATCCTCGCCCACGATCTGGCCTTCCACCGCGAGATCGCGGTGGCCGCGGGCAACGAGACCATGGCCGCGATCCTGGAGGGCCTGTCGTCGCGGACGTTCCGCGCCCGTGTCTGGCGCGGCTACCAGGAGGAGGGCGCCTTCGCCCGCACCCGCCGCGAACACGCCGCGATCCACCGCGCCCTGGCGGCCCGCGACCCGGAGGCGGCCCGCACGGCGGCGGCCGCGCACGTGGGCGAGGTGGAGGAGTGGCTGCGGACACAGCTCGGGCCCTAGGGGCGTGTCCGCACAGTCCCCAGGGCCCGATGTGCCGCCGCTACTTGAACTGACCGGGCTGGTAGTCGCCCGCCGGCTGCTGGAGGACGACGTTCAGCCGGTTCGCCGTGTTCATGAAGGCGATCAGGGTCACCAGCGCGACGAGCTGCTCCTCGTCGTAGTGCTTGGCGGCCCGCTCCCACACCTCGTCCGGCACCCCGCCGGCGCCGTCCGCGATCCGGGTCGCCTGCTCGGCCAGTTCCAGAGCGGCCCGCTCGGCCTCGGTGTAGACCGTGGCCTCGCGCCAGGCGGCGACCAGGTTGATGCGTACGGAAGTCTCACCCGCCGCCGCGGCCTCCTTGGTGTGCATGTCGATGCAGACCGCGCAGCCGTTGATCTGG
The DNA here is from genome assembly GCF_002150735.1 of Streptomyces africanus. Taxonomy (GTDB): domain Bacteria; phylum Actinomycetota; class Actinomycetes; order Streptomycetales; family Streptomycetaceae; genus Streptomyces; species Streptomyces africanus. The sequence continues at coordinate 24,403 of NZ_MUKA01000207.1, forward strand.
CTCACCCGGAGCGAGACCAGCTCCCGGGTGGCGGCCGGCAGCGGTGACTGAACGACCAGGTGCCCCAGGGACATGAACTGCTTCATGACCTTGCCGGCGCTCGGGATGGCGAAGACGTCCAGACGCGCGCTCATGGTGAACTCCTCTGTCGTTGTCGATGCTTACGCCCTTATGAGCCGGCGGCCCGGCCCGATGTGACATCGAGGAATGTGACGTGCGTCTCCCGCCGACCCGACGCCCCGCTCCCGGCCTCGACGTGCGCCCCCGGCCCGTGCACAGTTCTCCCTACGTACTCGTCAGTAAGTCCCGTCCCTCCACGCCGAGGAGCCTCCGTGACCACCTGGGCCGGCCGCACCGCCGCCGAGATAGCCGCCGCCGTACGCGAGAAGCAGGTCACCCCGCGCGAGGTGGCCGCCGAGCACCTCGCCAGGATCGAGCGGCTCGACGGCCGTGTCGGGGCCTTCCGCACCGTGCGCGCCGAGGCGGCGCTGGCCGAGGCCGACGAGGTGGCCGCACGCGGCGACTTCGCCTCTCTGCCCCTGGCCGGGGTGCCGGTGGCCGTCAAGGACAATCTCGCCGTGCGCGGCGAGTCCACCCGCGTCGGCTCGGCCGCGACACCGGACACCCCGGCCGCCGAGGACCATGTGACGGTCGCCCGGCTGCGGGCGGCGGGCGCGGTGGTCGTGGGGCTGACGAACGTGCCCGAGCTGTGCGTCTTCGGCACGACGGACGGTGTGCTGGGCACCGCCCGCAACCCCTGGGACCCGACGCGCTCGGCGGGCGGCTCGTCGGGCGGCAGTGCCGCCGCGGTCGCCGCCGGGATGGTGCCGATCGCCCTCGGCAACGACGGCATGGGGTCCCTGCGCATACCGGCCGCCAACTGCGGCCTCGTCACCATCAAGCCGGGGCGCGGAGTGGTCCCGACGGGCGCCGGGGACGGCGGCTGGTTCGGCATGGCGGAGCACGGACCGCTCGCCACGACCGTCGAGGACACCCGCCTGATGCTCTCGGTACTCGCGGGCGACGAGCCCGCCCTGCGCTCCGAGCCCGGTCCGCTCAGGGTCGCCGTGTCGCTGCGCAGTCCGCTGGCCGGCGTCACCGTCAGCCGACCGTACACGGCGGCCGCGCGGGAGGCGGCCGGGGTGCTGATGAAGGCGGGCCACCAGGTCCGGCGCGCCGACCCGCCCTACCCGATGTCCCTCGCCGTGACCTCACTGGTCCACTGGACGGCGGGCACCGCCGCGGACGCCCGGCACCTCGACGCACACCTGCTGACCCGGCGCACCCGGGTCCACGCGAGACTCGGCCGGCCTTTCCTGGACAGGGCGCGCTCGGGGGCGGCCCGGGAGCAGTTGCGCCGGCGGCTGGAGCCGTTCTTCGCCGAGTACAACGTGCTGCTCACGCCCGCGCTCGCCCGCCGCTCCCCGAAGGCCGGGCCCTGGCACGAACGGGGCTGGCTGAGCAACGTCCTGGCGAACACGAACTACTCGCCCCTGACGCCCCCGTGGAACCTGACCGGCTGGCCCGCGATGTCGGTCCCCTGCGGAAGCCTCCCCTCCGGCGCCCCCTGTGCCGTGCAGTTGGTGGGCCGCCCCGGTACGGAGTACCAACTCCTGGAACTGGCCGAGCAGTTGCAGGAACGTAATCCGTGGCGGCGTACGGCGCCGATGAACTAGAGTCGGCCGGGTGACTGCCGGGTCGGCCGTAGGCCATGTACGAGTGAGGCGCCCGGCCTCGGAGTGAGCGCGGCGGGGGCGACCCCGCGCGGGCCCCGCCGAGAGCCGGAGAGGGCACGAGCCCCGCCTGGCGTCTCCGCGTTTCCTCATCCCCTGGCGCCACCGCGGCGCTTCACCAAGGATCCCGAGACCGGAGGTTTCACACCCATGTCCCACGCACCGCACGCACCCGAACCGCCGGCCGCCGTCGCCCGCCTCGATCACACCGTCGTCTACGCCTCGGACCGCCGCCTGTCGGCGGAGTTCCTGGCGGCGGTCCTGGGCCTGGAGGTGAGCGCCCCCTTCGGGCCGTTCCTCCCCGTCGACCTGGGCAACGGCGTGACCCTCGACTACTACGAGAAGACCGACGAGCCGATCCAGGCACAGCACTACGCGTTCCTCGTGCCCGAGGAGCGGTTCGACACCATGATCGCCCGGCTGGAGGCGCTGGGGGTCACCTACTACGCCGACCCGAGGCACACCGAGCCCGGGCGGGTCAACGACCTCTTCGGTGGCCGGGGCGCCTACTTCGCCGACCCGGACGGACACAACATGGAGATCATGACGCGGCCGTACGTCCGTCCCTGACGGCCGCCCGGATCACAGCGCCCGGTACATGATGTGCAGCCCCACGAGGCCGTGCCGGGGATGTTCGAACGCGTCGGGCACCGTACCGAGGATCGTGAAGCCGAGGGAGGTCCACAACTTCACGGCCGGGTTGGTCTCGACGACGGCGTTGAACACCATGCCCCGGTAGCCGGCGGCCCCGGCCTCGGTCAGGAGGTGTTCGGCGAGGGCACGGCCGTAGCCCCGGCCGCCCTGGTCCGGGTCGACCATGAAGCCGGCGTTGGCGATACGGGCGGCGGGCCCGCCGTAGTTGGGGGTGAGGTACGCGGAGGCGACGACGCTGCCGCTGTCGTCCTCGACGACGTAGACGCGTTTCGCCGGATTCATCCACAGGACCCGGGCCTCGTCCTCGGAGGTGCCCGGGTCCCATGCGTAGGTCTCGCCCGCGGCGACGATGCGGTGCCAGAACGGCCAGATGCGCGGCCAGTCGTCAGCCGCTGCTTCCCTGATCAGCATGGGCGTGAGTCTGGCACGCCCATGCTGATCGGCGAACGCGGAGGGCTCGCGCCCGGTCAGTCGACGCTGGGCAGGATGTGGGGCTCGGCGAGGTCCTCCTCGTAGCCCGCGAGTCGGATGGGGGCCGACCGGGCCCACACGTCGAGGCTGCCGAGCTCGTCGGACCGGCGGCCCTTGCGCTCGGTGCGTTCCTTGGGGCGTTGCTCGCGATTCGTCTTCTCCGGTGTCACCGCGCACTCCTTATGTGTCGGTCACCCTCGGGACGGTGCGCCATCCTGCTCTGCGCCTGACGCCCGCGCGGGTCTGATGCCAAATGCAGTTCGGACGCGGTGGCGCCGGTAACTCGCGGGAGCGCAGGCCGTGGTGTACCGGCTAGTCCCATGACGGACCGTGGGTGTGGGTCCCGTCCTGCTGTCCGTCGGCCCCAGGTTAACCAAATGAGCGGCCCCCCGCTCGATGGGGCTGAAAACAAGCGGTAACGATCGCGCGTCATCCCGTGTTCAGCTCAGGTTTACGCACCGTTTTGCCCCATCGAAAGACGTTTTGCCGATCACCCGAACGGGGTAAACCCGCACCGGCGGTTTCCAGACGTCAGCCGGGAAGCCGGGAAGCCCTACCACTTGCCCGGTGCGTAATCCTTCAGGAACACCCCGTACAGATCCTCCCCGGCCTCACCCCGCACGATCGGGTCGTAGACCCGGGCCGCGCCGTCGACGAGGTCCAGGGGCGCGTGGAACCCGGCCTCCGCGAGCCGCAGCTTGTCGTAGTGCGGCCGCTCGTCCGTGATCCACCCCGTGTCGACCGAGGTCATCAGGATCCCGTCGGTCTGGAACATCTCCTGCGCACTGGTCCGCGTCACCATGTTCATCGCGGCCTTCGCGGCGTTCGTGTTCGGATGCCCCGCACCCTTGTAGCCGCGGCCGAACACGCCCTCCATCGCCGAGACGTTCACGACGTACGCGCGTCCGCTCGCCGCCTTCTTCGCGGCCTCGGCCATGACCGGGCGGAGCCGGCTGATCAGGATGAACGGCGCCGTGTAGTTGCACAGCTGGGTCTCCAGCAGCTCCACCGGGGAGATCTGCTCGATCGTCTGTACCCAGGTGTTGGAGTCGACGACGTCGGGCACCAGCCCGCCCGCGTCGATCGCCGTGCCGTCGAGGTGCCGCTCGACGCTGGCGTTGCCCGCGACCAGGGCGAGGTCGGCGACCTGCTGGGCGTCGAGGCCGCTGGTGCCCAGGGGCAGGGCGGCCAGGCCGTCGACCGCGCCGGAGTTGAACGCGCCGATGACGTGGTGGGCGGGGAGCTCACCGGCGGGCAGCGGGGCGCTCTCGCCCTCGACCAGGGCGGCGTAGGCGGACGGCAGGCGGCGTACGGTCTGGGTCGCGTTGTTGACGAGGATGTCGAGCGGACCCGCCTCGGCAACCTGCTCCGCGAGGGCCACGGCCTGGGCGGGGTCACGCAGGTCGATGCCGACGACCTCCAGGCGGTGGATCCAGTCCGCGGAGTCGTCCATCGCCTTGAAGCGGCGGATGGCGTCCTTGGGGAAGCGCGTGGTGATCGTGGTGTGCGCGCCGTCGCGCAGCAGCCTGAGCGCGATGTACATGCCGATCTTGGCGCGGCCGCCGGTGAGCAGGGCGCGCTTGCCGGAGAGGTCGGCACGGACGTCGCGCTTGGCTCGGTTCACGGCGGCGCAGTCGGGACAGAGCTGGTGGTAGAAGTAGTCGACTTCCACGTACCGGGTCTTGCAGGTGTAGCAGGAGCGCGGGCGCTGGAGTATCCCCGCGATCCTGCCCTCCTCGGTGCGCGAGGAGGGCAGCAGGCCCTCGGTCTCGTCGTCGATGCGCTGGGCGGAGCCGGTCGCCGTGGCCTCCGTGACCGCCTTGTCGTGGGCGGTCTTGGCGGCCCGGCGCTCCTGGCGGCGGCGCTGCTTGACCTGGCGGTAGACACCCGCGGTGGCCCGGCGCACGGCCACGGCGTCCGGGTGGTCGATCTCCAGCTTGTCGAGCTCCTCGAGCACACTGAGGCAGACGGCCAGCCGCTCCGGGTCGATGCCGGGTCCGTACGAGAGCCCGCTCGCCTCGTCCATGGCCTGCGGACCGTCCTCTGTCACCGTCATCGCCGCTGTCGTTCCCTGCTCTGCTGTGGCGGCGCGCCGGTCGCGCCCGCTTTCGAAGGGCGGATTTTACGCGAGCGGCGGGCCACACCGCCAAACCCGCCCGATTCAGGACCGGCAGGCCGTGATCAGCGTGCGCACCTCCTCCGAGACGGCCACCGCGAGCCGGTCGAGGTCCGGCACGGCATGACCGTCGGCGACGAGCCCGTAGTGGACGCTGCCCCGGTACGTCGAGACCGCCACCGCCACGGAGTGGCCGGGGGCCAGCGGGGCGAACGGGAAGACGGCGGTGAGCGGGTTGCCGCCGAGCTTCAGGCCGAGGCTGGGCAGGGGCACGCTGGTGACCAGGATGTCGAACCAGAGCCGGGCCGCCTGGCCGACCAGGGGTCCGCCCAGCCGGTGGGCCAGGGCCGGGACGTGGTCGGCGAGCAGGGCGACGGCGCCCGCGCCCCGGTTGGGGCCGGCGTCCTTGTTGCGGTCCATGGCGGTGCGGACCGAGGCGAGGCGGGCCAGCGGGTCCGGGTCGTCCACCGGAAGCCGTATCAGGTAGCCGGAGAGCCGGTTGCCCTGTGGGTACGCGGTGCGCGGGCGGCGTTTGGAGACGGGGATCAGGGCGCGGGGCGCGACGTCCTCGCTGCCGTCGCCGCGCTCGTCGAGCCAGCGGCGCAGCGCGCCCGCGACCACCGCGATCAGCACGTCGTTGACGGTGCCGCCGACGGTCTTGCGGACGCGGTGCACGTCGTCGAGGTCGAGCAGCACTCCGGCGGTGCGGCGGGTGCCGCTCGGCTCGCAGGTGAGGGCGGGCGTGGAGCGCACGTCTAGGGAGGAGCGGGCGACGGAGGCGCCGATGTCCAGGGCCCGGCTCACGTCGGACAGGGCGCCGCGCACCCTCCCGGGCAGCTCGCGCACATCGGGCAGCAGACCGCGCGGGGGCTCGGCGGGGCGGGGCCGGGGCGCGGGCATGTCGATCGGGTCCATGACGCCCGCGGCGAGGGTCAGCGCCCGCAGCCCGTCGGCCAGGGCGTGGTGGAACTTGAACAGCACCGCGAAGGAGTCCCCGTCCTCGCCGGGCAGCACATGGGCCTCCCACGGCGGCCGGCCCCGCTCCAGCGGACGTCCCATGAGCCGGCCCGCGACCGTGTGGAAGTCGGCGGTCGGGGCGTGCAGCCGCACATGGTTCAGGGCGTCGAAGTCCGGGTCGGGTTCGCGGGCCGCGCCGCCGAAGGCGAGGGGCCGGCGCAGCGCGGCGGGCAGCGGCTGCCACACGTCGCGGATCCGCATCCGCAGTCCGGGCACGCCGGCGGCGCGGGCCGCGAGCAGGTCGGCCGCGTGGGCGCCGGCGGCGGGCGAGTGGGCCGCGAAGATCCCGAGCGCGCCGAGGTGCATCGGGTGGTCCGCGGACTCGATGTTCCAGAACGCCAGGTCGAGAGGAGCGAGCAGGTCAGCAGTCAAGGGCTTGCCTCGCGTCGAACGGGTGGGCCAGCAGTCAATCGCCCCCAGCCGATTACGGTCAAGTACGATCAGGCTACGTACAGTTAACAGCACATTAAGTCCCGCCCTGGCGAGAGGGACGGGACTTATGGTGCATGTGTGGTCAGTTCAGCACAGGTTACGGCGCCGGGCACCCCGTGGGAGTCACCCGAGAGGCGTCACGGATCAGCGCCTGGTGGGCTGCCTTCAGCCGGGCCGTGTCCGGTTTCAGCACGGCCCGGTCGTACGTCAGGAAGCCGTTCAGTTCGCCCTCGACGTCGGTGATCTGGGTGTAGACGGCCCCGTTGCCGCCCCGGCACGCCAGCGCCCGGACCTCGTCCAGTTTCGCCAGGTAGTCGTCCGTGTAGGTGGCGGGGTCGACGTCGACGTACGACTGCTGCACCGACCAGGCGTGGCCGGGCACCGCGAGGCCCAGGCCGCCGTACTCGCCGCTGACCAGGGCGCGCTCGCCGTCGGGGCGGGGCGGCAGGGCCGGGCTCGGATAGCCGTGCTCGTCCATGATGTCGCCGGTGCCGCCGTCGGCGCCGAGGTTCAGCCCGGACTGGCCGTTGACGAGCCGGGTGGGGTCCCACGCCTTGGCCTGCTCGGCTATCCGGCCCACGTCGTACTGGCCCCAGCCCTCGTTGAAGGTCACCCACATGACGACCGACGGGCTGCTGACGTGCTCGTCGATCATCTCCTTCAGCTCGCGCTCGTAGCGGGCGCGGGAGGCGGCGCTCGGGTTCACCCCGGCCGTCATCGCGGGCATGTCCTGCCACACCAGCAGCCCGAGCCGGTCGGCCCAGTAGAACCAGCGGTCCGGCTCGACCTTGATGTGCTTGCGGACGGAGTTGAAGCCGAGCCGCTTGTGCGCCTTCAGGTCGGAGGCGAGGGCCTCGTCGGTGGGCGCGGTGTGCAGGCCGTCCGGCCAGAAGCCCTGGTCGAGCGTGGCCATCATGAAGACGGGCTCGCCGTTGAGGACCGTGCGCGGGACGCCGTTCACCTTCTCGACGGCGATGGAGCGCATCCCGAAGTAGCTGCCGACCCGGTCGGCGCCGACCTTCACCTTCAGGCCGTAGAGGAAGGGGTCGTCGGGTGACCACAGGTGGGGGTCGTGGACGGTCAGGGTCAGCGGGCTGCCGGTGCGGCCGCTGGCCGTTGCCACCTTGCGCCGGCCGTCGTACGCCGTCGCCGTGATCGGTACGCCGTCCCGGACGCCCCGGGCCTGCACGGTCAGCTTCTCGCCGGCCACATCGGGGACGAGCTGGAGGGAGTCCACGTGGTCGCGGGCCACCGGCTCCATCCAGACCGTCTGCCAGATGCCGGAGGACGGGGTGTACCAGATGCCGCTGGGGTCCAGGCGCTGCTTGCCGAGCGGCGGGTTCTCGCCGGCGGCCGCGTCGGTGGGGTCGTAGACGCCGACGATGAGCTCCTGCGTGCGGCCGGGCTTGAGCGCGTCGGTGATGTCGGCGCTGAACTTGTCGTAGCCGCCCTCGTGCGCGGCGACCTCGGTGCCGTTGACGTACACCTCGGCCCGCCAGTCGACGGCGCCGAAGTTGAGCCTGAGCCGCTTGGCCGAGCCGATGTGCCAGTCGGGCGGGACCGTGAAGGTGCGGCGGTACCACATGAGGTCCTCGTGCCGCTTGATGCCGGAGAGCTGGGACTCCACCGGGTACGGGACGAGGATGCGCTCCTTCAGGGCCCTGCCGACGGGCGGCTGCTCGCCCGGCTCGGCGGCGGCGAACTGCCAGCGGCCGTTGAGGTTCTGCCAGGTGTCCCGGGTCAGCTGCGGGCGCGGGTACTCCGGGAGGGCGTTGCCGGCTCCCACCTCGTCGGCCCAGCGGGTGCGCAGCTGGTACGTCGAGCGGTTCGGGCCGCTGGTCCAGAACTCCTTGACAACGTTGCCGTCGGCGTCGGTGAGGCCGCCCTGTCCGTCGTAGCGGACGTCGGCGGTGCCGCGGGCCGTGCCGGTCCTGTTGCCGACGACCGGTTCGTCGAGGGTCACCAGGAGGGAGGTGGGGTCGGACGGGTCCGGCCGTGCCGCGCCCAGGGGCCATGCGGCGCCGCCGATCACCGCCTTGAGGTGGTCGGTGAAGCCCGCCGGGGGTACGGCGAGGGGCTGGGCGAAGTCGAGCTTGAGGGTGCGGCCGGTGGGCTGGACCGCGGCCGCGAGGGCGCCGTCGTAGGCGAAGCCGTCGGGGAGGCGGAACGCCGACTGCGGGACGGGCTCCTTGCCGCCGCCGGGCTGCGTCCAGCGGAGGTGGAGGTTGGAGCCGCCGTAGTGTTCGAAGTACTCGACCTTGATGTCGTAGGCCTTGCCGGCGGTCAGGTCGACGGGGCGGGCGGTCTGCTCACGGTCCCAGTCGTCGACCCAGTGGTCGATGGCGAGCTGTCCGTCGACCCACAGGCGGAAGCCGTTGTCGGCGGTGATCGAGAAGGTGTGCGGCCCGGTCTTCTCCGGGACGATCTTCCCCGTCCAGCGGACGCTGACGTCGTCGGACTGTCCGGTGGTGAAGGTCAGGCGCGGCTCCAGGTTGTCGAAGTCGAGGTCCTGGTCGAAGGTCGTCGCCTTGAGGGTGTGGAAGTCGAAGGCGCCGGGGGCGGAGTGCGTGTAGTACTCGCCCTTGAGGCCGTGGATCTCGGCCGGGTCGTCCGCGAGGGCGGGTGCCGCGGTCAGGCCGGCGAGGGCGAGGAGCGCGGCGAGCAGTAACGCGAGTCGGGCTCTGAGACGTCCGGTACGCACGGAACCTCCATAACAACGTTGTCATGGACAGGAGTTGGCATGACAACATCACGGATTCCGTTCTTCGTCCAGAGCCAGGACAAAGTCCCCCGGGCGCTCCTCGTCAGGTGACCAGCTGCCCCTTCCCGAGGGCGATGACGCCGCCCTTGGACACCGTGTACAGCTCCGCGTCACGCTCCGGGTTGACGCCGATCGTCGCGCCCGGCGGCACCTCGACGTTCTTGTCCAGCACGGCACCGCGCACCACCGCGCCCCGGCCGATGTGCACGTTGTCGTGCAGCACCGACCCCTGCACGACGGCCCCCGGGTCGACCACCACCCCCGGCGACAGCACGGACCGCGTCACCTGCCCGCGGATGAGGCAGCCGGCGCTGATGATGGACTCGCTGGCGATGCCCCCGGCGTTGAAGCGGGCCGGAGAGAGCTGGTACGAGTGCGTGTAGATGGGCCAGCTGCGGTTGAACAGGTTGAAGGCCGGGCGCTCGGCGATCAGGTCCATGTGGGCCTCGTAGTAGGCGTCCAGCGTGCCGACGTCCCGCCAGTAGCCCTGGTCGCGGGTGGTCTCGCCGGGCACGTGGTTGGCGCTGAAGTCGTACAGCGCGGCCTCGCCCCGGTCGGTGAGCTGGGGCAGGATCGAGCCGCCCATGTCGTGCACGGAGTGCTCGTCCTCCGCGTCCCGCTGGAGCGCCTCGATGAGGGCCTTCGTGGTGAAGATGTAGTTGCCCATGGAGGCGAAGACCATCTCGGGGTCGTCGGCCAGGCCGGGCGGGTCCGTCGGCTTCTCCAGGAAGCGCTCCACCGTCTGGCCGTCCGAGCCCGGGGTGATCACGCCGAACGCCGAGGACTCGGTGCGCGGCACCCGGATCCCGGCCACCGTGACGCCCGCCCCGCTGTCGATGTGCTGGGTGAGCATCTGGCGGGGGTCCATGCGGTAGACGTGGTCGGCGCCGAAGACGGCGACGTACTCGGGGCGCTCGTCGTAGATCAGGTTCAGCGACTGCAGGATCGCGTCGGCGCTGCCCAGGTACCAGCGCGGGCCCAGGCGCTGCTGGGCGGGCACGGGGGTGACGTAGTTGCCCAGCAGACTGGACATCCGCCAGGTGGTGGTGATGTGCCGGTCCAGCGAGTGCGACTTGTACTGCGTCAGCACGCAGATGCGCAGCACGTCGGCGTTCACCAGGTTGGACAGGACGAAGTCGACCAGGCGGTAGGTACCGCCGAAGGTCACCGCGGGTTTCGCCCGGTCCGCGGTCAGGGGCATCAGACGCTTGCCCTCTCCGCCCGCCAGTACGATTCCCAGGACCGAAGGACCACCACGACGCATGGCCGCTCCCCTCACGCAGATTTCCCGATGCCTGCCCCTGAGCAGCTCGGACTAAGCCTGTTTCAGGATCTCCTCGTAGAGTCGGACCGTGCGGCGGGCCACCGCGTCCCAGCCGAACTCGCCGACCGCGCGTTCCCGCCCGGCCTCACCCATCCGCCGGGCGGCCTGCGGGTCGCCCAGGACGGAGTCCATGGCCCGGGCGAGTCCCGCCTCGAAGCCGTCGCCGGCCGGGACGAGCAGGCCCGTCCTGCCGTCGTCCACCACCTCGGGGATGCCGCCCACCGCCGAGGCCACCACGGGCGTGCCGCAGGCCATCGCCTCCAGGTTCACGATGCCGAGCGGCTCGTACACCGAGGGGCAGACGAACAGCGCGGCGTGCGTGAGGAGCTGGATCACCTCCGGGCGCGGCAGCATCTTCGGAATCCAGAAGACGCCGTCGCGGACCCGGCTCAGCTCCCCGAACAGCTCGCGGAACTCCTGGTCGATCTCCGGCGTGTCCGGTGCTCCCGCGCACAGCACGACCTGCGCGGCCGGGTCGATGTCGCGCACCGCGCGCAGCAGGTGGGGCACGCCCTTCTGGCGGGTGATGCGGCCGACGAACAGCACGTACGGACGGGAGCGGTCGAGGCCGACGCGGTCCAGGGCGTCCGTGCCGTGGTCGGGCCGGTACAGGCTCGTGTCGATGCCGTTGTGCACGACGTGGACCTTCTCCGGGTCCAGGGCCGGATAGCAGCCGAGGATGTCCTCGCGCATGGCGGCGGACACGGCGATCACCGCGTCGGCGGCCTCGATCGCGGTGCGCTCGGTCCAGCTCGACAGCTCGTAGCCGCCGCCGAGCTGCTCGGCCTTCCAGGGGCGCAGAGGCTCCAGGGAGTGGGCGGTCATCACGTGCGGGATGCCGTGGAGCATCTTGGCGAGGTGGCCGCCGAGGTTGGCGTACCAGGTGTGGGTGTGGACCAGCTCGCGGCCTTCGAGGGCTGCGGCCATGGCCAGGTCGACGGAGAAGGTGCGCAGCGCGTCGTTGGCCCCGTCGAGCGTGGACCAGGGGCGATGGCGCAGCACGCCGTCGGCGCGCCCCTCGCCCCAGCAGTGCACGTCGAGGTCGACCAGTGGCCGGAGCTCCCGGGCGAGGAACTCCACATGGACACCTGCGCCGCCGTACACATCCGGCGGGTACTCCCGGGTCAGCAGTCCGACGCGCACCCGCAACTCCCTGCTCTCAGCGGCCGTTCCCTTTCATGGTCACCCAGATGGGGCGTGTGGGGAAGAGCGAGGCGGCCGTGTGAAGCAACAGTCACCACACAGGCCCCCGCCGGGCACGCGGTAGTACAGACAGCAGCTGCGGCGCCGGAAGGCCGTGCCGGTGAGGGTTCCGGAGCCGGTCAGCAGGGGGTGCGCGAGGAGTTCGGCGGTCAGGGAACGGGCCCGGGCGGCGGTGTCCGTACGGCCGTGCCGCCGGGCCCAGCGGTCGAGTTCCCGGGCGGCGCCCGCCAGCGCGGAGGCGGCATTGCCCCGCAGCAGGCCCGGTGCGAGGCGGTAGTGGGCGCGCAGGGCGGCCGAGAGGGGTTCGAGGTGACCGTGCAGGACGACGTCGGCGAGGGCCGGCGCGTCCCCGGGGAGCGGCCGTACGTCCGGGAGCCACAGGTCGTCGGGGGCCCCGGCGTCGGCGTCCCAGTGCAGCAGCCGGGGGTCGAGGTCGGGGAGACGGCCGTAGAGCGCGGCGCAGCCCAGTGCCACGGACCAGAGGCGGGCCGCGAGTCCGAGGTGGGCCACGGAGGCCGCGACGCGTAACTCCGGGGCGCGCAGTGCATGGGCGACTTTGCCGACACGGAAAATCAGGGGATTTCCGTATACATCCGGTGACGCGGCGGCGTAGGCCTGTGCGAGAGTGGGGGGAGGCCCCGCCGCCGCTTCTCCCGTGCGCAGCACGAAGTAGCCGCCGAGCGGGCGGAGCGCGGCAAGGCCGGGGTCGAGGTCCACGAAGAGCAGTAGTACCAAGGCACCTGAGGGATGCGACCCGGTGCCCCCGACCAAGGTCGCCCACCCTGGGGATGATGGGGGTCCCCTCGTACTCCATCGGCAGTAGGACCCAATGAGTGCTCAGGGACGACGACGGGAAGACCTGGACACGGCAGGGTGTTGGTCATGAAAGCCGACCTTTCGCCGCGCCGGGCCGAGCGCCCCCGCCTGACGCAGAGGAGCAGCCGATGAGCGCCCTCGCGTTGTCCGTCCTGCTGTCCCTCGTGTCCGCGTTCGCCTACGCGGGCGGGGCGATCGTGCAGGAGCGGGTGGCGGAGTCCTCGCCGGACGAGCAGTACGCGCCGCTGCGGCGGCCGGGCTGGTGGGCGGCGGTCGCGCTGAACGGCCTCGGTGGTCTGCTGCATGTGGTGGCGCTGGCGTACGGTCCGCTCAGTCTGGTGCAGCCGCTCGGCGCGCTGACCATCGTGGTGGCCCTGCCGATGGCGGCGCTGTTCGTCGGCCGCAAGGCGGGTGCCACGGCGTGGCGGGGCGCGATCATGGCGACGGTGGGGCTCGCGGGTCTGCTGTCCCTGGTCGCCGCGTCCGACGCGCGGTCGCTCGACGCGGCGGAGCGGGTGGCCGTGGCCCTGGTCACCGCGGGTGTGGTCGTGTCCCTGATGATCGCCGGCCGGGCCGCGCACCGGCACCCGGCGGTCCGCAGCATGCTGCTGGCGACGGCCTCGGGTATCGCGTTCGGAATGGCCTCGGTGTTCACCAAGACCGTCGCGGTCGACTGGACCGGCGGTGTGTCGGCGGCGGACGTGCCGTCCCTCGCGGTGATCGGTGTCCTGGCCACGGCCGGCATGCTGCTGTCGCAGGCCTCCTACCGAGGTGCCGGCCTCGCGGCCCCGCTGGCCACGCTGACGGTCGTGAACCCGGTGGTGGCGGCCGCCGTGGGCATCACGATGTTCGGCGAAACCTTCCGCTACGGCACGACGGGCACGGCGCTCGCCCTGAGCTGCGGCGTGGTGGCGGCGGGCGGCCTGATCCTGCTGACGACGGAGCGGCTCACCCACGCCGAGCCGGGGCGCGCGTCGCTTCCCGAGACGGTGGACGCGTCGCTGCCCGAGACCGTGGACGCGTTGCTTCCCGAGTCCGTGGGCGCCTCGCTGCCCGGGACCGTGGGTGCGCCGCCCGTCGCTGTGGGGGCGCTGACCGGGGCGACGGGTGCCGAGGCCGGCCGGGGGGCGTCAGGGGACGTGCCGGTGTCCGTGCCTGCGGTTGCCGGTGCCGTTGCCGGTGAAGCCGAGGCCGGACCGGACGACGCGTACGAGAGCGGGGAGCGCCCGCTCTCCTACGCCGCCTGCTACGGCATCCCGTACGTGCCGATGCCCACCGTGGACCGGCACCGCACGCGTATCAGATCCTGACGCCGCCGGCCCTCAGATAGGCGATGGGGTCGACGTCCGAGCCGAACCCGGGCCCCGTCCGCACCTCGAAGTGCAGATGCGGGCCCGAGCTGTTCCCGGTGGAGCCGGAGCGGCCGATGCGCTGGCCCGCGCTCACCGTCTGCCCGTCCCGCACGGAGATCGCCGACAGGTGGGCGTACTGGCTGTAGCGGCCGTCGCCGTGCCGGATGACGACCTGGTAGCCGAACGAACCGCCCCACCCCGCGCTGACGACGCTGCCCGAGGCGACGGACTTGACGGACGTGCCCGTGGGCACGGGGAAGTCGACGCCGGTGTGGTAGCCCTTCGACCAGGACGGGCCCGCCTTGCGGTAGGGCGTCCCCAGGGAGGCGCTGACGGGGGCGACGAAGCCCTGCCGGGTGGACGTGGACCGTGCGGCGCGCTCCTTGCTCTCGTCCTTGGACCGTTCCTTGGCACGGTCCGGGGATTTCGATGACGGCTTCTTCGCCGGCTTCTTCGTCGACGGCTTGGCCGACGGGGCCGGGGCCCGCTCGGGCGCGGGACGCGTCTTCGTGGCGCCCTCCCCGCGCAGCGCGAGCCGCTGGCCGGGCACGATCAGGTCGGGATCGCCCCCTATGGCCGAGCGGTTGGCGGCGTACAGACCCCGCCAGCCGCCCCGCACGTCCCGTTCCTCCGCGATGCCGGAGAGCGTGTCGCCCCGCACCACCGTGTACAGCTCGGCGCTGCCCGCCCGGGACTGCGGCGTGGACTGCGGCCGCACGTCCTCGATGGACGTCTTGGCCCTGGTCTTCCGGTCCGCCTTCTCGCTCGTGCGCGTGCTCTCGGCGGCCGGCCGGATGTCGGGCTCGGCACCGCCCCGGGTCAGTCCGGCCCGGTCGGAGCACACCGGCCAGGCGCCCGGCCCCTGCCCGTCGAGCACCTTCTCGGCGACGGCGATCTGCTGGTGCTTCGAGGCCAGGTCCGCGCGCGCCGCGTAGGCCCGGCCGCCGTACGCCTCCCAGGTGGACTGGGTGAACTGGAGGCCGCCGTAGAACCCGTTGCCGGTGTTGACGTTCCAGTCGCTGCTCGACTCGCAGGCGGCGACCTTGTTCCAGGTGTCCACGTCCGCCGCCTGGGCGGTGCCGGCGCCCATGAACGGGAGCGCCATGCCCGCGCCGCCCGCCGTGACGGTGAGTGAGGCGCGGTTGATCCTGTTCGGCTGATACCGGCGATGCCGGCCGCGTACGGCCATCGAGAGCCCCCCTAGACATGCGTCAGGAGGGGCAAAAGTAAGCGCTGCGAACCGGCCAGGACAAGGCGGCTATCGGCCGCCCGGTTGCCCAAATGGCCGGGATGAGGCCCCTGTTGCGCGTCGTGCGCCACGGCGGCGCACCGTGTACGTCACCCCGTGCGCGGGTGCGGCGCGCGCGGGGACGCGTACATCGGGTGAGTGCGACGGGGGCTCGTGTGCGTATCTGCCTGCGCGACGTCGTGCGACCCGCGCGTGCGGACGGAGTAGCGGCACGTCAGGATGGTCGACGGGGCATGCTGGTGGACACGCTGGTGGACACCGGCAGCAGCACCGATACCGAGGTCTTTAGGAGCGAACCGAATGAGCAGTACAGCGCAGATCGGCGTCACGGGTCTCGCGGTCATGGGCCGCAACCTCGCCCGCAACTTCGCCCGCAACGGCTACACGGTGGCGGTGCACAACCGGACGCCTTCGCGCACGCGCGCCCTGGTCGAGGAGTTCGGCGGGGAAGGGGATTTCGTCGCGTGCGAGTCCGCGAAGGACTTCGTGGCGGCACTGGAGCGGCCGCGGCGGCTGGTCGTGATGGTGAAGGCCGGTGATCCGACGGACGCGGTGATCCAGGAGTTCGCCCCGCTGCTGGAGCCCGGCGACATGATCATCGACGGCGGCAACGCGCACTTCGCGGACACCCGGCGCCGGGAGCGCGACCTGCGCGAGCAGGGCATCCACTTCGTCGGCATGGGCGTGTCCGGCGGTGAGGAGGGCGCGCTCAACGGCCCGAGCATCATGCCGGGCGGTCCGAAGGAGTCGTACGACTCGCTGGGCCCGATGCTGGAGAAGATCTCGGCGAAGGCGGCCGACGGTTCACCGTGCGTCTCGCACGTCGGTCCTGACGGTGCCGGCCACTTCGTGAAGATGGTGCACAACGGCATCGAGTACGCGGACATGCAGCTCATCGGCGAGGCGTACCA
>NZ_MUKA01000208.1 GCF_002150735.1 Streptomyces africanus
GCCCCCTCCGGCACCCCGGCCAGATAAGCCCCCGGATCCCAGTCGTAGGACCGCCGCACCTCGACATACCCCGCCCAGGACAACCCCAGCGGCGTGTCCTCGGTGTACTTCATGTCGAGATACACCCGGTCGGCCGGAGACAGAATCAGCCCCGTACCACCCTGCGCGGCCTTCACCACCCGCGCCTTCTCCTCCGCACCGGTGCTGTCGAGCCCCCAGTACTGGACGAGCGCACCCGCCGCCGGTGTCGCACCGGTCAGCTGATGCCAGCCGACGACCGTCTTGCCGTACTCCGCGACGACCGGCTGCACCCGGTCCATGAACTTCACGTAGTCCTCATGACTGGTGGAGTCCGCCTCGTCGCCCCCGATGTGCAGATAACGCCCCGGCGTGAGCGCCGCGAGCTCCCGGACCACGTCCTCCACGAAGTCGTACGTGCTCTCCTCGCCGACGCACAGCGAGCTGAAGCCGACCTCGGTGCCGGTGTAGAGCGGAGGCGCGACGCCGTCGCAGTTCAGGCCGGCGTAGGAGGCGAGGGCCGCGTTGGTGTGGCCCGGCATGTCTGTCTCGGGGACGACCTCCAGGTAGCGGGAGGCGGCGTACCGCACGATCTCCTTGTACTGGGCCTTGGTGTAGTGGCCGCCGGGACCGCCGCCGACCTCCGTGGAGCCCCCGTACGTCGCGAGGCGCGGCCAGGCGTCGATGGCGATGCGCCAGCCCTGGTCGTCGCTCAGGTGCAGATGCAGCTTGTTGATCTTGTAGAGGGCGAGCTGGTCGATGAAGCGCTTGACCTGCTCGACGGTGAAGAAGTGCCGGGAGACGTCGAGCATGGCACCGCGCCAGCCGTAGCGCGGACGGTCCTGGACGGTGCCGCCGGCGATCAGCCAGGGGCCGGGCTGGACGGTGTCCTTCTCGACGGCCGCGGGGAGGAGCTGGCGCAGGGTCTGGACGCCGTGGAAGAGACCGGCGGGATGGGCCGCGGTGATGGTGACGCCGCCCCGGCCGCTGTCGAGGCGGTAGCCCTCGGCACCGAAGGGGCCCTGGGCGAGGCGCAGCCGGATGCCCCCGGCGCCCTGATCGGTGACCGGGAGGCGGTAGCCGGTCGAGGGCCGCAGGAGGGCCGCGAGGTACTCGGCGACGCGCCGCGCCTCGGGCGAGCCGTCGACGTGGATGTGCGTGCCGCGGGTGATGCGGTAGGGGGAGCCGCCCGGGGCGACCGAGGCGGGTGCGGGGATCACCCGGTCGAGCGGGGCGGGCGCTGCCGCCTGCGCGGGGGCGGCCCCGGTCATCGAGAGGCCCGTCCCGACCAGCAGCAGGGAACCGAGCAGGCGAAGCGTTCTGTGGCGCGGTCTCGCACGGCCGTCTCTCACAAGCGTGTCCCTTCCATGAGCCGGTTGAGCCCCAAGAGGTCTGGACCACTCTCTCGTGAGACCGGTGGAACAATCCACCCCATGGCGGAAATCATCCAGAAGGACGGCACATGGGCCTTCGACGGCGACGCCCTGCGGCTGACCCCGGGGCGGGACAGGAACATCAGTCTGCTGCGCAGGGAGCTGGGTGAACTGGTCGTCCCGCTGGGGGCGTTGGCCGGGATCTCCTTCGAGCAGGGCAAGAAGGCGGGGCGGCTCAGGCTCCGTCTGCGCGACGGCGCCGACCCGCTGCTGCATGCCACCGGCGGCCGGCTCACCGAGCCCCACGACCCGTACCAGCTGATCGTCGAGTCCGACCGCTACGGCGTCGCCGAGTACTTCACGGACGAGGTCCGGGGCGCCCTGCTCCTGGACCAGGTCCCCGCCGACCCGGTCGACACGTACCTGCTGCCGGGCCCCTCCGTCCCCCTGTCGGTCTCCGCCGGGGACGGCACCGCCGGCTTCGACGGCGAGCGCATACGCCTGGAGTGGAACTGGAAGACGGAGGACGCCAAGGCCGCCGCCGGTGCCCGCACGCTCCTGCTCGCCGACATCACGGACGTGGAGTGGCAGCCGGCGGCCGGCCTGGAGAACGGCTACCTCCGCTTCACCGTGCGCAACGCGCCCACCAAGGCCCCGCCCAAGTACGACCCCAACGCCGTGGAGCTGTGGGGCTTCAGGAAGGACCCGCTGATGGCGCTGGTCGCGGCGGCGGTCCAGGCCAGGCTTCCGCACCCGGCCCGGGCCGCCGCCGACGTCCCGGACGCGCGACCGGAACCGCCTTCTCCCCCGGTCGCGTCCGCCGAGGACGATCACGACGCCCTGCTGCGCCGCCTGCGCGAGCTCGGCGACCTGCACCGCACGGGCGTCCTGACGGACGACGAGTTCGCCCTGGCCAAGCAGGCGATCCTCAAGCGGATGTAGCACCCCGGGACACCCTCGGGCGCTACTTCGCCCGGCGCGCCACCGTGAAGTGGTCCACCTGGTCACCGGTCTCGGCGATGCCGCGCACCGTGAGCGTGGCCAGGTGCCCCTTCGGCGCGGGGGTGACGTCCACGCGCAGGAAGGAGTAGTCGAGGTAGCGCACCCGCGACCAGGTGACGGTCTCGTTCTGCTTGCCGCCCTTGACGTTGACGAACGAGGACACGGAGTCCACGTCGTGCTCGTTGCCCTCGTACGACAGCGGGGCGCTGAACGCGTAGAGGCTGCGGCCCGCCGCGCCGGCCGTCACGTACACGACGCCGTCGGTCTCCGGGTAGGCCGTGCCGCCGATCGGGAGCTTCCTGGTGACCTTGTCGCCCTTGATGACGTCGGTGCGCTCGTACTGGTGGTTGTGGCCGTTGATGACCAGGTCCACGGTGTACTTCTCGAACAGCGGCACCCACTCCTGCCGGACCCCGCCCTCGGAGGCGTGGGCGGTGGAGGTGCAGTAGGCGCAGTGGTGGAAGAACACGACGATGAAGTCGATGTCGGGCGCGGCCCGGTACTTCTTCAGCCGGTCCTCCAGCCACGTGGTCTGGGTGCCGCCCGAGATGCCCAGGTTCGCCGGGATCTCGAAGGAGATGTCGTTGGCGTCGAGCGAGATGACCGCCGTGTTGCCGTAGGCGAAGGAGTAGACGCCCGGGAGGTTCTTCTTGTCGGGGCCGTTGTCCGGGAGGGTCCAGCGGGCCTCCTCGCCTCCGTAGCCGTTAGGCGAGTACCAGGCCTCCATGTCGTGGTTGCCGTAGGCGGGCATCCACGGGACGGACTTGGCGACGGACTCGGTCTGCGCGAGGAACTGGTCCCACACGCGCGCGTCGAAGCCGGTGTCGTCGGTCCTGCCCTGGCCGGCCGGGTCGCCGTACGCGATGTCGCCGGCGTGCAGATGGAAGGCCGGGTTCTGGCCGAGGAGCAGGCTGTTGTTGGCGAGCGCGTGGTAGCTGACGCCCTCGTCGCCGAAGGCCGTGAAGGTGAACGGCGCCTTGTGCGCGGAGGCGGTGGTGAAGGTGCCGAGGGTGCCCAGCAGGTGCGGCTCGGCCGGGTCGAAGCCCTGGTGGCCGACGCCGTAGTAGTACGTCCGGCCCGGGCGCAGGTGGGTCAGCTTGGCGTGGACGTAGTACTGGGTGTGGTTGCCGCTCGCGCCGACACCGGCCGGTGTGAAGAGGGTGCGGACCTCGGCGTCGATCTTCCGGGAGAGGTCCGTGGGGTGGGCGCCGATCCGGATGAACGGCTTCTTGACGGCGACCGGGACCTGCCAGGAGACGGTCATCTCCGTGCGCGGGTCGGTGCCGTAGGCGAGGTGGCGGCCGAAGGGGGCCACATGGGCGCCGTCGACGCTCTCGGTGCCCGTCCGTCCGCTCGGGACGGCTGCCTGGGCGGTGGCGCCCGGCACGAACGCGCCACCGGTGACGGCGCCGAGCGTGACGGCACCGCCTCTGATCATCGTGCGCCGGGAGAATCTGGCGCGCAGGTACTCGTGCTGCTCGGCCATGCTCATGCGCTCGGCGAGCCGCTCGGGTACGCCCATACGAGGAATGTCCATGGCGTCCAAAAATCGACGCCTCGGGCAACGGGACACCGGCCGCCCGGTGGACGCTTCACGAACAGGCGCTCATGACAGGTTCAACGTTCCCCCAAGGGATCCCCACAGCCCTCTGCCCGAAAACGGGCAGAATTCTTGCGTAAGTGCCGCTGGTGCCTCAGGATCTACCGGGTGCACGACGAACTCGTTGATCATCTGACGCGGTCCACGCCCCTCAGCCGGGGCGAGGCGCTGCGCGTGATCCAGGACGTGCTCGCCTACTTCGACGAGACGACCGAGGAGTACGTCCGTCGCCGCCACCGCGAGCTCCAGGCCCAGGGCCTGATGAACGCGGCGATCTTCGAGCGGATCGAGGCGGATCTCAAATATCGCGCGGTGGCACCGCCGGAGCTCTCGCTCCGGCAGCTGCGGCGCATCGTCTACGGCTAGGAATGCGTATATATGTGCGGCATTGTCGGTTACATCGGGAAGCGTGACGTCGCTCCCCTCCTCCTGGAGGGCCTCCAGCGCCTGGAGTACCGCGGGTACGACTCCGCGGGCGTCGTCATCACGTCCCCGAAGGCCTCCGGCCTGAAGATGGTCAAGGCCAAGGGCCGCGTCCGCGACCTGGAGGCCAAGGTCCCGGCCCGCTTCAAGGGCACGACCGGCATCGCCCACACCCGCTGGGCCACCCACGGCGCCCCCTCCGACGTCAACGCCCACCCGCACCTCGACGCCGAGGGCAAGGTCGCCGTCGTCCACAACGGCATCATCGACAACGCCGCCGACCTGCGTCGCAAGCTGGAGGCGGACGGCGTCGAGTTCCTCTCCGAGACCGACACCGAGGTCCTCACCCACCTCATCGCCCGCTCCCAGGCGACGAAGCTGGAGGACAAGGTCCGCGAGACCCTCCGGCTCATCGAGGGCACCTACGGCATCGCCGTGCTGCACGCGGACTTCCCCGACCGGATCGTCGTCGCCCGCAACGGCTCCCCGGTCGTCCTCGGCATCGGTGAGAAGGAGATGTTCGTCGCCTCGGACATCGCCGCCCTGGTCGCCCACACCCGCCAGATCGTCACGCTGGACGACGGCGAGATGGCCACCCTGAAGGCCGACGACTTCCGCACGTACACCACGGAGGGCACGCGCACCACCGCGGAGCCCACCACCGTGGAGTGGGAGGCGGCCTCCTACGACATGGGCGGCCACGACACCTACATGCACAAGGAGATCCACGAGCAGGCCGAGGCCGTGGACCGCGTGCTGCGCGGCCGCATCGACGACCGCTTCTCCACCGTGCACCTGGGCGGCCTCAACCTCGACGCCCGCGAGGCCCGGCGCATCCGCCGCGTGAAGATCCTCGGCTGCGGCACCTCGTACCACGCGGGCATGATCGGCGCCCAGATGATCGAGGAGCTGGCGCGCATCCCCGCCGACGCCGAGCCGGCCTCCGAGTTCCGCTACCGCAACGCGGTCGTCGACCCCGACACCCTCTACATCGCCGTCTCCCAGTCCGGCGAGACCTACGACGTCCTCGCCGCCGTGCAGGAACTCAAGCGCAAGGGCGCACGGGTCCTGGGCGTGGTGAACGTGGTCGGCTCCGCGATCGCCCGCGAGGCCGACGGCGGCATCTACGTCCACGCGGGCCCGGAGGTCTGCGTCGTCTCCACGAAGTGCTTCACGAACACCACGGTGGCCTTCGCGCTCCTCGCCCTCCACCTCGGCCGCACCCGCGACCTCTCGGTCCGCGACGGCAAGCGGATCATCGAGGGCCTGCGCAAGCTGCCCGCCCAGATCGCCGAGATCATGGAGCACGAGGAGGACGTCAGGAAGCTGGCCCTGCAGTTCGCCGAGGCCCGCTCGATGCTCTTCATCGGCCGGGTGCGGGGCTACCCGGTGGCCCGCGAGGCCTCCCTGAAGCTCAAGGAGGTCTCCTACATCCACGCCGAGGCCTACCCCGCCTCCGAGCTCAAGCACGGCCCGCTGGCCCTGATCGAGCCGGCCCTCCCCACGGTCGCGATCGTCCCCGACGACGACCTCTTGGAGAAGAACCGCGCCGCCATGGAGGAGATCAAGGCCCGCAGCGGCAAGATCCTCGCGGTGGCCCACCAGCACCAGGAGAAGGCCGACGAAACCATCATCGTCCCGAAGAACGAGGACGAACTCGACCCCATCCTGCTGGGCATCCCCCTCCAACTCCTCGCGTACCACACGGCCCTGACCCTGGGCAGGGACATCGACAAGCCGAGGAACCTGGCCAAGTCAGTGACGGTTGAGTAGGGGTTTTTAGGGGCGCGGGGAACTGCGCGAGCAACCCCCACGCACCCGCACAGGCCAAACAAGAGGACGGACCCCCACATGCTGCCACCAGACACAGGGGGTCCGCCTCCATCGCCGGGAAGCCGCCCAACTCCCCAGCCGGCGCAGCTAACCGGTGGCCGTCACGCCCCGGCCCGCAGCGCGTCGCGGAACCGCCGTGGGCCAGTGCGCGAGCACCGCCGTGGCCGCGTACCAGGCAACGGCCCCCGCGGCCACGGCGAACCACCCGCCCGCCTTGGCGAGCCCGTCGTTACCGGCGAACTCGGCGATCGCCATGAGCAACAGGGCGACGAAGAACAGCCCGTGGACCACCTGACCGAGCTGCTCCCCGCCCGCAAGCGTCAGAGACAGCACCACGAGGGCGAACAACAGCAGGAAGAGCCCTGCCTCATTGCCGGAGGCACCCGCCGACACGGCCCAGGTGAACCACAGCGCCCCGAGCACCGAGAACGCCGTCCCGCCGGCGGTGTCCCCGTCCCGCAGGGCCAGCAACCCGGCGGCGAAGAGCGCGATGCCGCCCACGTACTGGGCGACTGACACGGCGTCGGCGGCTGACACCCCGTCGAGCACAGCGGCGTGCCCCAGCCCGAAGGCCAACAGGGTGATTGCGAGGGCGAGTCGACCGGCCACGGTCGTGATTCCGCTTCCCGCGGAGACGTCTTTGTCCACGGCGGGCTCCCTTCGTGCATGTGCAGTGGTGCGGTGTTCCGTATATGCCCTTCACAAGGGCACAAACACCTCTACGCACGAGTAGGTTTACGCACCGCACAGGGGCAGCAAGGGAGTTGACGCTCAGGCAATGCTCAGGCCATGCCAGGGAACGCTCAGGGAATGACGATGACGGGCCGCTGCGCCCGCTTGGCGAGCCGCCCGGCGACCGAGCCGAAGATCCGCCCGACGAGGCCGTGGGTCGACCCGACGACGATCGCGTCGGCCTCGTACTCCCGGCCGACCTCTTCGAGTTCGTGGCAGATGTCGCCGCCGCGCTCGACCAGGATCCAGGGCACCTCGGCGAGGTAGTCCGCACAGGCCAGCTCAAGACCGAGCACCTCGGTCCGGTGGTCCGGCACGTCCACGAACACCGGCGGCTCGCAGCCGGCCCACACCGTGGTCGGCAGCCGGTTGGCGACGTGGACGATGATCAGGCCCGACCCGGAGCGATGGGCCATGCCGATCGCGTACGCCAGGGCGCGCTCACTGGACGTGGAGCCGTCGAAGCCGACGACGACCCCGTGCTTGAAGGCGGGATCGCAGGAGTGGCGTGGCTCTTCCGCCGCCAGGGGCTCGGCCGCCGTGGGATCGGCGACGGGCCGCTTGCGGTCCGCGTGTTCGAAGAATTCGTGACCGGCCATGGCTGTCTCGGCGTTGTGATCCTTTATGGGAGGGACAACAGTGTGCGGCGGAGCTGTGTCCGGGAATGGTCTTCCCAACCCCATACCCCCAAGGGTACGGCGGCACGCCTCCTTAGCCCAGATCCCGCCCGCCGTGCGTGCGGGTTCCAGGGAGCATGCACGAGGCGGCGCCCGTAACGCAATGGTTGCTGCGCTGTACAGGCGGTTTGCACAGGATTCACTTACCCGTGGGGGTGATCGGGTCAGACAGTGACCTGCTCACCGGCCACGCGTTGAACCCCGTGAGTCACGCCACAGGGAGCACGCATGCCCGGACCCCGCCCCGCCTCCGAGGCGGACCGCGCGGCCCCGCCGCCGCGGGACACCGCGACGGACGTGGTTCGCTGGGCGGCCTTCAGCTGCCTGCTCGTCCCCCTCGTGCTCCTCGGGTACGGCGCCTCCCTGGCCGGCGCCGCCGGCACGGCCCTCGGACTCGCGGCCGTCACGGGCGCGTGCCGGGTCCTGCTGCGGCAGTCCGAGCGCGGGGCGGCCCGGCTGGCGGCCGAGGACCGGGCGCCCCATCGGGGCCGGCACCACCGCACCGGAACGGGGTCGCACCGCGGCGGACGGCACACTGGCGGGGATACACCGGTCGGCTGACCGGTTTCCGCGCACACGCACGCTGCTTTTCAGCCAACTTCCCGCACCTGTGCATCACCCTCCCTGACCACCCCCCAACCCCCGTTCGACCTGCACGGAAAGGGCCTCAGGGGTGCTGCGCACCCTACGCGGATTGGCCACTGCGACAAGGCGCACTTCCCTGCACGCCCCACGAGTGCAACGCTTCGTGATCGAATGCTTCACGCCAAGTTGCCAAGTCGACAATGTGCCGAGTGCCGAACCGGCCACTGCGGCGCGACGGGACACAGTAGATTCGATCTTGACTGTCTACGGCGGGGGACTCGTGCAGGACCGAGGGGAAACGTGCAGGAGCGACACAACCGAGGAGCCGCGACCACCGAGGGGGGCTTAGCAGTATGAGCCACGACTCCACTGCCGCGCCGGAAGCCGCAGCCCGGAAGCTTTCCGGGCGACGCCGCAAGGAGATCGTCGCGGTGCTGCTGTTCAGCGGCGGCCCCATCTTCGAGAGTTCCATACCTTTGTCGGTGTTCGGGATCGACCGCCAGGACGCCGGCGTGCCGCGCTACCGGCTGCTGGTGTGCGGCGGCGAGGACGGCCCGCTGCGGACCACAGGGGGCCTGGAACTCACCGCGCCACATGGCCTGGAAGCGATCTCACGCGCGGGCACGGTCGTCGTGCCGGCCTGGCGTTCGATCACTTCTCCGCCACCGGACGAGGCGCTCGACGCGCTGCGCCGGGCACACGAGGAGGGCGCCCGCATCGTCGGGCTGTGCACCGGCGCCTTCGTCCTGGCGGCGGCGGGCCTGCTGGACGGCCGGCCCGCGACGACACACTGGATGTACGCGCCGACGCTGGCGAAACGCTATCCGTCGGTGCACGTCGATCCGCGGGAGCTGTTCGTCGACGACGGCGACGTGCTGACGTCGGCAGGCACCGCCGCGGGCATCGACCTGTGCCTGCACATCGTGCGCACGGACCACGGCAACGAGGCGGCAGGGGCCCTGGCCCGGCGTCTCGTCGTGCCCCCGCGCCGAAGCGGCGGCCAGGAGCGCTATCTCGACAGGTCTTTACCCGAGGAGATCGGCGCCGACCCGCTCGCCGAGGTCGTCGCCTGGGCGCTGGAGCACCTCCACGAACAGTTCGACGTGGAGACGCTGGCGGCACGCGCGTACATGAGCCGTCGTACGTTCGACCGCCGCTTCCGCTCGCTGACCGGGAGCGCGCCGCTGCAGTGGCTGATCACGCAGCGGGTGCTCCAGGCGCAGCGCCTGCTGGAGACGTCGGACTACTCGGTGGACGAGGTGGCGGGGCGCTGCGGCTTCCGGTCGCCGGTCGCCCTGCGCGGGCACTTCCGCCGCCAGCTGGGCTCCTCGCCGGCCGCGTACCGGGCGGCCTACCGCGCCCGGCGCCCGCAGGGCGAGCGGCCGCAGGACACCGAGGCCGCCCAGGGCGGTCCGGGGTCCGGCGTGTCCGGGCACCCGGGGCATCCCGGCCAGCAGCCCGGCCCGCTGCATCCGGAGCACCCGGTCCCGCTCCAGTCCCGCCGTACGGCGGCGGCGAGCGCGGTCGGATCGTCCCCGGCCCTGTCCGCGTCGGCGTCGGCCGCGCCGGACAACGGGCGGGAGGCGTACGTGCCGAGCCGGGCGAGTCTGCCGGGGCAGCGCAGCGCGACGTGAGGTGACGTGAGCCGGTGACCGGGCCCGCGGGGAGATGACCCTCCGCGCGGGCCCGGTGCCGTTTCGCGGGGGGTGCGTACGGCGGCCACAAGGTCACGGCCACAAGGTCATGGCACGGCCGGTCCGGCCCGGGGCGGCTCACCGTAAGGTTAGACACATGAACGATCGCATGGTGTGGATCGACTGCGAGATGACCGGCCTCTCGCTGTCGGACGACGCGCTCATCGAGGTGGCCGCCCTCGTCACCGACTCCGAGCTGAACGTGCTCGGCGAGGGCGTGGACATCGTCATCCGGCCGCCGGACCGGGCGCTGGAGACGATGCCGGAGGTGGTGCGTCAGATGCACACCTCGTCCGGGCTGCTCGCCGAGTTGCCGGACGGCACGACGCTGAAGGACGCCGAGGAACAGGTCCTGACGTACGTCAGGGAACACGTCAAGGAGCCGGGCAAGGCCCCGCTGTGCGGCAACTCCGTCGGCACGGACCGCGGCTTCCTGCTGCGCGACATGCCGACGCTGGAGGACTACCTGCACTACCGGATCGTCGACGTGTCGTCGATCAAGGAGCTGGCCCGCCGGTGGTACCCGCGGGCGTACTTCAACAGCCCGCAGAAGAACGGCAACCACCGGGCGCTCGCCGACATCCGCGAGTCCATCGCGGAGCTGCGCTACTACCGCGAGGCCGTCTTCGTCCCGCAGCCCGGGCCCGACTCGGACACCGCGAAGAAGATCGCCGCGAAGCACGTGCTGCCCGCGCAGTAGCCGTGCCGGGGTCCCGCGGAGGGGCGCCGCGAAAGCCGGGCGCGAGCACCCCTTCGGACCCTGTACACTTTTTCTCGGCCGGTCGGGGACAGCACTGATCTCCAAGCCGGTCATGGTGGGTGTAGCTCAGCTGGTAGAGCACCTGGTTGTGGTCCAGGATGCCGCGGGTTCGAGTCCCGTCACTCACCCTGAGTAATCAGCCGGTGGCTTCGCGTAGAAGCCACCGGCTGATTGTCTTTTGCGCGCCGGTCCGGGGCCGGGCGGCAGCCGGGGTTACGGTCGGCGGCATGGACGGTGAGCGCCGAGGATGGCGTGCGTGCGTGCTCGGCGGGGCCGTGTTCGCCGTGTGCATGGCCGGTACCACGCTGCCGACTCCCCTCTATCCCCTTTACCAGGACAAGTTCGGGTTCTCCGAGCTGACGGTGACCGTGGTGTACGCCGTGTACGCCTTCGCGGTCATCGGGGTCCTGCTGCTGGTGGGCAACGCCTCGGACGCCGTGGGCAGACGCCCGGTGCTGCTGTGCGGGCTGGGCCTCGCGGCGGGGAGCGCCGTCTGTTTCCTGTGCGCCACCGGGCTGGGCTGGCTGTACGCGGGGCGGCTGCTGTCGGGACTGTCCGCCGGTCTGTTCACGGGGGCCGCCACGGCGTACGTGATGGAGCTCGCGCCGGAAGGCGGCGCCTCCCGGGCCACGTTCGTGGCGACGGCCGCCAACATGGGCGGGCTGGGCTGCGGGCCGCTCCTGTCCGGGGTGCTCGCCCAGTACGCCGACTGGCCGCTGTATCTGCCGTTCGTCACGCACCTGGTGCTGGTGGCGGGGTCGGCCGCCGTCCTGCTGCGGCTCGCGGAGACCGTACGGGAACGCAAGCCGCTGCGCACCGTACGGCCGCAGCGCCCCGCACTGCCCCCGCAGGTCCGGGCGGTGTTCGCCCCCGCGGCGATCGCCTCGTTCGCGGGGTTCGCCCTCTTCGGGGTGTTCACCTCGGTCAGCCCGGCATTCCTCGCCGAGTCCCTGCACGTGGACAACCACGCCGTGAGCGGGCTGGTCGTCGCGCTGGCCTTCTTCGCGTCGACGGCCGGGCAGCTGGCGGTCGGCGGGGTCGGGGTGCGGCGCTCCCTCCCGCTGGGCTGCGCCGGACTCCTCGCCGGGCTGGCGCTGCTCGCCGGCGCGCTGCGGTGGGACCTGATGTCCCTGGTGGTCCTGAGCGCACTCGTCGGCGGCTCCGGGCAGGGCCTGGCGTTCCGCGGCGCCCTGTCGGGGGTGGCCGGGGCAGCTCCCGAGCAACAGCGCGCGGCGGTGATCTCGACGCTCTTCGTGGTCGCCTACACGGGCATCTCGGTCCCGGTGATCGGCGTCGGCCTCCTGGCGGACCGGATCGGCCTGGAGGGCGCGGGCCTGGTCTTCATCGCGTGCATGGCGGTGCTGGTGTCGACGGCGGGCGTCTACCTGGTGCGGCGGCCGGCGAAGTAGCGGGGTTCGCGTTCACCGCAGTCACGCAGACCGCGGTGGGGTTCGACCACGTCAGAGCACCGCGCTCGCTGAGGGAGTCTCCCCGTCCTGCGCCTGCTGGGCGCGCTCGGCGAGCATCCGGGCGAGGGAGGTGAGGTCGGCAGGATCGAGTTCCCCACTGTCCGTCGCATACGTGACCCAGGCGACCACAGTTCCGACCCGCACACCGCACTCGGCCTGCTCTTTGTTCACGATGTTCTTCCGGAAGGCCACGCTCTCGTCCCCCAGGGGCTCGACGGACATCGAGTCGAAGATGTCTGACTGTCCGTCCTTGTCGGCGCGTATGTCGGCGAACCGCTGGGTGGCGTGGTCGTTCGAGTCATAGGCCTGGACGTAGAAGAAGGCGCCTCGCCACGCGTCCTCCTCCTCGAGCCTCACCGTGCCGGTGAACAACACCCCCTGGCAATCGGAACTGCAGTCCTCGGGCACACCCTCCTGGACGTCGGCGCTGTCCGTAATCTCCCAGGCCTCAGGCAGGCTGCCCACATCCGGGAGGACGGACCGCACAGTTGCCTCATCGCTCAGCGGTTCGGCGACCGCTCCGACATCGGTCCCCACCTCGCCGTCGCCCTCCGAACCGGGGGAGTCCGTGCCCGGGACGTCGGCGGACGGGCGCGTGCCCTGCGCATGGGCGTGCTGCCCCGGAGAGTCGTCGCCGGAGAAGAGCTGGACCCCGCCGTATACGCCCAGCCCGAGCAGCAGCACCACCAGGACTGCTCCCACGCCCAGGATCGCCCGACCACCTGGTGTGTTCTTGTTGATGGTCAGCGGGCCGATGGCGATGGCATTGCCGGACTGTCGCCCACCGGTGAAGACCACGCTGTGCGTGAAGTGCGCCGGGGCAGAAAGATGTATCTCCAGCCGCTGCCTCAACTGCGGATCCGCCTCGATCTCCTCCCGCAGTACGCCCTCCGCCGCCGACCGGGCTATGTCACTGTCCGGCTGGGCATCGAGTCCTTCGAGTGCCGTACGCCCTTGACCGGTACCGGAGAGACGCGTTCGCACCAGATCGCTGACAGCCGTGCCGGCACGTTCACCCACAGCCGTCGCTGCCCCGGTCGCGGCAGCGACGACCACCCCGACGGCTCTCACCGCGAGTTCTGAAGCCTCCATGACGCCCCCGTTTCCAGATTCATTTGTCTGTGGAAATCATCTTCTGCCATGGCATCGCACGGGTCACGACGGCTTTTGGTCTTGCCTCGGCGTTACCCCAGCGGATGCGTAGCTCAGACCGGGCCCGCATCACACCGCACGACGGGCCCGGTAAGACGGTGGATTTCGACGGCGTGACGGAGTTCGATCTACTGGAAGTAGACGGACAGGGCATCCGCCTTGCCCCGTCGGGTAGTTGGTGCCAGAGGCGTCCTTTGCCTCCATCTCCCGCAGTGAATGGCCTCGCCCACCGGACGCACGTACGGCTCCGTCCGAGCAGCCACCTCGGCGATGTCCAGCAGTTTGATGCGGCGTCACGACGACGACCGGGGCACCAGTTCCGTCGCCAGGACCACCTGCCGTCGGTCCAGTCCCCGGGACGCCAGCGGGCGGCGGTCGGCGACCTCCGTGAGGAGGAGGTCGATCATCCGGCGGCCCATCTCCTCGATGGGCTGGCGGACGCTGGTGAGGGGCGGTTCCATGTGGCGGGCGATGGCGGAGTCGTCGTAGCCGACGAGCGCCACGTCGTCGGGGATGCGGCGCCCCGCCTCGCGCAGCGCGTGGCGGGCGCCGGCGGCGGTGACGTCGGAGGCGGCGAAGACCGCGTCCAGGTCGGGCCGGCGCTCCAGCAGGGCCGCCATGGCGCGGCTGCCGCCCTCCTCCGTGAAGTCACCCGGCTCGATCAGTGCCTCGTCCGCCCCGTGGCCCGCGTCGCTCAGCGCGTCGCGGTAGCCGTCGACGCGGCGCTGGGCGCCGTAGACGTCGAGGCGGCCGGTGATGTGGGCCACCCGGCGGCGGCCGCGGGACAGCAGGTGCTCGACGGCCTGGCGGGCGCCGCCGTAGTTGTCCGAGTCGACCGACGCCAGTGTCTCCTGCGCCGATCGCGGGCCGCTGATCACCGCCGGGATGTCCAGCTGGGACAGCAGGTCGGGCAGCGGATCGTCCGCGTGGACCGAGACCAGCAGGACGCCGTCCACCCGGTGGGCGGCCAGGTACTGGGCGAGACGGCGGCGTTCCTTGTCGCTGCCCGCGAAGATCAGCAGGAGCTGCATCTCCGTGTCGGACAACTCCGCCCCGACGCCCTTCAGCATGTCCGAGAAGTACGGCTCCGCGAAGAACCGGGTCTCCGGCTCGGGCACGACCAGGGCGATCGCGTCCGTGCGGTTGGCGGCCAGGGCGCGGGCCGCGGTGTTCGGGACGTAGCCGAGCTCGGCGACCGCCGCCTCCACGGCCGCGCGGGTCGCGTCGCTGACCCGGGGCGAGCCGTTGATCACCCGGGACACCGTGCCGCGGCCGACACCGGCGCGCGCCGCCACCTCTTCGAGGGTGGGCCGGCCACCGCTTCGGCCCCGCGCTCCGTGGCTTGCCATGGGCTCCGCCTTCCCGTCCACACCCGCACTCTGCGGCTGGCCTGGAATTTAACAGGCTCGTCAGCTGTAGTGACCGCCACCGGGGCCCGCCGCCCCCGGCCTTCCGCTTAGGACCCGCCCTCGGCCCGCGGGCCGGTACGACTGGCTCGATATCGCCGTCCGTGGCCGCAAGGGACCGCGGCCCCGGTCCAGTTAACAGCCCGATAACTGAACGCATCTCTCGCTGTCCGGTCCCTTGACACCCCCGCCCCGACCGGAGAACCTTCAACACATCACTGGTGGGAGCGCTCCCACAGTACCTGACACATACACAACCCGCACGTTCCCCGCCCGAGCCGCAGCGAGTGAAAACGGGTCCAACCATGCAGTTGGCCGGGGGGTCGGCACGTCAGGGCAACAGGAGGACGACATGCGAGCACGCATCCGAACCGCCCGCAAGGCGATGGTCCTCGCGGCCGTCGCGTCGCTGGGCGCCGGGCTGCTGGCCGGCTGTGCCGACGACGGCGGCGACGACAACTCCGGCTCGTCGGACGGTGACGGCAAGGGCAAGACGACGATCTCGGTGGGGCTCTTCGGCACGATGGGCTTCAAGGAAGCCGGCCTCTACGCCGAGTACGAGAAGCTCAACCCGAACATCAAGATCGAACAGAACGTCGTCGAGCGGAACGAGAACTACTACCCGGCGCTGCTGAACCACCTCACCACCAACAGCGGTCTGCTGGACGTCCAGGCCGTCGAAGTGGCCAACATCGCCGAGGTCACGGCCACCCAGGCCGACAAGCTCGAGGACATGTCCAAGGTCTCGGGCGTGGACAAGAGCAAGTGGCTGGGCTGGAAGTGGCAGCAGGCCACCACCAAGGACGGCAAGACGATCGGACTCGGCACCGACGTCGGCCCGATGGCCATCTGTTACCGCACGGACCTCTTCAAGCAGGCCGGTCTGCCCACCGACCCGGCCGAGGTGGGCAAGCTGTGGGCCGGCGACTGGGCCAAGCTCGTCCAGGTCGGCGAGCGCTACAAGGCGAAGGCCCCCAAGGGCACCTTCTTCATGGACTCCCCCGGCGGTCTGATCCAGGCGATCCTGGGCAGCGAGGAGAAGAAGTTCTACGACACCTCCGGGAACGTCATCTACAAGACGAACCCGGCCGTGAAGGCCGCCTTCGACCTGACCGCTCAGGCCGCCCAGAAGGGCCTCGTCCAGTCGCAGACGCAGTTCCAGCCGGCCTGGAACTCCACGATCGCCAACAACAAGTTCGCCGCCATCGCCTGCCCGCCGTGGATGCTGGGCACGATCAAGGGCAACTCGAAGCCGGACGCGGCCGGCAAGTGGGCCGTGGCCACCGCGCCCAAGGGCGCCAACTGGGGCGGCACCTTCCTCACCGTGCCGAAGAGCGGCAAGAACGTGAAGGAAGCGCAGAAGTTCGTGACCTGGCTGACCGCGCCGGAGCAGCAGGCGAAGCTGTTCAAGGTGCAGGCCAGCTTCCCGAGCGCCCCGTCCACCTACACCATGCCCGAAGTGACCGGCGCGACGAACGAGATGACCGGTGACCAGAAGATCGGCCCGATCTTCGCGGAGGCCGCCAAGGCCGCCCCGGTCCAGGTGATCGGCCCGAAGGACCAGATCATCATGCAGGGCCTGACGGACAACGGCGTGATCCTGGCGACGAAGGGCAAGTCGGCCAAGGAGGCCTGGGACTCCGCGATCAAGACCATCGACAACAAGCTGGACCAGTGACCCGTATGGCCACCCGCCACGACACCGCCGCGCCCCCCGCCGAGGGGGGCGCGGCCCCGGGCCGCCCGCCCGGGGACCCCGTGTCCCTGGAGAAGGAGCGGCGGCGCCGGGACCGGCTGTCCCGCCGCTGGCAGCGGGACATCCGCTGGAGCCCGTACGCCTTCGTCTCGCCGTTCTTCCTGCTGTTCATCGCGTTCGGCCTGTTCCCGCTGATCTACACGGGCTGGGCCTCGCTGCACCAGGTGGAGCTGACCGCGCCGACCGACATGAACTGGGTCGGGCTGCGCAACTACACCCGGATCTTCGACGACGAGTTCTTCTGGAACGCGGCGAAGAACACCCTGACCATCGGCATCATCTCCACCGTTCCGCAGCTGCTGATGGCGATGGGCATCGCCCACATCCTCAACTACAAGCTGCGGGCCTCGACCTTCTTCCGGGTCGCGATGCTCGCCCCGTACGCGACGTCGATCGCCGCCGCCTCGCTGGTGTTCGTGCTGCTCTTCGGCCGTGACTACGGCATGATCAACTGGGCGCTCGACATGGTCGGCATCAACCCGGTCGACTGGCAGAACGACAAGTGGTTCTCGCAGATCGCCGTCTCCTCGATCATCATCTGGCGCTGGACCGGCTACAACGCGCTGATCTACCTGGCCGCGATGCAGGCGATCCCGCAGGACCTGTACGAGTCGGCGGCGCTGGACGGGGCCAACCGCTGGCAGCAGTTCATCCATGTGACGCTGCCGGCGCTGCGCCCGACGATCCTGTTCACCTGTGTCGTGTCGACGATCGGCGCGAGCCAGGTCTTCGGCGAGCCGCTGCTGTTCGACGCCAACAAGGGCACCTCCGGCGGCGCGGAGCACCAGTTCCAGACGCTCGGTCTGTATCTGTACGAGCAGGGCTGGGTCGCCCAGCACCTGGGCCGTGCCTCGGCGATCGCCTGGACGATGTTCCTCATGCTGATCGTCATCGGCATCGTCAACTACGTCATCTCGCGCCGGCTGCGCGCCAGTAGTTAGGAGTTCGGCCGTGACGACGACTGTGACGCCCCAGGACGCCCCGCCGCCCGGCGCGGCGCCCGCGAAGGAGTCCAAACGCCCCCGCCTGCCGAAGTCCGCGCGGGCCGGCGGGACGTTGCACGGCGGTCCGATCGCGTACGCGATCCTCATCGTGTTCACGATCGTCTCGCTGTTCCCGCTGGTGTGGACGGCGATCGCCGCCTCGCGTGACAACCAGCGGCTCGCGCAGACGCCGCCGCCGTTCTGGTTCGGCTCGGGTCTGTTCGACAAGCTGGAGATCGCCTGGAAGGACGCCAATCTGGGTGAGGCGTTCCTCAACACCACGATCGTGGCCGGGGTTTCGGCGGCGACCATCGTCTTCCTGTCGACGATCGCCGGTTTCGCCTTCGCCAAGCTGCGGTTCAGGGGCCGTGGCGCGCTGATGCTGATCGTGATCGGCACGATGATGGTGCCGCCGCAGCTGAGCGTGATCCCGCTGTACATGATGGTCGCCAAGCTCGACTGGACGGACCAGTTGCAGGCGGTGATCCTGCCGTCGCTGGTGAGCGCGTTCGGTGTGTTCTTCATGCGGCAGTACCTGATCCAGGCGCTGCCGGACGAGATCATCGAGGCCGCCCGGGTCGACGGGGC
>NZ_MUKA01000209.1 GCF_002150735.1 Streptomyces africanus
CCCCGCGCTCCGTCTCCGGGCGCGGGGGCGGTGCGGGCACCGGCCCTCGCAGCGATGACGTCGGCGTGTCCGTGCCGCCCGAGTCCGCGATGGCCTGGAGCATCTCACGGGCCAGGTCCGCCTCCGGGCGGCCCTCGGGGCGCTTGTCCAGCAGCTGCTGGAGGACGGGGGCGAGGGGACCGGCGCGGCGGGGCTCGGGCAGGGGCTCGGTGACGATCGCGGTGAGCGTGGAGAACGTGGACGTACGGCGGAAGGGCGAGGCGCCCTCGACGGCCGCGTACAGCGTGGCGCCCAGGGCCCAGACGTCGGAGGCGGGGCCCGGATCGGCGCCCTGGGCCCGCTCGGGGGCGAGGTAGTCCAGGGAGCCGACGAGTTCGCCGCTGCGGGTGAGGTGGGTGGCCGAACCGTCGCCCGGGTCGTCCATGGTGGCGATGCCGAAGTCGGTGAGGACGACCCGGCCGGATGGGTCGAGCAGGATGTTGCCCGGCTTCACGTCCCGGTGCAGGACGCCCGCGCGGTGGGCGGCGGCCAGGGCGTCCATGACCTTCGCGCCGATCCCGGCCGCCTCACCAGGGTCCAGTGGGCCGCGCTCGCGCAGTACGTCGTCCAGGGACGGCCCGTCGACCAGCTCCATGACGATGAGGGGGCGGCCGTCGACCTCGGCGATGTCGTGCACGGCGATGACACCGGGGTGGCGCACCCGGGCCGCCGCACGCGCCTCGCGCTGCATCCGCAGGTGCAGACCGGCCAGTTCGGGGCCGGCCGCGTCGGTGTACGTGCGCAGTTCCTTGACGGCCACCTCACGGCCGAGGACCTCGTCGACGGCCTTCCAGACGACGCCCATGCCGCCGCGCCCCAGCTGCGCCGTGACGCGATAGCGGCCTGCCAGCAGCCGACCGGTCCCGTCGGCCTGCCCCTGCTCCCCCGTTGACACCGCTGCCCCGTTCTCGTGACACCACCGGATCACTGACACGTCAGTGTGTGGCGTACAGAGTACGGGGCGGCGATGACAGTGACGGCCGGTGGTGACGGCTGTGACAGGGCCGGTACGCGGGGCGGAACCCCGGGAGAAGCGGTCAGGCGGACGCCGTCAGGTCGCCCCGCCGGGGCACCGCGAAGCTCTCCAGGTCGGCCCGGGTCAGGCCGGTCAGCCGGGCGACCTCGCCGATGTCGAGGGCGCCGCAGTCCAGGCCGCGCAGCAGGTAGCCGCTGAGGGCCTTGGCGGTGGCGGGTTCGTCCATGACATCACCGCCGGTGCGGTTGGCGTAGCGGGCGAGGCGGGCGGCGGCCTGTTCGAAGCCCTCGCGGTAGAAGGCGAAGACGGCCGCGTAGCGGGTGGGGATGTGGCCGGGGTGCATGTCCCAGCCCTGGTAGTAGGCGCGGGCCAGCGCGCGGCGGGTGAGGCCGTAGTGCAGGCGCCAGGCGGCGTGCACCTTCTCGGTCGGGCCGATGGGCAGGACGTTGGTGGAGCCGTCGCAGACGCGCACGCCGGTGCCGGCCGCGGCGACCTGCATGACCGCCTTGGCGTGGTCGGCGGCGGGGTGGTCACTGGCCTGGTGGGCGGCGGAGACGCCGAGGCATGCGCTGTAGTCGAAGGTGCCGTAGTGCAGGCCGGTGGCGCGGCCCTCGGCGGCCTGGATCATACGGGCGACGGTGGCGGTGCCGTCGGCGGCGAGGATGGACTGGCTGGTCTCGATCTGTATCTCGAACCCGATCCGGCCGGGCTCCAGGCCGTGTGTCTTCTCGAAGGCGTCCAGCAGCCGCGCCATGGCGGTGACCTGCTCGGCGTAGGTCACCTTCGGCAGGGTGAGGACCAGCCCGCCGGGCAGGCCGCCGGCCCCCATCAGGCCGGTGAG
Source organism: Streptomyces africanus (assembly GCF_002150735.1). Taxonomy (GTDB): domain Bacteria; phylum Actinomycetota; class Actinomycetes; order Streptomycetales; family Streptomycetaceae; genus Streptomyces; species Streptomyces africanus. The sequence goes on from NZ_MUKA01000209.1 coordinate 1,857, forward strand.
GAAGATGTCGAGCGTGCGGATGCCCCGGGCCCGTACGGGCGCTTCCATGCACTTCATGCGGATGCCCATGCAGGGGGCCGCGGTGCGGTCCTCGTAGGCCTCGGCGATCAGCCGGGCGGCGCGGGCGGCGGCCTCGTCCTCCTCGGCGTCGGGGCGGTTGCCGTAGCCGTCCTCGAAGTCGACGCGCAGGTCCTCGATCGGCTCGCGCTCCAGCTTGGCGCGCACGCGCGCGTGGACGGGCTCGGCGAGTTCGTCCGGGAGACCGAGGACGGCGGCGAAGGATTCGGCGTCGGGGGCGTGCTGGTCGAGGGCGGCCAGGGCACGGTCGCCCCAGGAGCGGACGGTGTCGGCGGCGAAGACGTCGCCGGGTACGTAGACGGTGTGGACGGGCTGGCGGGTGCCGGGGTCTCCGGGGTAGCGGCGCTCCAGTTCGGCGTCGACCGGCGCGAGAGAGGCGCTGATCTCCTCGCTGACGGCGCCCGCGAGGCTCGTCGCCACCTTGTCCTGCCGGCCCTGACCCATTCCGAGACCCTCCTGTTTTCCGTTCTACGGAATCAACAATCCGTAGAGCGAAGTTATCGGTCGACCTTCCGCCTGGTCAACACCGTCCTGACGTGGGGTTCCCCATCCTTCACCCTTGGTCGCCGCAGACCCACCCTCTTCTTCCGTATTCAGAGGGCAAGCTTCATCCTGACGCGCAAGGGGAGGGAGACCACGTGCCGAACGAGGTCGGAGTGTCGCGCCGCCATGGGCTCAAGGCGGCGGCCGCCGCCGTCGTCGCAGGACCGCTGCTCACCACCGCGGGCCCCACACAGCCCGCTTCCGCCGGTGAGCACCCGGGCGCCCTGGACGTCATGACGTTCAACGTCCGCTTCGGGACCGTCGTCGACTCGACACCGCGCTGGGAGGTGCGCCGACCGGTGATGCGAGAACTGCTGCGCCGCGAGCGACCGCACGTCATCGGCACCCAGGAAGGGCTCTACCGGCAAGTGCGCGCGATCGAGAAGGATCTCGGCGAGCACTACGACTGGATCGGCACCGGACGCGGGGGCGGCAGTAAGGACGAGTTCATGGCGGTCTTCTACGACACGCGCAGACTCGAGCCGATCGAGTTCGATCACTTCTGGCTGTCCGACACCCCGTACACGATCGCCTCGAACACCTGGGGCGCGGACTGGCTGCGCATGGTGACGTGGGTCCGTTTCGTCGATCTCGCCGACGGGGGACGGGAGTTCTACGTCCTCAACACCCATCTGGACAGCGTCAGCCAGTACGCCCGGGAACGCTCGGCGCACCTCATCGGCGAGACGATCGCCGGGTGGGACCGGTCGTTACCGGTCATCGTCACCGGCGACTTCAACGCGGCCGCCCACGACAACCGGGTGTACGACCTCATGCTGGACGTCGGACTGGTGGACGCCTGGGACGCGGCGGCCTCGCGGGGCCCGGCGTACGGGACGCACCACGGCTACCGGGCGCCCAGGCCCGGCGGGCGGCGCATCGACTGGATCCTCACCACGCCCGGGGTGACCACGCACTGGGCCGGGATGAACACCTTCAGCATGGACGGGACGTTCCCGAGCGACCATCTGCCGGTGCAGGCCTCGATGACCCTGGGATGAGAAGAGGCCCCCGTGACCGTTCGTGCGGTCACGGGGGCCTTCCAGAGCCGGGGTCGATCAGCCCTTGCGGGTCTTGATCTCCTCGGTCAGCGCGGGGACGACGTCGAAGAGGTCGCCGACGACGCCGTAGTCGACGAGGTCGAAGATCGGGGCCTCGGCGTCCTTGTTGATCGCCACGATCGTCTTCGAGGTCTGCATACCGGCGCGGTGCTGGATCGCACCGGAGATGCCGGAGGCGATGTACAGCTGCGGCGAGACGGACTTGCCCGTCTGGCCGACCTGGTTGGTGTGCGGGTACCAGCCGGCGTCGACAGCGGCACGCGAGGCACCGACGGCCGCGCCGAGGGAGTCGGCGAGGGCCTCGATGATCGCGAAGTTCTCCGCGCCGTTGACGCCACGGCCACCGGAGACCACGATCGCGGCCTCGGTCAGCTCCGGACGGCCCGTCGACTCACGCGGCGTACGGCCGGTGACCTTGGTACCGGTGGCCTTCTCGGAGAAGGTCACCGACAGCGCCTCGACCGCACCGGCGGCCGGGGCGGCCTCGACGGCTGCGCTGTTGGGCTTGACCGTGATGACCGGGGTGCCCTTGGAGACACGGGACTTGGTGGTGAAGGACGCGGCGAACACCGACTGCGTGGCCACCGGGCCCTCCTCGCCGGCCTCCAGGTCGACGGCGTCGGTGATGATGCCGGAGCCCAGACGCAGCGCCAGCCGGGCGGCGATCTCCTTGCCCTCGGCGGAGGACGGGACCAGCACGGCCGCCGGGGACACCTCGGCAACCGCGGCCTGGAGGGCGTCCACCTTCGGTACGACCAGGTAGTCGGCGTACTCGGACGCCTCGTGCGTGAGGACCTTGACCGCGCCGTGCTCGGCGAGCGTGGCGGCGGTGTCGGCGGCGCCGTTGCCGAGCGCGACGGCGACCGGCTCGCCGATGCGGCGGGCCAGGGTCAGCAGCTCCAGGGTGGGCTTGCGGACGGCACCGTCCACGTGGTCGACGTAGACGAGAACTTCAGCCATGGGACTTCTTCTCTCCTGCTTGCGAAAGATGAGGGGCGGTCAGCGAATGCGGGGCTCAGATGAACTTCTGGCCCGCGAGGAACTCAGCGAGCTGCTTGCCGCCCTCGCCCTCGTCCTTGACGATCGTGCCCGCGGTACGGGCCGGACGCTCGGCCGCGTTGTCGACCGTGGTGTAGGCGCCCGCCAGGCCGACCTCGTCCGCCTCGATGTCGAGGTCGGACAGGTCCCAGGACTCCACCGGCTTCTTCTTGGCCGCCATGATGCCCTTGAAGGACGGGTAACGCGCCTCGCCCGACTGGTCGGTCACCGACACGACCGCCGGCAGGGAGGCCTCCAGGCTCTCGGAGGCGGCGTCGCCGTCGCGGCGGCCCTTGACCGTGCCGTCCTCGACCGACACCTCGGAGAGCAGGGTCACCTGCGGCACGCCCAGACGCTCGGCGAGCAGCGCGGGCACGACGCCCATGGTGCCGTCGGTGGAGGCCATGCCGGAGATGACCAGGTCGTATCCGGCCTTCTCGATCGCCTTGGCCAGGACCAGGGAGGTGCCGATGGCGTCGGTGCCGTGGATGTCGTCGTCCTCGACGTGGATCGCCTTGTCGGCGCCCATGGACAGCGCCTTGCGCAGGGCGTCCTTGGCGTCCTCGGGGCCCACCGTCAGGACGGTGATCTCCACGTCGTCGTCGGAGTTCTCGGAGATCTGCAGCGCCTGCTCGACCGCGTACTCGTCGAGCTCGGAGAGCAGACCGTCCACGTCGTCCCGGTCGACGGTCAGGTCATCGGCGAAGTGCCGGTCGCCAGTGGCGTCGGGCACGTACTTCACAGTGACAACGATCCTCAAGCTCACGCCGGCTCTCCTACTGCATCGTCATTTCCATGCTGCCTACTTGCAGGCAGCATAGGCGCCTCAAGCGGCCGATCCCGGTCGGGGCGACCCACGCTCCGAGCGAAATATTACTCACCAGTACATCCAGTTCGTTCCCGCTAAGCAAGCGCTTTGAACTGTGACCTTCGCAACGCAGCGTAACCGGAACTCGACGGTCCCGCAGCACGGGGGACGCGCGGATCAGTCGCGCAGGCGGTTGAAACGTCCCTGGTGGTAGAGGAGCGGCCGGCCGGTGCCCGTGTGGTCGCCGTGCACGACCTCCGCGATCACGATGCGGTGGTCCCCGGCGGGCACGCGCGTGACGACCCGGCCCACCAGCCAGGCCGGCACACCGTCGAGGACGGGGACCCCCTCGGGCCCGTCCTGCCAGGCGGTGGGCGGCGCGAAGCGGTCGGCTCCGCTGCGGGCGAAGGTGGCCGCCAGCTCCTGCTGGTGCTCGCCGAGGATGTGGACGCCGACATGGCCGGCCGCCGCGATCGCGGGCCAGCTGGAGGAGCCGGTGCCGACCCCGAAGGACAGCAGGGGCGGCTCGGCCGAGACGGAGGCCAGCGAGGTGGCGGTGAAGCCCACCGGGCCGGTGTCGCCACGGGCGGTGATCACGGCGACTCCTGCCGCGTGCCGCCGGAAGACCGAGCGCAGGAGGTCGGGCGTGGCGAGAAGGTCCGCAGGCATGGGGTCAGGCTGACGATAAATGGTTGGCGCAGTCAAGTTCGCTCCCGGCTGCGGGACCGGATGTGGGAGATGACTCACCGACCGGGTCGCGTCCCTCACACCGCCTCCCCCAGCGCGGCGATCACATCGGCCTTGCGCGGCTGGCCGGTGGCCCGCCGGACCACCCGGCCGTCGGCGTCGAGGACCAGCACGGTCGGGGTCTTGAGGATGTCCAGCCGTCGTACGAGGCCCAGATGGGCCTCGGCGTCGATCTCGACGTGGGTCACGCCCGGGACCATGCCGGCGACCTCGCCGAGGACCCGCCGGGTCGCCCGGCAGGGTGCGCAGAACGCGCTGGAGAACTGCACGAGTGTGGCCCGCTCGCCCAGTTCCGCGCCCAGCTCGGCCGCGTCCAGCAGCTTGCCGTCGTCCCGCCCGCGCACTCGCACTCTCCCGCTCCGCCGCCGTTGCAGCACTCCGAAGGCGCTCGCCGCAGCGAGCACCACTACGCACACCACCAGTCCGGTCATCACCTCCTGCAAGCGTTCACGAGACCGCAAAGATTCCCGCCCACCCAACGGGCCCGTGCTGCGGAATGCTTGGTTCCCATGGACATCGATGCACGAGGGCCGCGTTTCGGCGCGGCCGTGACGACCGTCGTCCTGGCGGTCGTTCTGGTCACGGGGAGCGCGTGGCTGCTGGCCTGGCAGACGCTGGCGTTCCTGCTGGGCGCGGCCGGTGGAGTGACCCGGTCGCCCTACGGCCTGCTGTTCGCCAAAACCGTACGCCCGCGGCTCGGGCCGCCGGTCGCGTTCGAGGCGCCCGAACCGCCGCGTTTCGCCCAGGCGGTGGGGCTGGTCTTCGCCGGACTCGGGCTCGTCGGCTACACCCTGGGACCCGGCTGGCTGGGTCTCGCGGCCACCGGCGCCGCGCTCGCGGCCGCTTTTCTGAACGCCGCGTTCGGGTACTGCCTGGGATGCGAGATGTACCTGCTCATGCGCCGGGTGACGGTGCGCGCGGAGTAATGGGAGCGTAAAAGCACGAGGTGGGATCGCGACTACGTGACGAGAATCTCCTCCCGGGCGGGCACGGGGACTGGCTACCCGGCCGTTCTTCGGGCACGATCTGCGACAAGCCGTAAACCTACGGCTGCGTAACTTCCACTGGGAATCCCTTCCCAGGCAGAGCAGGAAGGGTCCGGCCCGCCCATGGCAGAGCTCGTCTACCGTCCCGTCGTCGGTTTCGCCCGCACGCTGTTCAAGGCGTGGGACCTCAAGATCGACTGCCAGGGTTCGGAGAACATCCCGCGCTCGGGCGGCGCCGTGCTGGTGAGCAATCACATCAGCTACCTGGACTTCGTCTTCAACGGCCTGGCGGCCTTGCCGCAGAAACGTCTCGTGCGCTTCATGGCGAAGGAGTCCGTCTTCCGCCACAAGATCTCGGGCCCGCTGATGCGCGGGATGAAGCACATCCCCGTGGACCGCAAGCAGGGCGAGGCGGCCTACGCGCACGCGCTGGACTCGCTGCGGTCGGGCGAGATCGTCGGGGTCTTCCCGGAGGCGACCATCTCGCAGTCGTTCACGCTGAAGAGCTTCAAGTCGGGCGCCGCGCGCATGGCTCAGGAGGCCGGCGTCCCGCTGATCCCGATGGCGGTGTGGGGCACGCAGCGGCTGTGGACCAAGGGCCACCCCCGCAACTTCAAGCGCAGCCACATCCCCATCACGATCAGGGTCGGCGAGGCGATCGAGGCCTCCCGCGACAAGTACGCGGGCGCGATCACCCGTCAGCTGCGCGAGCGCGTCCAGGAACTGCTGGAGGCCGCCCAGCGCGCCTACCCCGTACGCCCGAAGGGGCCGGACGACACCTGGTGGATGCCGGCCCACCTCGGCGGCACGGCTCCGACGCCGGAGCAGGTGCGGGAGGCCGAGGCGCACTGACACCGGGGGCGCGGCCGGGCCGTGCCCCGGTCCCGCCTCACAGAGCGGTGGGAAGCGTCCTCCACAAGTGGGGCCGGTCGCCGGCGGCCTTGAGGGTGTCGAGTACGACCGGGTGAGGCGCGGCGTACAGGACCGGACAGTCCGTCTCGCCGAGTGCCGGATCGGGCGTGAAGGCGAGCCGCTCGCCGTCGAGCGAGAACTGCGCGTCCACTCCCGGCTTGTTGCCCCGGGGGTCCTGCCGGTGCCACGCGCCGTTGAACCGCACGGCGACCAGACCGTGCACGACGTCGAACGTCTGGTAGCACAGCGCGGTCGGGATGTCCTCGGCCCGGAGCAGCGCCGCGAGCGCGTGTGCCTTGGCGTAACAGATGCCGGTGCGCTGTTCCAGGACATCGGAGGCGCGCCAGGTGACGCGCGGATCGCCCGCGTCCTGCGAGTGCGGGATGGTGTCGCGCACGAACTCGAACGCCGCCCGCGCATACTCATACGAGTCCGCCACACCCCTGGCCAGTTCGGCCGCCGTCTCGCGGACGAGCGGATGGTGGTGGTCTATCGCCTCGTCAGCGGCCAAGTAGGCGGAGAGGTCGGGGGTTTCCTGGATCAGCTGCATGCACGCAGAGCATAGGGACGAGATCGCTCCTCGGTCAATTCATTTTCAGCTCTCCGTATATCTATGCATCGATCCGAAGAACGGCTGAACACCGCCGCAACCATCCGCCCCGCCACAACCCATCCCCCGGGCCACGGGTCTCGGCCTGAAGCAGATCCATCACAAGGGGGAAGACATGAAGGACCCACAGCGCCTGCTCGGCGCCGCGCTCGTGAGTTGCGCCCTGGCGGCGGCCGGAGTCGGGGCCGGGCCCGCGTCCGCACAGGAGAACCAGCTGTGGATCAGCGCACCGTACGAGACGGTGCTGCCGGGCGCGGACGCGGACGGCGGCGCGCCAGAGCGCAGCCTGGCCGTGGAGGTCAGCCGCGACGTCGCCGACGACCCGGTGCCGGCCGGCCGCCTGACCGTCGACGTCAGTGAGATCGCCTCTTTCGCGCGGGTGTCGTGGCCCGCGAACTGCGCGCCCGAGTCGGAGGTCAGGGCCGTCTGCGACGTCCCCGGGATGCCCGCCGGGACGGAGCGCGTACCGGCCGCCACGTTCGGGCTGCGCGCGCTGCCGGGAGCGGACACCGGCGCCTCGGGGTACGTGCGCTACTCGGCCGTCGCCGGAGAGGCGACGTCCCACCCGGCCGAGACGCGGGTCGGCGTGGGCAACGGGCCGGACCTCGGGCTCAGCCAGGCCGACGACCAGCACGGCCTCAGGCCGGGCTCGCAGACCAGCGTGCGGGCGACGCTGTCCAACAGCGGCAACCGCACGGCAGAGCGCACACTGCTGTGGCTCAACGCCTCGTACGGGCTGCGTTTCGAACAGCGGCACGCCAACTGCGAGTACCGGGAGCACGCCACCGGTACGTCCGCCCTGTGCGTGCTGGACGAGGCGGTGGCACCCGGGCAGGAGTACGCGCTGAACACCGGTCTCGGTGTGGGCCGCAACGCGCTGTACGAGCGGTTCGACCACTCCGTCCATCCGTACTCCGACGAGGCACTGGCACAGATGCGGGGCGAGTGGACGTGGACCCGCGGCACGGGCGCCGAGCTGGACCTGCGTCCCGTGGCCGCCGCCCGGGCCGCGGCGGAGGACCCCGACATCGACCCGCAGGACAACTACCGGGCTGTCGTACTGAACGCCCGGAACACCGCCGACCTGAAGCTCACGGGCAGCAGGGTGGGCGGGGCCGCCGGTGACACCGTCACCGCCCGGGTCACCGTACTCAACCGCGGTCCGGCCTGGGTGGCGTCGCTGGGCGCGGGCGCCGCCGTGGCGACGGTGCGCTTCCAGGCGCCGGAGGGGACCACCGTCACGGGGCTGCCGGAGGAGGACTGCTGGGCCTCCGAGGACGGCACGTCCCCCGCGACCTACTACTGCAAGACACCGATCCACCTGCACGACAAGGCATCGCACACCTTCGAGATCCCGTTGCGGATCGACCGGGTGGTGCGCGGCGCCCGCACCACCGTCGCCACCGTCAACGACGATCCCGAGCTGAGCATCAGGGAGTTCGACCCCAACCTGCGCAACAACAGCGCGCGGATCGTCGTCAACTGACGCGGCCACCTCGAGGAGATGGCCTCAGCGGGCCATCTCCTCCTTCAGCGCCGCCACGAACGCGTCCACGTCCTCCTCGGTCGTGTCGAAGGCGCACATCCAGCGGACGTCGCCCGCGGCCTCGTCCCAGAAGTAGAAGCGGAACCGCTTCTGGAGGCGCTCGGTCACGTCGTGCGGCAGGCGGGCGAACACCGCGTTCGCCTGCACCGGGTAGAGGATCTCCACGCCGTGCACGGCGCGTACGCCCTCGGCGAGGCGCAGGGCCATCTCGTTGGAGTGGCGGGCGTTGCGCAGCCACAGGTCCCGGGCGAGCAGGGCCTCCAGCTGCACCGACACGAAGCGCATCTTGGAGGCGAGCTGCATGGACAGCTTGCGCAGGTGCTTCATGTGGCTGACGGCGTCCTGGTTCAGGACCACGACCGCCTCGCCGAACAGGGCGCCGTTCTTCGTGCCGCCCAGGGAGAGGAGGTCGACGCCGGCGGCGTTGGTGAGCGTCCGCATCGGGACGTCCAGGGTGGCGGCGGCGTTGGCCAGCCGGGAGCCGTCCAGGTGCACCTTCATGCCGTGCGCGTGGGCGTGCTCGCAGATGGCGCGTATCTCGTCCGGCGTGTAGACCGTGCCCAGCTCGGTGGCCTGGGCGATGGAGACGACCTGGGGCATCGCGCGGTGCTCGTCGTCCCAGCCGTAGGCCTGCCGGTCGATCAGCTCGGGGGTGAGCTTGCCGTCGGGCGTGGGCACGGTGAGCAGCTTCAGGCCGCCGACCCGCTCGGGCGCCCCGCACTCGTCGACGTTGATGTGCGCGCTCTCGGCGCAGATCACCGCGCCCCAGCGGTCGGTGACCGCCTGGAGTGCGACGACGTTGGCGCCGGTGCCGTTGAAGACCGGGAACGCCTCGGCCGTGGCCCCGAAGTGGCTGCGGACGACGCTCTGCAGGTTCTCGGTGTACGCGTCCTCGCCGTAGGAGACCTGGTGCCCGCCGTTGGCCAGGGCCAGGGCGGCGAGCACCTCCGGGTGGGCGCCGGCGTAGTTGTCGCTGGCGAAACCGCGGACCTCGGGGTCGTGATGGCGACGGGCGTCGGTCTTCGGCGGGTTCACGGCTTCTCGGTGAGCCACAGACGGTTTCCGTTCACTTCGGCGGCGGGCTTCTCCCAGATGCCGGTGATGGCCTCGGCCAGGTCCCTGACGTCGGTGAAGCCCGCGAACTTCGCGTTGGGGCGGTCGGCGCGCATGGCGTCGTGCACCAGTGCCTTCACCACCAGGATCGTAGCCGCCGAGGTCGGGCCCCCGGGGCCCCCGGCCTTGCGGAAGTAGTCGGCCATGGCCAGCGTCCACGCCTCGGCCGCCGCCTTGCCGGCGGCGTACGCGGCGTTGCCCGCGGTGGGCTTGCTGGCGCCCGCCGCGCTGATCAGCACGTACCGGCCCCGGTCGCTGCGCTGGAGCGCCTCGTGGAAGGCGAGGGACGTGTGCTGCACGGTCCGCACGAGCAGCATCTCCAGGAAATCCCAGTCGTCGAGGCTGGTCCGGGTGAAGGTCTCGCTGCCGCGCCAGCCGCCGACGAGATGGACCAGGCCGTCGACGCGGCCGTAGTCCTTCTCGACGCGGGTGGCCCAGTCGTGGGTGGCCCGCAGGTCGAGCAGGTCGACCGTGTCACCGGTGACGGTGGCGCCGCCGGTCGCGTAGCTCGCCGCGTCCACCGCCTCCGCCAGCCGCTCCGGGTCGTTGTCCGAGCCGATGACGGTGGCCCCCGCCTCGGCCAGCCTGAGCAGTGCGGCCCGCCCCGCGGGTCCTCCCGCTCCGGCCACCGCGATCACCGCGCCGCTGAGCGCCCCGTTCCCCGCCATGGTCTTCGCCTCCTGAGCCGTGTTCTCGCTTCGCCGATCGCTCACGCGGCGATCCGCTCGGCGCCGTCCGCCGTGATGCCCTTGGTGGAGGCGATCACGTTCTTCAGCTTCTTGGACAGTGCCTCATAGAACATGCTCAGCGGAAACTCGTCCGGAAGCACGTCATCGACGAGTTTGCGGGGCGGCTGCGTCACGTCCAGCGCGTCGGGGCCCTTGGCCCACTTCGAGCCCGGGTGCGGCGCGAGGTAGGCGGAGACGAGCTCGTACCCGGCGAACCAGTGGACGAGCTTGGGGCGGTCGATGCCGTCGCGGTACAGCTGCTCGATCTCGGCGCACAGCTGGTTGGTGACCTGCGGGGCGCGCTCCCAGTCGATGGACAGCTTGTTGTCCCGCCAGCGGACGACGTCGTGCTTGTGCAGGTAGGCGAAGAGGAGCTGGCCGCCGAGACCGTCGTAGTTGCGCACGCGCTCACCGGTGACCGGGAAGCGGAACATACGGTCGAAGAGGACCGCGACCTGCACGTCACGGGCCTGCGGGACGCCGTCCTTCGCCAGCTTCACGGCCTCCCTGAAGGCGGTGAGGTCGCAGCGCAGCTCCTCCAGGCCGTACATCCAGAACGGCTGGCGCTGCTTGATCATGAACGGGTCGAACGGCAGGTCGCCGTGGCTGTGGGTGCGGTCGTGGACCATGTCCCACAGGACGAACGCCTCCTCGCAGCGCTTCTGGTCGTGGACCATCGCGGCGACGTCCTCGGGCAGCTCCAGGCCGAGGATCTCGACGGCGGCGTCGGTGACACGGCGGAAGCGGGCGGCCTCGCGGTCGCAGAAGATGCCGCCCCAGCTGAACCGCTCGGGGGCCTCGCGCACGGCGATGGTCTCGGGGAAGAGCACGGCGGAGTTGGTGTCGTAGCCCGCCGTGAAGTCCTCGAACTTGATGCCGCAGAACAGCGGGTTGTCGTAGCGGGTGCGCTCCAGTTCGGCCAGCCAGTCCGGCCAGACCATGCGCAGCACGACCGCTTCGAGGTTGCGGTCCGGGTTGCCGTTCTGCGTGTACATCGGGAAGACGACCAGGTGCTGGAGGCCGTCCGCGCGGTTCGCGGCGGGCTGGAAGGCCAGCAGCGAGTCGAGGAAGTCGGGCACCTGGAAGCCGCCGTCGGCCCACCGGGTCAGGTCCTTGGCCAGGGCCTCGTGGTAGGCGCGGTCGTGCGGGAGCAGCGGGGAGAGCTCCAGGACCGCGTCCGTGACCTGACGGACGGCGAGCTCGGCGTCGGCCGGGTCGGGCGCGCCCTCGGCGTCGAAGTCGATCGACCCGTCCTTGGACTGCCATGGCCGGATCCGCTCCACGGCATCCTTGAGCACGGGCCATGCCGGGTGGTCCACCACCCGCACCACAGGAGGAACCCGCTCCTGTGAACCCACCTGCACAAGAATTTCCGTCATGTCACACCTTCCACGGGAGAATCTCGCGTACCCCGACCGTATACACACGAGGTTCCTCCCAGCAAGGGCCACCTCGGGAAAATATCCTGCCTCACCCGGCCCTTCACCGCACTTTTTCCTGTCGGTCATCCTTCTGCCCGCACGCACGCCGACCATGCCCTCGCCCTCTGCACAGGGCGGGTGCAGGCGATACGGTCAGGGGGGCCGTCAGGCCCCCAGTGCCGCCTGTCGACGGAAGAGAGTCCCGTCTTGAACTTCCTCACCATCGGTCACCGCGGAGTCATGGGTGTGGAACCCGAGAACACCCTCCGGTCCTTCGTCGCCGCGCAGGAGGCCGGCCTCGACGCCATCGAACTCGATCTGCATCTGAGCAAGGACGGCGCGCTCGTCGTCATGCACGACACGGACGTGGACCGCACGACCGACGGCACCGGGCCGATCGCCGAGAAGACCCTCGCCGAGCTGCGGGCCCTGGACGCGGGCCGGGGCGAGCGGGTGCCGGTCTTCGAGGAGGTCCTGGAGGCCGTGCAGGCGCCGATCCAGGCGGAGATCAAGGACGCGCAGGCGGCTCGGGCGCTGGCCGAGGTGATGAACCGGCGCGGGCTGGCCGGCCGGGTGGAGGTGTCCTCGTTCCACGACGAGGCGATCGCCGAGATCAAGCCACTGGTGCCGGGCGTGCGCACCGCGCTGATCGCCAGCCGCTACGGCACCGACATCGTGGAGCGGGCCGTCGAGGCGGGTGCGGAGACCGTCTGCCTGAACATCCGGCGGCTCACCCTGGAGATCGTGGAGCGGGCCCGCAAGGCCGACCTGAGGATCATCGGCTGGGTGGTGAACACGCAGGACCATCTGCGGCTCGTCCGCGCCTTCGGTCTGGACGGCGCGACCACCGACCACCCGGACATCAAGCGCACGGGCCGGTTCACCGCGTAGTCGCTACGCGATCTCCTTGACCAGCAGCTCGAACTGCAGGTCGTCGCGCTGCGGGATGCCGAAGCGCTCGTCGCCGTACGGGAACGGGGTCGTCCGTCCCGTACGGCGGTAGCCGCGCCGCTCGTACCAGGCGATGAGGTCCTCGCGTACGGAGATCACCGTCATGTGCATCTCCGTCGCGCCCCACGTCTCACGGGCCAGCCGCTCCGCCTCCGCGATGATCACCTTGCCAAGTCCCGCGCCCTGGAGCCGGGGACTGACCGCGAACATGCCGAAGTAGACGTGGTCCCCCCGGTGCTCCAGCTGGCAGCAGGCGACGATCCGTCCGTCCCGCTCCACCGTCAGCAGCCGGCTGTCGGGCGACTTGATGACGGCAAGGACCCCCTCAGGGTCGGTCCGCTGTCCTTGGAGGATGTCCGCCTCGGTGGTCCACCCGACCCGGCTCGCGTCGCCCCGGTACGCCGACTCGATCAGTACCACCAGTTCGTCCACGTCGGCGTCCGTGGCATCGCGGAAGGTCAGTCCGGTGGCGGCGGTGTCCATGGGCGTACGTCTCCGTTTCGTGGCGCGCTCGGGCAGGGATGAGAGTAACGCCACCACTAGGCTCCGGTGCATGGTGCATGTACTCAGCAGCCGGATTCTGCTCCGTCCCACCGACCCCGAGCGCTCCCGTGCCTTCTACGGTGAGCAGCTCGGGCTCGCCGTCTACCGGGAGTTCGGTACGGGGCCGGAGCGCGGGACGGTCTACTTCCTCGGCGGGGGCTTCCTGGAGGTCTCGGGCCGGTCCGAGAGCCCGTCGGCGCCGGCCACGCGGCTGTGGCTCCAGGTCGCCGACGCGGCGGCGGCCCACGACGAGCTGCGGGCGAAGGGCGTGGAGATCGTCCGACCGCCGGTGAAGGAGCCCTGGGGGCTGGTCGAGATGTGGATCGCCGATCCGGACGGGACGCCGATCGTGCTGGTGGAGGTCCCCGCGGACCACCCGATGCGCTACCGGCCGGGCATCTGAGGTCAGCCGGGCCGGTACTCCCAGCCCCGGTCGGTACGGGTCGGTTCACGAAAGCCCGCGCCCGTCAGGTGCCCGAGCATGGCACTGTCGGCGGCGGATTCGAGGCGACGAGCCGGTCCACGCCGCACAGGCGGAGCCAGTCGGCGGCCTGGGCGAGCAGCCAGTGCTCAAGGCCCGTGCCGTCCTGCGCAGGGTCGATGTGCAGATTGCCGATGTCGGCCGGGCCGGCGGCGCGGGCGTGGCGTTCCGGGCGGGCCAGGGCCGTGTCGATCTCGACGAATCCGAGGATGCGGGTGCCGGCGCGGGCCGTGAAGCGGGTGCCGCACTCCCCCAGCGTGCGCTCGACCGTGACGCCCGGCCGGGGCTCGGGCTCCGGCAGGTCGGCGACCCGGGCGAGCAGGATGACCTCGGTGTCCCCGGTGTGCTGGAAGCCCGCGCGTTCGTAGACGGCCCGGATGTGCGGCCAGTTGCGGGGCAGCCCGTGGACGAGGGGGGGCAGGCAGCGCGCCGTCGGCGTAGCCGACACGGGCGTTCCAGCGGGTGAACTGTGCCAGGGTGCCCGCATCAGCAGGTCCGCGACCTGGTCGGTGTCCGGCCAGAAGGACGCCGCCGGACGGCACACGAACCAGTTGATCTCGGCGGCGTCCCGGTAGGCCTCGCCGACCGCGGCGCGGTAGCGCAGCAGATCGTCACTGAGGCCGGTGTTGCAGGGTGAAGGAGCTGGAGGCCGCCACGCGGTGCGGTACGGGGGCGAGGGTATGCCGGGGCCGGTATGGCACACCAGTGGGTTTCCCCGATGGCAGGGGGACGGCACCGCGGCTTAGCGTGCTGGAGAGGCTCATGCCCGGGGACTCCCTGCGGAAGGAACGCCATGAAGCTCGACGCACCGGTGACCGGCGGGCCCTGCTGGACCGAGCTGGGGACCACCGACCTGGAGGCGGCCCAGCGGTTCTACACGAGGCTGTTCGGCTGGCGGCCCGAGACGGACCCGCGTCAGGAGGCGGGCGGCTACACCGTCGCGCACCTCGGGGACGCGGCCGTCGCCGCGCTCGCCCCGCTGTACCAGCCGTCGCAGCCGGTGGCGTGGAACGTGTCGTTCGCCGTGGCCGACGCGGACGCCGCCGTCCGTGAGGTGACCGAGGCGGGCGGGACGGTGCTGTTCGGCCCGACGGACGTGTTCGACGCGGGCCGGTTCGCGGTGGCCGCCGACCCGGCCGGTGCCGCGTTCCAGCTGTGGCAGGCGGGGACCTTCCCGGGCGCCGGGCTGTTCAACGCGCCCGGTTCGCTGGGCTGGGCCGAGCTGTACACCCGGGATCCGGAACAGGCCGTGGCCTTCTACAGCCGGGTGTTCGGCTGGACCGTCAACGCCTCGGAGCGGTACACCCAGTGGGGCGTCGGCGGGGCGGACTTCGGGGGCATGGTCACGATGGACGACAAGTTCCCGCCCGAGGTACCGGCGCATTGGCTGCCGTACTTCGCCGTGGCGGACGTGGACGCCACGACCGCCGTCGTCCAGAAACTCGGCGACGTCCTGATGGTCCCCACCTCCCTGCCCGGCGGTCGGCGCATCGCGGTGCTGCGGGACCCGCAGGGGGCGATGTTCGGGGTGTACCGGGCGGGCGACTAGAGCCCTGCCCTTCTCCAGGGCTGAGGCGACGGTGTGTGCCGCCGGGGCCGTGGCTTGCGCTGGAGTGCGCTCCAGCTCATAGCGTCGTGCGGACGACCTGCCCGGAGGGAAGACCGTGCGTTACACACTGTTCGGCAAGACCGGTCTGCGCGTGAGCGAGCTGAGCCTCGGCGCGATGACCATCGGCGACGACTGGGGCTGGGGCGCCGGCAAGGAGGCCAGTGCCCGGATCGTCGACGCCTACGCGGAGGCGGGCGGCAACTTCATCGACACCGCCAACAACTACACCGACGGCAGCTCGGAGCGGATCCTGGGTGAGCTGCTCCAGGGGCGGCGCGACACGTTCGTGCTGGCCAGCAAGTACACCTGCGGGATCCGCGAGGGCGACGTCAACGCCGCGGGCAACCACCGCAAGAACCTGGTCCAGTCGGTGGAGGCGAGCCTTGAGCGGCTGCGCACCGACCGGCTGGACGTGCTGTGGGTGCACGCCCGGGACAACTTCACGCCCGTCGAGGAGGTCATGCGGGCGCTGGACGACCTCGTCCGCACGGGCAAGGTGCTGTACGTCGGTGTCTCGGACTGGCCGGCCTGGGAGATCGCTCAGGCCAACACGATGGCGGAGCTGCGGGGCTGGACCGCGTTCGCCGGTTCGCAACTGCGCTACAGCCTGCTGGAGCGGACCCCCGAGCGCGAACTGCTGCCCCAGGCCCGGGCGTTCGACCTGGCGGTGCTGGCCTGGGCGCCGCTCGCGGCCGGGAAGCTCACCGGCAAGTACCGCAGGGGCGAGACGGGGCGGCTGGACACCACGGGCGGTGAGGCCAACCCGCGCGAGGAGGCGGTGATCAGTGCCGTGCTGGAGGTCGCCGAGCAGGGCGGCTGGAGTCCGGCCCAGGTGGCGCTGGCGTGGCTGCTGGCCCGGCCGGGCAACGTGGTCCCGATCATCGCGGCGACCAAGGAGAGCCAGCTCGCCGACAACCTCGGCAGCGTCGACGTCCGCCTCGACGCGGACGCCCTCGCCCGCCTCGACGAGGTGAGCGCGGTGCCGCTGGGCTTCCCGCACGACTTCGTCCGCGATCCGGCCATCACCCGGAACATCTACGGCGACCGCTGGCCGGAGATCGAGGACCGCCGCTCCACACACCGCCGCACGGCGCACGACGTGCTCTGACGGTACGGGCGGGGCCGTCGGTGGCCGCCTCAGCCGCGCAGCGTGCCCAGGCGGCCTTCCAGCTGGGCGAGCAACTCTCCGAGCAGGGAGGCCAGTTCGCCCTGCTCGGGGCCGTCCAGGCCGGACAGGGCGGCGGTCTCGTAGGCGAGCTGGGCGGGCAGGATGCCGTCGACGAGTTCGCGTCCGGCATCGGTGAGGCGGAGATGGGCGACACGGCGGTCGCGAGTGTCTCCACGGCGTTCGACCAGGCCGCGTTCGGTCAGCTGCTTGACGCGCTTGGTGACGGCGGCGCCCGAGGAGAAGGTCTCCCGGGCCAGTTCCCCGGGGGTCAGCTCGTGCCCGGTGCGGCGCAGCGCGCCGAGCAGATCGAACTCGGGACGGCTGAGCCCCGCCCTGCGCAGCGGCGCGTCCTCGGCCTGCTGCAGGAGGGCGGCGCAGCGGTTGATCCGCCCGATGATCTCCATCGGGCCGGTGTCGAGGCCGGGATGAACGGCCTGCCACTGCCGGACGACGGCGGCGACGGTATCGCCCTGCCGCTGTCCGGCGGGGTCCGCGCCGACCGGTTCCTGCCCGGCGGCAGCGGGCTCACCGTCCAGGCCTCCGCCGGCTCCCGGGTGGGCGGTCCCGGTCGTCGGCTGCGGACCGTCCCCCGGCCCGCCCCCGTGGGGCGATGGTCCCTCCGTCGCCGTCATGGCCGTGCGTCCTCCGTCTTCGTGTCCGTGCCCCGGTCCGGGAGCAGCCCCTGGCGTCGTGCCGTCGCGGCGAGCGTACGGTGTCCGGACTGCTCGGCGAGTACGACCCGCTCCTGGGGCAGGGCGCGCTGCCACCATTCGCCGGCCGCCGCGTCGGCGGTGGCGCGCAGATCGGCCAGGGCGACGGCGAGTGCGCGGCGGGCGGCCTCCAGGGCGGCGGCGTCGGGGTGCGGCTCGGCCAGGAGGCGGGCGGCGCGCTCGCGGGCCCGGTCGGCGGCGGTCAGGGCGCGTTCGCCCCGGTCGCCCGCTCGCCGGTTGGTGACGGCCACGGCGGCGGCGAAGCCGACCAGGGCGCCCACGACCGTGTCCACCAGCCGCTCCGTCATCAGCTCGCCCGGCTTCTGGTACCCGGCGAACTCGGTGATGAGCAGCGCCATGGGGGTCACGCAGACGCTGCCGAGCCAGTAGTTGCGGCTGATCAGCAGCTCGGCGCCGAAGCTGAAGGCGAGGCAGCACACCACGAGGGCCGCTTGCCCCAGGTGCGCGAGCGGTACGACGGCCGCGAAGACGAGCACCCCGACGACGTTGCCCACCACGCGCTGTACGGCCCGGTTCCAGGTCAGGGCGATGTTCGCCTGGTAGAGCGAGGCGGCGGTGACCAGAGCCCAGTAGGGGCGGCCGATGCCGAGGGCCAGGGAGGCGTAGCCGGCGAGCGCGCAGCCGAGCGCGGTGCGTACCGCGAGCGGGGTCAGCGGGCCGAGCCGCGCCCAGAGGCCGCGGGCCGCGTCCACGCCGAGCGGTTCGTCGGCGGCCGCCCGCGGCAGTCCGGCCCGCGGGACGGGCCCGGTGCCGCGCAGCGCGTCCGCCCATGCCCGCAGCCGGCCGGCGTCCGCCTCCGTCGGCGCGGCGAGGGCCACCTCGGCACGGACGACGAGCCGTTCGAGGGCGCGCCGGGTCCGGGACCGGGCGCCGGTGGACAGCAGCGACTGCCAGGCGGCCTGTACGGCGGCGTAGCCCGCGGCCCGGGCCCGGGCCTGGCCCTCGCCGCCGCCCGTGCCGCTCGTGCCGCCTGTCTCGGCGTACGCGGCGGCGGCCTTCAGCGCGGCGGCGGTGGCGCGGCGCTCCGGGCCGTGCGGGCGGACCAGCGCGGGCGCCATGCAGACCAGCCAGGCCCAGACACCCGTCGCGGCGGCCAGGGCCAGGTGGCCGGGGACCTGGGCGAGGGTCTGCGGCGCGAAGAGCGAGGCGGAGCTGACGAACGTGAGGACGACGTTGCCGGGTGGCCCGACACGGGTCGCGTCGCACAGCACCTTCTGCGCGGCGGCCAGCAGTGCGCCGACGGTGACCAGCACCACGGCACTGCCGGTGAGCGAGGCCGCGACCAGGGCGACGGCGAGACCGCCGAGCATGCCGAGCACCACCCACATCAGGGCACCGGCCCGGGCGGCGTAGGGCCGGTTGTGGGCGTACAGCGCGCACAGGGATCCGGCCATCGTGTACATCGCCAGGTCGAGCCGGCCGAGCGCCAGCAGGGCGAGGTTGGGCGGGGCGATCGCCGCGACCACGCTGAGCGCGGGCTTGAACCAGATGTCCGAGGGACGGCCGACGCGCAGCACGCCCGCCAGCGCCAGACGCCGGGCGGGCGGGGAGACGGAGGCGGAGGCGGAGGTCGCACGGCGCAGGGGACTCATGAGAACAAGATTAGCAGGTGTTTTACCCGTAAAAGACATCCCCTCATCTGCTGTGCTCCGTCGAATGCCCCCCGTGTACACCCTTGCGCTCGCGTGCGCGCCGGACGGCCCGGGCATCGATGGACCGACTGCCGAGCTGACAGACCGTCGAGCGGGGAGGGTGCGCGTGCACGGACCGGCTACGTCCGGCTGGCTGCTGGTGGCGCTCTGCGCGGTGACCGGCGCCTACTGCCTGGCGCGGATGCGCAGGGGCGCCGGGGAACAGCGCGGCACCGCGGGCGGTGAGGCGCTGATGGGGTTCGGGATGGCCGCGATGGCCGTGCCGGCGGCGGTGTTCACTCCGCCGTCGTGGGCCTGGCCCGTCTACACGGTGGTGTCCGGGGCGGCCGCGCTCCCCGCGCTGTGGGCGGCCCGGGCGGGGGCACACCACCTCCACCACCTGGTGGGGGCCGGGGCCATGGTCTACATGTCCGTCGTCATGGCCGGCGCTCCCGCACACGCGCACGGGCAGGGGGGATCGGGGGTCCCGCTCCTGACGGGTGCGCTGCTGCTCTACTTCGCCGGGTACGTGCTGCTGGCCGGCGTCCGGCTGGTGCCGGTGGCCGCCGTAGCGGGAACCGGGGCCGGGGGCGGCGGGTCCGCCGGGTGGGGTGACCTGCCGGAGCTGGCGCGGGCCTGCCGGCTGTCTATGGGGATCGCGATGGTGGCGATGCTGCTGACGCTGTGAGCAGGACCGTACCGGCACGCCGTACGGATCCGTTGCCTGCGTCACTTCGGCGCCACAAGTCGTACCCCTGAGCGGCGCATCGCTCATAGGCTGCGCCTCATGATGCTCCCCGCGGCACTGTTGCTGCTCGGCGCCCTGATCGCAGTGGTCGCCCCCCGGCTGCTCGCCCGGGCGGACTGGCCTGATCGTGAGCCGGTCGTGGCGCTGTGGGCGTGGCAGTGCGTGGTGGCGGCCCTGCTCGTGTGCTGTGCGCTGTCGATGACGCTCAGCGCGGCAGCCGCCTGGCACGCGGTCGGCGGGCACGTCTTCGCGACGGCGCCGAGCCCGGTCGTCGAGGCCTACGCCCTCGGTACGGCGGGCCCCTGGGCGGCGGCCACCGCCGTGGCCCTGGCCGGGGGCGGGCTGTGGAGCGCGGCGATGCTGGTCCGCGAGATCGGCGGGGCACGCGCCCGGCGCCGCCGCCGGAACGCCGATCTGCTGGTCAGGGCGCCGCTGCTGCCGGGCGAGGTGGCCGTGTCGGGCCGGCTCGTCGTCCTGGAGAGCGAGCGGCCCGACGCCTGGTGGCAGCCCGGCGCTCCGCCGCGACTGGTCGTCACCACCGCCGCGTTGCGACGGCTGAAGGGCCGGCAGCTGGACGCCGTGCTCGCCCATGAGCAGGGGCACGCGCGGGCCCGGCACGACTGGCTGCTGAACTGCTCCTCGGCACTGGCGGGCGGCTTTCCGCAGGTGCCGGTGTTCGCGGCGTTCCGCGACGAGATGCACCGCCTGGTCGAACTCGCCGCCGACGACACGGCCTCCCGCCGTTTCGGCCGCCTGACCACGGCCCTGGCCCTGGTCGAACTCAACGAGCACCGCGGCGTGTTCGGCCCCTGCCCGACGCCGCAGGCCCATGTCCCGGCGCGGGTGCACCGGTTGCTCACTCCCCCGGACCGGCTGCCCCCGGCACGCCGGCTGCGGCTGACGGCGGCGGCCGCACTGGTGCCCGTGGTGCCTCTGCTGGTGGCGTTCGGACCGGGGCTGCGGGCGCTGGGATAGCCGGCGCGCGGTCCGGGGCATATGTGGCTTCTGTGCCGTTCTGGGGCGCGAGAGTGGTCTCCGGGTGGCCGAAGCGTGCGGTCCGGGTGCCGGAGATCGGCACCGTACTGGATCCGGAGCCCCCGGTTCGGCGAGGATCGCATCATGTACACCCGGTCCGTCGACTCCCCGCCCCGCCCCCAGCACGGTACCGCCGCCCGGTCGGCCGGCGTCCTGGCGGTGTGCTCCGCTCTGCTGCTGACCCTCGTCGCGGCCAGATGGAGCCCGCTGGTCAGCGCGGACGGAGACATCTCCGCCACCACCCACCGCTGGGCGGTCGAGGAATCCGGCATCACCCAGGCGTGCCGCATCCTCACGGACTGGGTGTGGGACCCGTGGACGATGCGGGTGCTGTGCGCTGTCGTGGTGGTGTGGCTGGTGGTGCGCCTGGCGGCACGCTGGACGGCGGTGTGGCTGGCGCTGGCCGTCACTCTGGGCACGCTGTTCCAGCAGGCCCTCAAGGCCCTGGTGGACCGCCCCCGCCCGGTCTGGCCCGACCCCGTCGACTCGGCCCACTACTCGGCCTTCCCGTCGGGCCACGCCATGACCGCCACGGTGGTGTGCGGCCTCCTGCTGTGGCTCCTGCACCGGCACGGCGTCGGCCGTGCGGTGTGGCGTACGGCCGTGACCGTGGCCGTCGTGTCCGTGGTCGGCGTGGGGCTGACCCGGGTCTGGCTGGGCGTCCACTGGCCGACGGACGTGGTGGGCGGCTGGCTGCTGGGCGCGCTGGTGGTGGCCCTGGCGGTGTGGACGCACGAGTACCGGCAGCCGCGCCCCCGGCCGGACACCGCCGCCTCGTAGGATCGGCCCCTATGAAGGCTGTGCTGTTCGACTTCTCCGGAACGCTGTTCCGTGTCGAGTCCACCGACTCCTGGCTGCGCGGTGTCGTGGCCGACACCAAAGTCCCCTTCACCGAGGCGGAGCTGACCGCCGCCGCGCGTGCGCTGAAGGCGGTGGGGGCGCTGCCCGGCGGTGGCGATCCCGCCCGCGTGCCGGCGGAACTCACCGGCACCTGGCCGATCCGGGACCGGAGCGCCGCACTGCACCGGGCCGCCTACACCGGCGTCTCCCGCCAGGTCACACTCCCCGACCCGGCGTTGCACGACGCGCTGTACGACCGCCACATGACACCCGCGGCATGGACCCCGTACCCGGACGCCGTCGAGGTGCTGGGCACGCTGCGGGAGCGGGGCATCCCCGTCGGGGTGGTCAGCAACATCGGCTGGGACCTGCGCCCGGTCTTCCGCGAGCACGGCCTGGACCGCTACGTCGACGTGTACGTCCTGTCGTACGAGCACGGCATCCAGAAGCCGGACCCGCGGCTGTTCGCCACCGCCTGCGAGGCACTCGGCGCCGATCCGCGCCGGACGCTCATGGTCGGCGACGACCGCGGGGCGGACGGCGGGGCCACCGCCCTGGGATGCGGGGTGCACTTCGTGGACCACCTGCCGGTGGCCGACCGGCCGGACGGGCTGCGGCCGGTCCTGGACCTGGTGAGCTGAGGCCACCACCAGGTCACCCGGTCGTCTGCTCGCCCGCCTCGGACGATCCCCCGTGTCGCCCGAGGCAGACGGCATCGCCGGCCCGGACCGCACGGGTCCTGGCCGGACGTCTCCGAGTATAGTTGGCTGGCAGCCAGTCAACGCAGGAGTTACAGCATGTCCCCGCGCAGCGCCTCGGTCAACGAAGAGTTGCGGAGGCGTTCGAAGGAGCGGCTTCTGCAGGCGGCGGTCGAGCTGGTCGGCGAGCGCGGCTTCGAGGCCACGACGCTCGGGGACATCGCCGACCGGGCGGGCTCGGCCCGCGGTCTGGTCTCGTACTACTTCCCGGGCAAGCGCCAGCTGGTGCAGTCCGCCGTGCACCGGCTGATGCACCGCACGCTGGAGGAGGCGCTGGAGCGCGAGCCGCGCACCGAGGACGGCCGGGAGCGGATGGCGCGGGCCATCGACGCGATCCTGGGGCTGGCCGGGGACCGGCCCGTGCTGATGCGCCAGCACATGGCCGGACTGCTGCAGGCCGAGGGCTTCGTGCCCTGCCCGGAACAGCGGCGCCTGGCGGAACTGCTGCGGGACACCGTCGCCCGGCACGGGTCGGGGGACGTCGACAGCGACTACCCGATGCTGCGGGCCCTGCTGATGGGTGCCGTGTACGCCGCCCTGGTGCCGGGCGTGCCGATGCCGGTCCCGGTGCTGCGGGCCGAGTTGTTCAAGCGCTACGGGCTCGACTGGGAACTGGGCCTCCCGCCGGAGGCCATAGGCTCCGGCGGGAGGAGCGACAGGGATCTGTCGCGGTTCTTCGCGACCGGGGACGCACCGGAGTGCGGCCCGCGGGATCAGTCGAAGTAGTCCGGCTGCGTCTGCACGTTGAGCTCACGCAGGTGGACCCACCGTGCCGGGTCCGTGCGCCGGTCCTTGATCTTCAGGACGTCGAAGCCCTTGGTGATGTCGTTCGAGTAGATGTGGCCGTTGTAGTAGTACGCCGACCACGAGCCGCCCAAGGTCAACTTGTCGGTGCTCACCGTGCCGCGTTCGAAGTAGGCGATCTCCCGGGGCTTCGACGAGTCGGTGAACTCCCAGACGGAGACACCGCCCTGGTACCAGGCCTGGACCATGAGGTCCTTGCCCTTCACCGGGATCAGCGAGCCGTTGTGGGCGACGCAGTTCTCGGTGTCCGCCTGATGACGGGGGATCTTGAAGTAGCTGCGGAAGACGAGCTTGCGCTGCTCGCCCTTGCCGACGATGTCGTAGATGCCGTCGGCGCCGCGGTTCGGGCCGGTCGCCTCGTTGCAGGTGGCCCCGCTGCCGCCGCCGAGCTCGTCGGTGAACACGACCTTGTTCGCCTTCTGGTTGAAGGTCGCCGAGTGCCAGAACGCGAAGTTGACGTTGTCCTGCACCCGGTCGATGACCTTGGGGTGCTCCGGGTCCTTGACGGAGAACAGGATGCCGTCCCCCATGCAGGCGCCCGCGGCCAGGTCCTTCGACGGCAGCACCGTGATGTCGTGGCAGCCGGTGGTCTTGGACACGCCGGGGTTGGTGGGCCCGCCTGGGTTGCCGCCGCCGTCCGGACCCTCACCGGGGAACAGCACGGGGAAGCCCACGACCGCCGCCTTCTCGGGGGCGTTGCGCGGCACCTTGATGACGGAGATGCCGTCGTGCGGCGGCCGGCAGTCGGGATAGGCGGCGTTCGGCGAGTACGACGAGACGTACACGTAGACGTTCCGCCGCTCCGGCACCAGCGTGTGGGTGTGCGAGCCGCAGGCGGTCTCGACGGCGGCGACGTACTTCGGGTTCCGCTTGTCGCTGATGTCGAAGACCTTCATGCCCTCCCACGAGGACTTCTCGGTCGCCGGCTGTGTGGTGCTGTTGCAACTGCTGTCGCTGCGCGAGGAGTCGGTGGACAGGAACAGCAGGTTGCCGGAGACGGAGACGTCGTTCTGCGAGCCCGGGCACAGCACCTGGGCGACCGTCTTGGGTGACCTCGGGTCGCTGATGTCGAAGATGCGGAAGCCGTCGTAGTTGCCGGCGAAGGCGTACCTGCCCTGGAAGGCCAGGTCCGAGTTGGTGCCGGGCAGGACGTCCTTGGGGATGTTGGCGAGGTGCTCGATGTTGTCGGAGTGGACGATCTCGTCCTGGCCGGGTATCTCGCCGCTTTCGATGGCCTCGCGCGCCTCGGCCCGCGCGCTCTTGGACACGTCCTTCGGCGTGGGCGGCACGTCCCCCGGGTCGGGGACGGCCCCTGCCGGCGCCGCCACGAGGAGCGCGGCCAGCAGTCCGCCTGCGATCGCTGAGGCTCCGAGGCGTCTGCGACGTGTTCTGCGGTCGTTCAACAGGATCACTGTTTTCCTCCCTGGTGCCGTTCGCTGCGGAACGGTTCACGCACCACGCAGTATCGTCCTCGTCATGCGCACACCAACAGGCGTCAACAAAATCTTAAAGAAGTCACTCGGTCAATGACCCGCGGAGCATGCCCGAAGGGTCGTCAGCATCCCGAGATGTCCACCAACTCGCCCGCCCCAGGAGGTCGTTGTGCTCTTCCGCCGTGCGTCCCGTACGTCCGCCGCCGTGACGGGGCTGGCCGCCCTGGCCGCGCTCCTGACCGGCGGCTGCGACTCGGGTGCGGACCGCGAGCCCGCCGCGGCGGACGGGCCCGCCGTGATCGCGCCGGGTGAGCCCGGCGAGCCGAACCGCACCCTGTCCGCCGAGGACGCGGCCGGCCGGCGCTCGGAGAACGACTCCCCCAACTCGGCGGACGTCTCCTACGCCCGCATGATGATCGAACACCATGCCCAGGCCCTCGTGATGACCGAACTCGCCCCGCGACGCGCCGAGTCGGCGAAGGTGAAACGGATCGCCGCGCGGATCGCTGCCGCCCAGAAGCCGGAGATCGAGGCCATGAAGGGCTGGCTGAAGTCGTACGGCAAGCCGCTGAAGGCGCAGCGTCACGAGCACGCCGTGATGCCCGGGATGGCGACCGAGGCACAGCTGAAGAAGCTCCGCGCGGCCGACGGGAAGGCGTTCGACCAGCTCTTCCTGACGCTGATGACGACCCATCACCAGGGCGCGATCACGATGGCCACGGACGTGAAGGGGCAGGGCAACAACATCCGGATCGAGGAGATGGCCGACGAGGTGATCGCCCAGCAGACGAGCGAGATCACACGGATGCGGGACATGCTCTAGCGGACTTCCGGGCCGCGCCCGGCACCGGGCCCGCTCAGCGCCGGGCGCGGCGCGGGGGCAGGAGCCCGGCGTCCCGGGCCTGGCCGATCAGCCTGAGGGACGTGCGGCGACTGTGTCCGGTCGCGCACATCACGGCGAGGACCGGATCGGCGCCCTCCTGCTGGGCCGCGCGGTACTCCTGCGCCACCAGCCACCGCCCCCGCGCACCGGGCGGCCAGGCCGGCCGGGCGCGCCGCCCCTGGCCTCCGCGGCCTTCGGGAGCCGCCCCGGTGCCGGCGCCGCACGCCTCGGCCAGCGAGTCCTCGATCCAGTCGGCGAGCACCGCCAGGTCGTCGACGGACAGCGCGGGTTGCGCGCGGACGTCCTCCACGCCGACGCATCCCCCGGCCACGACGGCCAGCGCCTCGACGAGGGCGCCGTCCGTGAAGACCAGCCGGACGTCGAACCACCGCGTGGCGTCCTCGTTCTCCCGCACCTCCCACGCGGGCCGCACGGACACCGTGCCGTCCGCCGGAGAGCGATCAGAAAGATTAAGAAAGGATGCTTCCAGCACACCACAGAACGTAACCGAATGATCACATTCCATATAGATCGGACACGCACCCCGGGTGGCGGACAGCACCCTGTCAGCGGAGCCCCGGCGGTGCGATGCTGGAGGCGTCAGCGCTCTCGTGAGATCCCTCGGGATCCCGGGTAAGGAGTTCCGCCGTGCTGCGAGTCGCCGTCGTAGGCTCCGGGCCGAGCGGGTGCTACACCGCCCAGAGCCTCGTCCAGCAGGACCCCGAGGTGTGCGTCGACGTCCTGGACCGGCTGCCGTGCCCGTACGGCCTGGTCCGCTACGGCGTGGCGCCGGACCACGAGAAGATCAAGTCGCTCCAGAACAACCTGCGCACGATCCTGGAGCACGACCGGGTCCGGTTCCTCGGAGGCGTCCAGGCCGGTCCCGGCGGAGTGCCGGCCGCCCGGCTGCGGGAGCTCTACCACGCGGTGGTGTACTGCGTGGGCGCCGCCACCGACCGGCATCTGGGCATCCCCGGGGAGGACCTGCCGGGCAGCTGGTCGGCGACACAGTTCGTGTCCTGGTACAGCGCCCACCCGGACGCCGTGGACGCCGGATTCCTGCGGGACGCCCGGTCGGCCGTGGTGATCGGCGTCGGGAACGTCGCCGTGGACGTCACCCGGATGCTGGCGCGCGGCCTGGCCGAGCTCAGCCCCACCGACATGCCGCAGGCGGCCCTGACGACACTGGCGGCGAGCCGGGTGACCGAGATCCACATGGTGGGCCGGCGGGGCCCGTCCCAGGCCCGCTTCACCACGAAGGAGCTGCGCGAGCTGGGCACCCTGCCGGAGACGGACATCGCCGTGGACCCGGCCGAGCTGACCCTTGACCCCGGATACACCGACCCGGCCGCCCTGCCCGCCGCGCAGCGCCGCAACGTGGAGGTGCTGCGCGGCTGGTCCGGGACACCGCCGAGCGGCGCCCCGCGCCGGATCCGGCCGCGCTTCTTCCTCCGCCCGGTCGAACTGCTCGCCGAGCAGGGCCATGTCGGCGCGGTGCGGTTCGAGCGGACGGTCCCGGACGGACACGGCGGCGTGACGGGCACCGGCCGGTTCGAGGACATCGAGGCCCAGTTGGTGCTGCGCTCGGTGGGCTATCGCGGGGTGCCGCTGGAGGGGCTGCCGTTCGACGCGGACAGCGGCACGGTGCCGAATCTGGCCGGGCGCGTCCTGCGCGAGGACGTCGTCACGCCGGGCGAGTACGTGGCCGGCTGGATCAAGCGGGGCCCGACGGGCGTCATCGGCACGAACCGCCCCTGCGCGAAGGAGACGGCGACGTCGCTCCTGGAGGACGCGTCCCTCCTCCTGACCAGGACCGTCCCCGACGACCCGCTCACGGCCCTGCGCGCGGAGGGCGCCGCCCCGGTCGAGTGGAGGGGCTGGCAGTCGATCGAACAGGCAGAGGCACTGCTGGGAGCGTCACTCGGCAGGGGCGTAGTGAAGCTCCCGGATTGGCAGTCCCTGATGAGCGCCGCGCACGGCGACGTGCTCTAGCCACCACGAACAGCCTGCCGAGCCGCGGCATCCAGAATCGCGTCCAGCAACCCCGGGAACAGCTCGTCCAGATCCCCCCGCCGCAGCCCGTTCATCTTGGCGGTCCCCCGGTACGCCTGCCGAATCACCCCGCTCTCCCGCAACACCCGGAAGTGATGCGTGGTCGTGGACTTCGTCACCGGCAGGTCGAAGTGCGAACAGGACAACTCCCCGCTGACCGCCGCAAGCTCCCGCACGATCCGCAACCGCATCGGGTCGGAGAGCGCATGCAGCACCCCCTCCAGCCGGATCTCGTCACGCACGGGATGCGGCAGGTCGCGGCTGCTGACGGCGGGAGAGGTCACGACGGCTCCACTTTCCTTCGGGGATTCCATAGTACGAGAACCCTCGTAGTTTGACATCCACCGTACTACGATGCCTATCGTACGAGTCGACATCGGCCCCGTGACGAATGGAGTCCGCCGTGACCGCGCTCTTCGAGCCCTGCACCCTGCGCGATGTGACGATCCCGAACCGCGTGTGGATGCCCCCGATGTGCCAGTACTCGGCCGCACCGGAGGGCCCGGAGACCGGCGTCCCCCACGACTGGCACTTCGCGCACTACGCCGCCCGCGCCACCGGCGGCACGGGCCTGATCATCGTCGAGGCCACGGCGGTGTCCCCGGAGGGGCGCATCTCGCCGTACGACCTCGGCATCTGGAACGACACGCAGGTGGCGGCGTTCCGCCGGATCACCAGCTTCCTCGCCGCGCAGGGCACGGTGCCCGCGATCCAGCTGGCCCACGCCGGCCGCAAGGCTTCGACCGACCGCCCCTGGAAGGGCGGCGCCCCGGTGGGCCCGGACGCCCACGGCTGGGCGTCCGTCGCGCCGAGCCCGGTCGCCTTCGACGACCGGCACCCCGTCCCGGCCGAGCTGACTGTCGATCAGATCAAGGACGTCGTCGGGCAGTTCGCGGCCGCGGCCCGTCGCGCGCTCGCCGCCGGGTTCGAGATCGCCGAGATCCACGGCGCCCACGGCTACCTGATCAACGAGTTCCTCTCCCCGCACTCCAACCACCGCACCGACGCCTACGGCGGCTCGTACGAGAACCGCACCCGCTTCGCGCTCGAAGTCGTCGACGCCGTACGGGAGGTGTGGCCTCAGGACAAGCCGCTGTTCTTCCGGATCTCGGCGACCGAGTGGCTCGACGAGGGCGGCTGGACCGCGGACGACACCGTCCGCTTCGCCGCCGATCTGCGGGCCCACGGCGTCGACCTGCTGGACGTCTCCACCGGCGGTAACGCCTCCGGCGTCCGCATCCCCACCGGCCCCGGCTACCAGGTGCCCTTCGCCGCCCGGGTGAAGCAGGAGACGACGCTGCCGGTCGCCGCCGTGGGGCTGATCACCGAGGTCGAGCAGGCCGAGAAGATCCTGGCCAATGGCGAGGCCGACGCGGTCCTGCTCGGCCGCGAGCTGCTGCGCAACCCTTCGTGGGCCCGGCAGGCCGCACGGGAACTCGGCGCCGAGGTGCGGGTGCCGGACCAGTACCACCGGTCGGTCTGAGCCGGCACCCGACCCCCGAGGCACACCGCTCGCGTGTCAACCGGTCGCGCACGCCGTCCCGTTGAGGTTGTACGCGGCCGGTCCGGCGCTGTTGCCGCCGTGACTGGCCTGATAGCCGATGCTCACGCTCGCGCCCGGCGCGATGGTGCCGTTGTAGGACACGTTGGTCGCGGTCACCGACCCGGACGAGGGCGTGTAGGTGGCGCCCCAGCCGCCCGTGACCGTCTGCCCGGCCGGGAGCGTGAAGCCGAGTTTCCAGCCGTTGACCGTCGTCGTACCGGTGTTGGTGAGGGTCACGGAGGCGGTCAGGCCGGTGTTCCAGGCGTTCACCGCGGCCGTCACCTTGCAGGCGCCGGGCTGGGGCTGGGGAGCCGGCCCGGACTTGTCGAGGCCGAAGAAGGTGAGCACGCGGGACGCCATGCCCTGGGCGTACAGGTTGTGGCCGACGCCCTGGAGGCTGACGGCCTCCACGGGGGCCTGGTCACCCGTGCCGCCGTAGCGGGTGCGGGTCCAGCCGGACTGGGGCGTGTCGGTGGCGGCCGGTGTCTGGCTCACGCCCTGCACGTTCGTCCACTGTTTGATCTGCTCCCCGAAGTTGGGGTAGCGCAGGACGTCGTCCTCGGTGCCGTGCCAGATCTGCATGCGCGGACGGGGGCCGCTGTAGCCGGGGTACGCGTTCCGGACCAGGTCGCCCCACTCCTTCGGGGTGTGGGTGATCGTGCCGCCCGAGCAGTTGCTGTTCCACTCGGAGCCGTCGGTGGTGGCGAAGCAGGCGAACGGCACGCCGGAGAAGGCGGCGCCCGCCGCGAACACGTCGGGGTAGTCGCCGAGCAGGACGTTCGTCATCATCGCGCCGGAGGAGATGCCCGTGGCGAACACCCGGCCGGTGTCGGCGTCGTAGGTGCGGGTCACCCAGTCGATCATCGACTTGATGCCGACCGGGTCGCTGCCGCCGCCGCGGCGCAGTGCCTGGGGCGAGGAGACGTCGAAGCACTTGCTGCTGCGCGTGACGGACGGGTAGAGCACGATGAAGCCGTACTGGTCGGCCAGGGTGTCGTACTCGGTGCCGTTGTACATGTCCGGGCCCGAACCGGTGCACCAGTGCACGGCGACCACGACCGCCGGGTTCGGTCGGACGCTCTCCGGCACGTACAGGTACATCCGCAGGTTGCTGGGGTTCGTGCCGAAGTCCGTGACCTCGGTGAGGGTCGCGGTGGGTACGGCCTTCGCACGGGCGGCGGCCTCGGGTGCGGTGAGCGCGGTGACCGCGAGCAACGGCAGCAGCGCGGCGAGGAGCGCGAGGAGCATCGACCGCAGCGGTCTCCTCGTCATGGGCTGGGGGGTGGCAGGCACGTCCGGGGTCCCTTCGGTTGTCAGGCGCGGCTCGCAGGACGTCGTGCGGTGGTTCAGCAGGTGGAGTTCGTCTGGGTCAGCAGGGCCAGCCGCCAGGGCAGCCGGTAGTAGTCGCCGCTGGATGCCGGGTCCATCCCCTGGTAGAGGAACTGGAGGCGGCACGGGTCGATCGTGAGGGTCTGGTCGACGCCGGCGCGGATCATCTCGCCGTGGCTGAAGTCCCTGGTCCAGGCGGGCTGTCCGGCTTCGAAGGTGACGTTGGACGAGCGGGCGAAGGGGTTGGCCTCGGTGTCGGCGAGCGGTTTCCACGCGCCGCCCGGGCTGTCGGCGGTCCAGGCCCGGAAGTAGCGCCGCCAGTCGGATCCGGTCGCGAGGGCCTCGACGAGCATGAGGTAGCCGCCCCCGTCGCCGAGCCGGTAGACGTTGCCCGCCTCGAAGAGGTCGAAGCGGTTGGGCTCGGACAGCACGACGGCGGTGTCGCGGAAGCCGTTCGGGAACTCGGCGAGGGTGGTGCGCGAGCGGTACTGGTGGCCGTTGCCGTCCGAGAAGAACAGGTAGCAGTCCGTCCGGTCGCAGATCGTCCAGAAGTCCAGCCAGGCGCCGTCGCCCTTGTTCTCGGTCACGACGGGCGGCTCACCGTCGAAGAAGTTCCGCGGGGCACTCCAACTGAGCGGATCCGAGGGGTCCTTGGTGGTGGAGTAGGACGGCGGTCCGGTCTGGTAGACCATGTACCAGGTCTGCTGGGGCGCGAAGTAGAAGACCTGGGGCGCCGCGGCGTACCGATCGCCGATGTCCGGGTTGGCGTCGAGGAACGCCTGGGGAGCCGAGGCTGCCTCGGACCACCGGGCGAAGCTCGTGTGCCCGAGACTCCAGCGCCCGGCGCTGTCGGCCGTCGTGAAGTAGACGTGCCAGCGGTCCCGATACCGGAACACCGTCGGATCCTTGACCGAGAGGATCGGGTGGCCGGCGTCCGGTTCCGGGCTGATCAGCGGGCCGGTCGAGGACCAGGTGAACGACTCCGGCAGGGAACCCGCGCGGCCCGGCCGCGGCGTGTCCGCGGCCGCCGGTCCCGGGCCCAGGGCCGGCACACCGACCGCCAGCAGCATGAACACCAGCACGTTGACGAACGTACGCATGCGCGGAGTCCTCATCGACCCGCCCTCTCGTGAGGGGAAGCGTCCGACCGGCATGGTGGCATGGACATGGCTCTCATGGAAGCGCTCCCACGCTGCTTCCCGCTGCTCCACCGCTCCGACCAGGTCCGACCGAATGTGTTCTGCGCGAGGCGTTGACTAGAAAGCGCTTGCCCTCTACGTTCCGTTCAGAAGTGTGACCCGGAAGCGCCTCCGCCAGGGCGCCCGCCGGGGCCTGCCCCGCCCGGGGAAGTGCACCCCTGAGGCATGGCAGGGCCTCCGGTCCGGCCGCACACAGCGCGCGCGGTGAACAACATGGCGAATGTCATTCATGTACATGACCGACCTGGCACCATGAAGGCACCACGAAGGGACGCACCCCACATGCGTACTCATCCCCCACATACACGTGTCCTCAGATCCACCCTGGCGCTCGCCGCCGCATCCGCACTGGCGACCGTGGCGGTCCTGGCCGTTCCCCAGCCGGCCGGGGCCGCCGAGACCTCGCCCATCGGGTTCGGCGCGGGGACGACCGGCGGCGGCAGCGCCTCGGCGGTCACCGTCTCCACGCTGAGCGCCTTCGAGTCGGCGGTGACCGGCAACTCGGCCAAGGTCGTGCGGGTCAACGGCCTGATCTCGCTGAGCGGTCAGGTCGACATCGGGTCCAACACGACCGTCCTGGGCGTGGGTTCGGCCTCCGGGTTCACCGGCGGCGGACTCCGGCTGAAGAAGGTCTCGAACGTCGTCATCCGCAACCTCAACATCAGCAAGCCGCTGGCGCCCGCCGACGGCATCACCGTCGAGGCGTCGAGCAAGGTCTGGATCGACCACAACTCCTTCTCGGCCGACCGCGATCACGACAAGGACCACTACGACGGCCTGCTGGACGTCAACCACGGCGCGGACAACGTCACGGTGTCCTGGAACACCTTCAAGAACCACTTCAAGGGCTCGCTCGTCGGCCACAGCGACAACAACGCGAGCCAGGACACCGGGCACCTGAAGGTGACGTACCACCACAACCACTTCAGCAACGTGTACTCGCGCATCCCGAGCCTGCGGTTCGGCACCGGGCACTTCTACAACAACTACGTCGACGGCGCCGAGACCGCCTGCCACTCGCGCATGGGCGCCCAGATGCTGGTCGAGAACAACGTCTTCCGTTCGACGAAGGTCGCGGTCACCACGAACCGCAGCAGCGACGTCGACGGATACGCCAACCTGCGCGGCAACGATCTCGGTGGAGCCGCCACCGAGGTCTCGCGGGTCGGCAGCTTCACCAGCCCGCCGTACGCCTACACGGCGGAGCCGGCCTCGTCCGTCGTCGCCTCGGTGACGTCGGGTGCGGGCGCCGGAAAGCTCTGACACCCCGTCCGCTCGGACACCCCCCATACGCTCAAGACGACAGAAGGAATCGGGACATGACTTCTGCGACACGTCCGCGCGCCCGCAGGCGCGCGCTGACCGGCGCGCTGGCCACTCTCGGCCTCTCGGTTGGCATGATCATGACCACCAATGCGCCGACTGCGAGCGCCGCCACCTGGCCGACCCCCAACGGCAGCCAGGGGACGTCCTCCACCATCTCCGTGTCCGGCACCAAGGACTACGGGAT
Source organism: Streptomyces africanus (assembly GCF_002150735.1). Classification (GTDB taxonomy): domain Bacteria; phylum Actinomycetota; class Actinomycetes; order Streptomycetales; family Streptomycetaceae; genus Streptomyces; species Streptomyces africanus. The sequence continues at coordinate 34,696 of NZ_MUKA01000209.1, forward strand.
GAAGCGGTTCTACGGCACCGGAAGCCTGGCCGGTGACGGCCAGGAGGAGGGCCAGGACCCGATCTTCAAGCTCGCGGACGGCGCGGTGCTGAAGAACGTCATCCTCGGCGCCCCCGCCGCCGACGGCATCCACTGCGAGGGCAGCTGCACGCTCCAGAACGTCTGGTGGGAGGACGTCGGCGAGGACGCCGCCACCTTCCGCGGCGGCAACGGCGCCACCTACCAGGTGATCGGCGGCGGCGCGAAGAAGGCGGCGGACAAGGTCTTCCAGCACAACGGCGGCGGCACGCTGAGCATCTCCAACTTCGCGGTGCAGGAGTTCAAGACGCTCTACCGCTCCTGCGGCGACTGCTCCACGCAGTACACCCGCAAGGTCAACCTCAACACCATCGACGTGACCGGCACGGGCACCACCGCCCGGCTCGCCAGCATCAACGTCAACCGCAACGACGTGGCGACGCTGCGGAACATCACGATCCGCAACGACTCCGGCCGCAAGGTCGTCCCCTGCCAGAAGTACAACAACAACACCGCTGTCGGATCCGGACCCGACAGCACGAACTGCCTCTACTCCACCTCGGACATCACCTACAAGTAGCCCCCGAGGCAACCACAACCCCCCACGGTGAAGGCGGCCGTGCGAAGCGTCCCCGGCGGGCGCTGCGCACGGCCGCTCGCGTCATGCGCCGCGCACGCGCGCGCGTACCTCCCCGACGAGCTCCCGCTGGTAGTCGGTGTAGGCGGCGCGCAGCCCCGCTCCCGGCCAGTCGGCGGGCAGGAGTCCGGGCGGCAGGACGGGGTCGGCCAGCAGGTGCCGCACGACGGCGGCGAAGGCGGTCAGACGATCGGCGGGGCGAGGCGCCTCGGTGATGTGGGCGAGCAGCGCCCGGGCCGTGGCGGACCAGGCGTCCAGCGGCCACAGGCTCCGGGCCAGCTCGCGAGCCGGCCGGCCGGGGCGGGCCGTGTAGTGCTGGGCCACCGGGTCCAGGTCGCCGGGCAGGGGGCGGGCCAGGTTGGCGGGGCGGAGCCAGACGCCCTCGCGGAGTTCGGCGAGCCGGAGGGCGGTCAGCCGGGCGCGCAGGTCGGCGCGTTCGGCGGGGCCGCGTCCCGTCGCGGTGACCACGACCATCTCCCAGTCCCCGTCCCACGCGCGCGTGCGCGGGTGCACGGCGTCGTCCTGACGGCGCTGGCGTTCCAGCAGCCGGTCGCTGAGGCGGTAGCCGGTGCCGGTGCGCCGCAGATCACCGGCGGCCACCATCCGGCTGAGCGCCGCCCGCAGTGTGGAGCCGCCGACGTCGAAGCCCTCCGTGAGCCGCACGAGCTCCCTGACCGGAAGTTCGGGGGGATGCGCGCCGAGCAGCAGGCTCAGCACGACCGACCGCGCGGACAGCGGCCGCAGATCGAGCGCGCCGGGCCGCGCCGGGACGTTCTTCGGCATGGTCACGTACTGTACGCGGCACCCTTTCGTGTTGCAGGATTGCTGCGACCGTAGGCCAAGTGCAACACTCGACGTATGGTCTCGACACTCGGCGCACAGCAGGCGTACGGCGGATCCGCCACGCACGACGTCACGAACCAGGCACCGCCGCTCGCCCCGTACGACGCCTCCGAGGACACGGCCCTGCTGGAGGGGCTCCGGCGGGAGGGCGCCGGGTGGGCCGAGGAGGACCTGCGGCGGCTCGGCAGGCAGGCCGGCAGTGTCCAGGCGCGGAAGTGGGCCGACCTGGCCAACCGCCACGAGCCGGAGCTGCGGACGCACGACCGGTACGGCAACCGCGTCGACGAGGTCGAGTTCCACCCGAGCTGGCATCACCTGATGGGCGCCGCGATCGCCGCGGGACTGGCCGCGTCCCCCTGGGCGGACGACCGGTCCGGCGCCCATGTCGCCCGGACCGCCGGCGGACTGGCGTGGGGGCACACGGAGGCGGGGCACGGCTGCCCGACGTCGATGACGTACGCGGCCGTCCCCGCGCTGCGCAGGCAGCCGGAACTGGCGAAGGTCTACGAGCCGCTGCTGACCAGCCGGGAGTACGAGCCCGGCCTCCGGGTGCCGACGGAGAAGCGCGGGCTGCTGGCGGGCATGGGGATGACCGAGAAACAGGGCGGTTCCGACGTCCGGACGAACACCACGACGGCCACGCCCTCCTCCGAACCCGGGGTGTACACCCTGCGCGGGCACAAGTGGTTCACGTCGGCGCCGATGAGCGACGTGTTCCTGGTGCTGGCGCAGGCCCGGGGCGGCCTGTCCTGCTTCCTGGTGCCGCGCGTGCTGCCCGACGGCACCCGCAACACCTTCCGCATCCAGCGGCTGAAGGACAAGCTGGGCAACCGCTCCAACGCTTCCTGTGAGCCCGAGTTCGACGGGACCGTCGCCTGGCTGGTGGGGCCCGAGGGGCAAGGCGTCAAGACCATCATCGAGATGGTCAACTGCACGCGGCTGGACTGCGTGATGATGTCGGCCGCGCTGATGCGCACCTCCCTCGTGGAGGCCGGGCACCACGCGCGGCACCGCAGCGCGTTCGGCGCACGGCTGGTGGACCAGCCGCTGATGCGCAACGTTCTGGCCGATCTCGCGCTGGAGTCCGAGGCCGCCACGACGCTCACCCTGCGGCTGGCCGGCGCGGCCGACCGGGCGATCCGCGGCGACGACCGGGAGACCGCGTTCCGCCGGATCGCCACGGCCGTCGGCAAGTACTGGGTGACCAAACGAGGCCCGGCCTTCACCGCGGAAGCCCTGGAGTGCCTCGGCGGCAACGGCTACGTCGAGGACTCGGGCATGCCCCGGCACTACCGCGAGGCTCCCCTGCTGTCGATCTGGGAGGGCTCGGGGAACGTCAACGCCCTCGACGTGCTGCGGGCCCTGAGCCGCGAACCGGGCACGGCCGAGGCCCTGTTCGGCGAGTTCGCCCGCGCCCAGGGGGCGGACGCCCGGCTGGACGCGGCCGTGACGCGGCTGAAGAACCGGCTGTCGGGGGCGTCACAGACGACGGCCCGCCGTCTCGTGGAGGACATGGCCCTGACGCTCCAGGCCTCCCTCCTCGTCCGGTACGCCCCGCCGGCGGTCGCCGACGCGTTCTGCGCGACGCGGCTCGGGGGCGACTGGGGGTACGCCTTCGGGACGCTGCCGGAGGGCGCGGACCTCGGCGCGATCGTGGAGCGAGCGCTGCCGGGCGGGAACTGAACCACCCCTGCCCGGGGTGAGAGAGCCGCCGTCGGCCAACGGGCGCACAGTTCGCGCACCGTCATCGCCCGATTCCGCTTCGTTGTCAGTGCCGTGGTGCAGACTCCCCGTCAGTTGGCACTTCGCCTGGGGAGGACAACGTGTTCAGGGGGATCGACGAGGTCGACTGGGCCTCGCTGCGGCATGCCGAGGGCAGCGCGGAGGACGTGCCCGGACTGCTCCGGGGACTGGCCTCCGCCGACCCGGCCGAGCGAGTGACCGCGCTCGACCGGATGTACGGCGCCGTGCACCACCAGGGTGACGTGTACGACTCGACGCTCGCCTGTGTTCCGTTTCTCCTCGCGCTCGCCGTCCGTGAGGAGGTGCGGGACCGGGCGGGGATCGTGGAGCTCCTCGTCAGCATCGGTGGGCGCGACGGGGGCGGGGATGGATCGGGTGATCTCGCCGCGAGGGCCCGTGCCGTCCTGCGGGCGGGCGCCGATGTCTTCGTCCGGCTGGCGGGGGACGCGGACGCCGGAGTGCGCCGGTCGGCTCCGGAGGCCCTCGTGCGGTTCCTCGACCGGCCGGCGCGTGTGCTCGCCGTGATACGGGAGCGCATCACCGTGGAGCGGGACGACCGGGTCCTGCTCGCCCTGGCCGAGGGCCTCGGCCTGTTCGCACGGCGGCACCCGCCGGCCGGCGACGCCCACGCCGCCGAGGCGGTGGACCTGCTGACGACGCTGAGCCTGCCGCCTCACGGACCGGGGCTGCGGCTGGCCGCGCTCGGGCAGCTGGCGCGGTGCGCACCGGAGTCGCTTCCCGCGGATCTCGTACCGACCGTGGTCCGGCTGCTCCGGGACAGGTCCGGGCAGCGCGTCCACGGGAGGCTCGCGCCGGACGGTCCCGGTGTGGACACCCTCGCCGGACGGCTGCGGCGGCTGCGTCCCTCGGACGAGGAGGGCTCCCGGCTGCTGCGCACGCTGCACTCCGCGCTCGACGCAAGGGTGGCCGACCGGGTCGCCCTGCTGTGCGGGCAGTTGACCAGCCCGGATGCCCTGGACCGGTGCAACGCCGTGTGGATGGCGGCCGGGCTGCTCCGCGAGTGGCGTGCCGGTGCGGCGGAGCCGGTCACGCTCATAGGCGCCCAACTGGGCGCCGAGGAGGCACGGTTGCACGACGCGGCGGTCGCCGTCCTGGTCGAGCTCTTCGAACTGGCCCTGCCCGCGGCGGACCACCTCCACGCGCTGGTGAGCCGCTGTCCCGAGTTCCGGATACGTCACCGGGAGCGGGGAGCCCCGACACTGGGCGGCCCGCTCAAGGCGCTGGCCAGGGCGGGGGACGCGGGGGCCACGCCGGTGCTGGCCGAGGTGCTGGCGGGCCCGGTCGTACCGCACGACCTGGGGCTCGTGATACCCCACCTGGGCCGGGCGGCCGCGCCGCTCGCGCCGGCCCTGCGGCGACGCCTCGCCCGCGTTCCGCTCGACGGCCCCGACACGCACGAGCGGGCCGTTCCCCTCCTGTCGGCGCTCGCGGCACTGGGCGACGCCGAGTCCGTGCCGTCGGTGCTGCGCCTGCTGCGCGGCATGCCGGACGGGCTGCGGCTGCGCGACGCCGTCACGGGGGCGGCGGTCCGCGCGCTCGGAGTGTTCGGCGGCGCCGCGCGCGAGGCGGTACCGGATCTGCGCGGGCTGCTGGAGGCCGGCTGCGCCGTCGCGGCCGCGGACGCGCTGTGGTCGGTCACGGGGGACGCGGATGCCGTCGTGCCCGTGCTGCTCCGGAAGCTGACGGAGCCCGGGAGCGGCCGGTACGGGCCGCCGGCCCCAGCCGTCCGAGCACGTCCGCGGCAGCCGCGAGGCGGTACCGGATCTGCGCGGGCTGCTGGAGGCCGGCTGCGCCGTCGCGGCCGCGGACGCGCTGTGGTCGGTCACGGGGGACGCGGATGCCGTCGTGCCCGTGCTGCTCCGGAAGCTGACGGAGCCCGGGAGCGGCCGGTACCGCCCCGCGGCTGCCGCGGACGTGCTCGGACGGC
>NZ_MUKA01000023.1:0-297 GCF_002150735.1 Streptomyces africanus
CCCCCCGCGTCTCCCCCAGGGCCGGTCTGCCGGCCCTCCGGCATCGCGCCGCCGCCCCGTGTCCGCCCCCGCGCATGCGCCCCGCTCACGCGGCATGCACCCGGAACGCGCCGTCGTCGCCGAGTTCGTAGACGAACCCCGTGTCGACCTCGTAGTACCAGCCGTGCAGCCGCAGCCGGCCCGTGTCGAGCCGCTGTCGGACCACCGGGTAACTCCGCAGCGCGGCCAGCTGGTTGACGACGTTGCCCTGGGAGACCTCCGGCAGTGACGGGTCGTCCGGCGCGGACTCCAGTACGG
>NZ_MUKA01000023.1:318-65169 GCF_002150735.1 Streptomyces africanus
GCGTACTCGATGGTGGCCGCCTCTCCCGAGGCCCCGGGCCGTCCGTACGGCGGCACGATATTGCCCGCGTTGCGCAGCTCGAATATCTCCCCGGGCCGTGCACCCGTGATGAGTGCGGGTATGACCCGGGAGTCCGAGCAGGTGATGAACAACGCCTCCGGATATTGCCCTTCGGCCAGTTTCCGGTATTCGCCGCTGTCGAAATCGACGCGCGTCCTGAACGTGCGGGCACGATCCAGCAATGCCTTCATCTCCGCCTCCTGAGCTGCGGTTTCGATCTGTGCACCCCACCGTAGACGGACGACCTACAGTGGAAGGTTAAGCAAACTGAAGAGCCCGGCCAGAAATTGAACATTCTTTGTCCGGATACCCAGACGAACGGTCATCTTGTAGCGTGTGAACTCCAGGGGCGGAGAATGCGAATTCACGCTGCCCGGATTCATGCCGGTTTCACGGAGAGACAGGACGTATGGGCCTACGAGTGCTGCTCATCGAGGACGACGAGACGATCGCCGAGCCGCTCACCGAAGGGCTGGGCCACTTCGGACTGACGGTCGATCATGTCGCCACGGGCACGGACGGGCTGAGAGGCCCGTACAACGATGTCGTCCTGCTCGACCTGGGACTGCCGGACATGGACGGCATCGACGTCTGCCGCGGCATCCGCCAGGTCTCGGACGTGCCCATCGTCATCCTCAGCGCCCGCGGCGAGGAGGCCGACCGCGTGCTGGGCCTGGAACTGGGCGCCGACGACTACCTGGCGAAACCATTCAGCGTGCGGGAACTGGTGGCCCGGGTCCGCGCGGTGACCCGCCGCACGCAACGCACCCGGCAGCCCTTCCCCGAGCCACCGGGCACACTGGGCGCGCAGGGCACACCAGCCACACCGGAGGACTCCCCTGCCACACCGTCGTACGACCCCCCGCACGACCCGGGCCCGCTCGTCGTGGACCGCCGTACCCGCCAGGTCTGGGTCGGCGACTCCCCCGTCCCGCTCACCCCCAAGGAGTTCGACCTGCTGGCGCTCCTCAGCGAGGACCCGGGCGCGGTCTACTCGCGCCAGCAGATCCTCGACCGGGTCTGGGATCCGCACTACGACGGCCCGACCAAGACGCTGGACGTCCATGTGGCCGCGCTGCGCCGCAAGCTGGGCCACCCGGCCTGGATCAGGACCCTGCGGGGCGTGGGCTTCCGGCTGGCGGTGCACACGGGGCCGAACGCCCCGCAGGTGGCCTCTCCATGACCCGTCGGCTGCTGATCAGCTACCTCACCCTCGCCGCGCTGGTGCTGCTCTGCCTGGAGATCCCGCTGGGCTTCGTCTACTCGCGCGGCGAGCGGGAGCAGGTGGTCAACGCGGCGAAGGACGAGGCCGAATCGGTCTCCGCGTACGCCGCGCTGTCCCTCGCGGCGGGGCGGGCCGAGCGGGACCTGCCCGCGCGGGTCGCGCACTGCGCGAAGCGCATCGGCGGGAAGGTCGTGGTCGTCGCCGCCTCGGGCGCGACGCTCGCCACCTCGCATCCGGTGGACACCTCGGTGTCCGGCGCCCTGGCCGACCGGCCGGGCATCGCGGCCGCGCTGCGCGGCACCTCGACGGTGGACGTGCGCACCTCCACGATCGGCGGGGTCGAGTACCTGTCGGTGGCCGCGCCGGTCGGTCCGGAGGCCCGGCCCGTGGGTGCCGTGTGGCTGACGGTGCCCACGCGGACGGTGCACGAGCGGGTCCACCACGTGTGGCTGCTGCTCGCCCTGGGCGGTCTCGCCGTGCTGACGGCCGTGGCCGTGGTCGGTTTCGCCTTCGCCCGCTGGGCCGGCCGCCCCATCCGCGAACTGGAGCAGGCGACGCACGAACTCGCGGCGGGCGGCGGCCGGTTCACCCCGGTGACGATCACGAAGGGCCCGCCGGAAGTGCTCAGTCTGGCCACCGCGTTCAACCGCACCGCGGCCCGGCTCGCCCATCTGCTCGCCTCCCAGCGGGCGTTCGCCGGCGAGGCCTCGCACCAGCTGAAGACCCCGCTCGCGGCGCTGCGGCTGCGCCTGGAGAACCTGGAGCCGGACGTCGCCGCCCGGGCCCGGGGCAGCCTCACCGCGGCCGTCACGGAGACGGACCGGCTCGCCCGGATGGTCGAGCACCTGCTGGCGATGGCCCGGCTGGAGGAGCACGCGGCGATCCCCGTCACGGTCGACCTGGGCGCGGTCTGCGCGGAACGGCACCGCACCTGGCAGCCCCTGTTCGCGCGGGAGAACGTCTCCCTCGCACTCTTCGCGGGCGGCGTCGGCCCGGTGCTGGCCGTGCCGGGAGCCGTCGAGCAGATCATGGACAACCTGCTGTCCAACGCCCTGCGGGCGTCCCCGCCCGGCAGCACCGTCACGATCGAACTGCGGATGCCGGCCCCGCCCCGGCGCGCCCTGCGCGACAACCGCCCCCGCTGGGTGGACCTGCACGTCACCGACGAGGGCCCCGGCATGACGGAGGAGCAGCGGGCCCGCGCCTTCGACCGTTTCTGGCGCGCCCCGGGCGCGCCCAAGGGCGGCTCGGGACTCGGCCTCGCCCTGGTGCAGCGCCTCGCCCACGCCAGCGGCGGCGAGGCGACCCTGCACGCGGCGGCGACGGGCGGCCTGGACGTGGTGATCCGCCTGCCGTCCGTACGACCGCCCGCCGAGGGACACGGCCCGGGCACCGACCGCCCGAGGTCCACCCGGAGACGGGAGGCCCCGGCACTGCCCGCGTGAGCCCACGAACGACGGCACACAGCATGCCGCCGCGGGGCCACGAATTGTCCATGCCCCGTCAACTCAGTCCGGTTAGCGTCCCTCTCGCCTCCCCCCACGCACAACCCTGCCGTCGACCGGCGGCAGGGCGGTACGGCACCTCTTGGAGTGAGAGTGGAACGTCGTAGCCTCCTGCGTGCGGCCGTCCTCGGCGGCACGTCGGCCGCCCTGGGCGGAACCCTGTGGCGCGGCGCCGCGTACGCGGCCCCGGCCCAGCCCGGCACCGGCCCCTACGGGCCGCTGAGCTCCCCGGACGCCAACGGCATCAGACTCCCCGCCGGCTTCACCAGCCGGGTGATCGCCCGCTCGGGCCAGCGGGTCGGGACCACGTCGTACACCTGGCACAACGCCCCGGACGGCGGCGCCTGTTACGCCGACGGCACGGGCTGGATCTATGTCTCCAACTCCGAGATCAACCCGTCGGGCGGCGCGAGCGCGGTGAGGTTCTCCTCGACCGGCGCGGTCACGGGCGCGTACCGCATCCTCTCCGGCACCCGCCAGAACTGCGCCGGCGGCAGGACGCCGTGGAACACCTGGCTGTCCTGCGAGGAGGTGGACCGGGGCTACGTCTACGAGACGGACCCCTGGGGCGCGAAGGCGGCGGTGCGCCGCGACGCCATGGGCCGCTTCAAGCACGAGGCGGCGGCGGCCGACCCGGTCCGCCAGGTCGTCTACCTGACCGAGGACGTCACCGACGGCTGCTTCTACCGCTTCCGCCCGACGACCTGGGGCGACCTGTCCTCCGGCACGCTGGAGGTCCTGGTGGCCGGCAGCGGCACCAGCGGCCCGGTCACCTGGGCCCGGGTCCCCGACCCCTCCGGCGCGACGGCCACCCGCGGCCAGGTCTCCGGCGCCAAGCACTTCAACGGCGGCGAGGGCTGCTACTACGCGAACGACACCTGCTGGTTCACCACCAAGGGCGACAACCGCGTCTGGCAGTACGACGCCGCCGCCCAGACCATCGAACTCGCCTACGACGACTCCCTGGTGACGAGCGGCACGGCCCCGCTCACCGGGGTGGACAACGTCACCGGCGCCGCCTCCGGTGACCTCTTCGTCGCCGAGGACGGCGGCAACATGGAGATCTGCGTCATCACGCCCGACGACGTGGTCGCCCCCTTCCTCCGCATCGACGGCCAGTCCGGCTCCGAGATCACGGGCCCGGCCTTCTCCCCGGACGGCACCCGCCTGTACTTCTCCAGCCAGCGCGGCACCAGTGGCAGCTCCTCGGGCGGCATCACCTACGAGGTGAAGGGCCCGTTCCGCGCATAGCCGCCCCACCGGGCTTCACGTGACCATCACAAAATGGTCACCTCTCCGCCATCCGGCGCCTCCCGGACCTACGGTCGTCCCCTCACGTGTCACCACTGGGGGGACGACCATGACCCATCCCTACACCGGCCCGAACGCCAACCCCTGTCCCGTGCCGCCCGCGCCGCAGCCCGCACGCCCGGCGCCCCGCTGGGCCAGGAAGCGCTATGTGCTGCCCGCCCTCGGCCTGGCCTGGTTCATCGGTGTCGGTATCGGCGCCTCCGGCGACACGACGGGCGATGCGAAGCCCGCGGCCGCGAAGCCGCGGCCGACCGTCACGGTCACCGCGACCACCACCGCCACCGCGACACCGCTGGCGAAGAAGCCGGAACCCGCTCCCACGGTCACCGCCACCAAGACCGTCAGAGCCACCGTCACGGTCACCGCACGACCGGCCGCGGGCGGCGGCTCCGACGACAGCGGTTCCGGCGGCTCGGGCGGCTCGGCGGACGTCTCCTACGCCAACTGCGACGCCGTCCGTGCCGCCGGTGCCGCCCCCATCCACCGTGGTGAACCCGGCTACGCCTCCCATCTGGACCGGGACAACGACGGCATCGCCTGCGACACGTGACACGAGTACACCGGTGACCATCGGCGCGCTGGGCCGTTCCACCGTTCGGGCAGCTCGTCGCGGGCTGCCCGGACGACGGAAGGAACACCACCGTGGACACGACCGTGCCCGCCACCGACGTACCGCGCGTGCTGCCGCGTGACGAGTGGGTCAGGACGCTGCCGCAGACCATCGTCGCCTCGTGCGTGCTGCTCCTCGACGCCGAGGACCGGATGCTGCTGCTGCGCTACGCCGAGGACGAGCCCGGTGCCGGACTCTGGGGGCTGCCGGGCGGCATGCTCGACCACGGGGAGGACCCGCTCGGTGCCGCGCACCGGGAGCTGCACGAGGAGACCGGCATCGCCCTGGACCGGGAGCCCCGGCTCATCGGCTACGACCACCGGGCCGACGTGAAGGGCACGGGCCCGGTGATCGACTTCTATTTCCACGGCGGTCGTCTTGCCCCCGGGCAGCCCGTCAGGCGCAGCGACGAGCACGACCAGGACGGCCTGTTCGCCCTCGCCGACCTGAACGCCCTCCCGCTGGCGACCCCGCTGCCGGCCCTCACCGCCCTGCACGAGGCCGCCCTGACCGGCACCGTCGTAACCCTGCGGGAAGGCCTGCCCCGGTGACCGGGCCGCGCCGCCTGGCGGCGGTCGTCCTGGCGTCCCTCGCGCTGTCCGTGGCCCTCCACACACCGTCGTCCCCGGTCACCACGCCCCTCACGCCGGAGCGGCTGCGGCGCGAGGCGGCCACGGCCCTGGACACCACCGGGGCGGTCAACCTGCACATCCGCGTGCGGGACGGGCGGCACACCGTCGAGGCGGGCGCGGGGGAGGCCGCCCTCGGCACCGGCCGGCCCGTGCCCGGCGGCGCGCACTTCCGGGCCGCCAGCGTCACGAAGTCGTTCGTGGCCACGACCGTGCTCCAACTGGCCGCCGAGCGGCGGCTGTCCCTGCGCGACACGGTCGAGCACTGGCTGCCCGGCCTCGTCCAGGGGCACGGCAACGACGGCAGCCGGATCACCGTCAGGCACCTGCTCCAGCACACCAGCGGCCTGTACGACTACGACACCACTGAGCTGACCGGCAGGACGGCCCAGGACTTCGAGCGGCACAGATTCGACCACATCGACCCCGCGCGGATCGTCGCCGCCGCCCTGCGGCACGCCCCGGACTTCCCCCCTGCCGACCCGGACGACCCCGAGCCCGACTGGAGCTACTCCAACACCGGTTACCTCCTGCTGGGCGCCCTCGTCGAGAAAGTGACGGGGCGGCCCTGGGCGGAGGAGGTGGAGGACCGGATCATCCGCCGGCTGGGCCTGCGCGGCACCCGCGTCCCCGGGGACGACCCGTACCTGCCGCAGCCGTACGCGCACGTCTACCACCGGTTCACCGGGTCGGACGGCTACACCGACACCACCGTCCGCACCATGGCGTGGGCCGACGCGGCCGGGTCGCTGGTCTCCACCTCCCGCGACCTGGACCGGTTCTTCACGGCCCTGCTCACCGGCCGGCTGCTGCCGCCCCGCGAACGCGCCGCGATGCGCACCACCGTCCCCGCCAACGAGGAGCACCAGCAGTTCACGCCGGGGATGCGGTACGGCCTCGGCCTGATGGAACAGCCCCTGCCGTGCGGCGGCAGCCGCTGGGGCCACCACGGGGACCTCGAAGGCACCTTCGTCAGAACGGGCTTCACCGCCGACGGCCGGCGGTCCGTGGTCGTCACGGCCGGCGGCCGGACCACCGACGAGGCCCGGCTCCTCGCCACGGAGAAGGTCCTCCAGGGGCTCATCGACCGGATGCTGTGCCGGCGGTGACACCCCCGGGCCTTTCAGGACAGCAGTTCCGCTTCCCGCACCCGGTCCTGATGGATCAGCACGTCGAAGCAGCGGCCCAGCGCGGTGTCGAACCAGTTCCGCTCTCCCGGATAGGCGGTGCCGACACTGCGCGTGGGCCGGGCTTCGGCGAGCCAGGCGCGGGCCGCTTCCGGGGCGGTCCGCAGGTCCAGGACCCAGCGGTCGTGGCGCACCCGGACGAGGGTGTGCTCGTTGCTGCCGGGCTGCGGCGGGCCGACCGTGTGGGTGAGCATGCGCGTCTCCTCCGGGTCGGTGGCCTTGAACGAGCCCCGGCCGAAGGTGAGCCCGACGCTCACGTACCCGCTGCCGAGCCGGTCGCGCAGGACCGCGCCCTGGGTCCTGGGCAGGACCTGCGGGTCCTCGGGGTCGTAGCCGACGTGGTTGTTGTGGGCGGCCAGCAGGATCCGGTGCCCGGTGTGCTCGTGCCACCAGACGACGTTGTCCGCCATGACCTCGTCCCGCCACCGCATGGCCTCGGCGACCTGCTGCGGGTCCTCGAAGTCGAAGCCGTACCCGGTGGCCGTCTGGTCGATGACCGTCGCGTGCCGCAGCACCTCGGCGAACTCCTCCCGCCCGGCCCCGCCGCGCGGCGACAGTGACTCCAGCAGCTCCCGGGCGCGTCCGGTCCGGGAGGCCATCTCCTGCCGTTCGGCGAGCGGCCGGGTCAGGTACGTCTTCTGGTACTCGCCGGAGGGGACGGCCGGCCGCAGCCCCCGGTACAGCTCCTCGAACCGCGCCACCAGATCCGGCCGGACCCGTCCCACGTACGCGGTCACCCGGTCGTACAGCTCCGGCCCGGTGTAGCCCCAGTCGTCGCCCATGAAGCGGACCGGGTCCCGCGGGTGGCGGCGGTTGTACTGCCGCATCCACTCCACCAGGGCCAGGTTCTCGGCGGTGGGGTTCAGCGCGTACGTGTACTGGAAGTCCTCGCGCATGATGCGCTCCGGGTCGCCCCTGCCGTGCACGACGTAGTCGTCGAGGCGTACTCCGGCGCTCCAGGACGTCTCCAGGGCGAAGGTGCGGAAGCCCCGGCGCTCCACCAGGTAGCGGAAGACCCGGTCCTTCAGGGTGAGGAACTCGTGCGAGCCGTGCGTCGCCTCGCCCATCCCCACCACGGCCGCGTCCCCGACCGCTCTGCCGACCGGGCGCAGATCGCTCGGGTCGCCGCCGGGTTCGGCGGTACGCAGCGGGCTCGCGGCCCGCTCCAGCACCGGCACGACCGGGTCCCGCGAAGGGCCGGGAGCGGCGGCGGCGGGGGTCGGGGCGAGGAGGATCAACGCGAGAACGAGGGGCCACGGACGCAGGCTCGGCATACCCGGATACGTGCCCCGAGCGGAACGGCCAATGCCGCGGCGGGCCCTGACATTCGCCCGAACGGGTACGCCGAAGCCCTCGCACCCGTCAGGGTCCCGTCAGTCGGCGTCCTCGATCTCGATGTCCAGGATCTCCGCAAGCCGGGACAGCCCCTCGACGGCACGCTCCTTGTGGGCGGACACGACGCGGGTGCGCTCGGCCGGTGGCAGATGCTTGTCGGCCTCGGCGAGGAGGTCCGCGTACTCACCGAGTACCTGGAGAGCCAGATTCGCGAGCTGTCCCGCGCTCCGGTGCACGGGGTCGTCCGGGTTCAGATCGGCTTCGAAGATCTCCAGTGCCTCGTCCAGGTGCGAACGACGGCCTGTGCTCAGGGTGCCCGGGGCCGGCTTGTTGTCCATGCCCGAGTGTCCCTCACAACCGGGCACGAGCCGGAAGAGCGGGGCGGCACCTCCGCACAAAAGGTGCCGCCCCGCTCTCTCCGTGCACCGGAGCCGCCGCGATCGGTGAGGGTCGGGGACCGCCGACGGCTCCGGGTTCTTCAGTGGCCCTGCACACGGGCCACGGGTCTACCGGTGGTCGCTGCCCTGCGACTGGACCGCCGCCCGGCCCGCCTCCAGCCGGGCCACCGGGATGCGGAACGGGGAGCAGGAGACGTAGTCGAGTCCCACCTCGTGGAAGAAGTGGACCGACTCCGGGTCGCCGCCGTGCTCGCCGCAGACGCCGAGCTTGAGGTCGGGGCGGGTCTCGCGGCCGGCCTTGGCGGCGAGCTTGACCAGGGAGCCGACGCCGTCCTTGTCGATCGTCTCGAACGGGGAGACGCCGAAGATGCCCTTCTCCAGGTACGCGGTGAAGAAGCTGGCCTCCACGTCGTCCCGGGAGAAGCCCCACACCGTCTGGGTCAGGTCGTTCGTGCCGAAGGAGAAGAACTGGGCGGCCTCGGCGATCTGGCCGGCGGTCAGGGCGGCGCGCGGCAGCTCGATCATCGTGCCGATGGACAGCTTGAGCTGCGTGCCCGAGGCCGCCTCGACCTCGGCGATGACCTTGTCGGCCTCCTCGCGCACGATCTCCAGCTCCTGCACCGTGCCGACGAGCGGGATCATGATCTCGGCGCGCGGGTCGCCCTTGGCGGCCTTGCGCTCGGCGGCGGCCTCGGCGATCGCCCGGACCTGCATGGTGAACAGGCCGGGGATGACCAGGCCGAGGCGCACGCCGCGCAGGCCGAGCATCGGGTTCTGCTCGTGCAGGCGGTGGACCGCCTGGAGGAGGCGCAGTTCGTTCTCGTGCGGCTCCTGGCGGGACTCCGCCAGGGCCACGCGGACCGACAGCTCGGTGATGTCGGGCAGGAACTCGTGCAGCGGCGGGTCCAGGAGGCGGACGGTGACCGGGAGGCCGTCCATCGACTCGAAGAGCTGGACGAAGTCCTGCTTCTGCAGCGGCAGCAGTTCCTTGAGGGACTCCTCGCGCTCGGCCTGGGTGTCGGCCAGGATCAGCCGCTCCACCAGCTCGCGCCGGTCGCCGAGGAACATGTGCTCGGTGCGGCACAGGCCGATGCCCTGGGCGCCGAAGCGGCGGGCGCGCAGCGCGTCCTCGGCGTTGTCCGCGTTGGCCCGCACCCGCAGGCGGCGCTTGCGGTCGGCGAACGCCATGATGCGGTGGACCGCCTCGACCAGCTCGTCGGCGTCCTCGGCACCGGCGTGCATCCGGCCCTCGAAGTACTCCACGACCGGCGACGGCACGACCGGTACCTCACCGAGGTACACCTTGCCCGAGGAGCCGTCGATGGAGACGACGTCGCCCTCCTCGACGACGTGCCCGCCCGGCACGGTCATCCGGCGGCGCTTGGTGTCGACCTCCAGCTCCTCGGCGCCGCAGACACAGGTCTTGCCCATGCCGCGCGCGACGACGGCCGCGTGGGAGGTCTTGCCGCCGCGCGAGGTCAGGATGCCCTCGGCGGCGATCATGCCGTCGAGGTCGTCGGGGTTGGTCTCGCGGCGGATCAGGATGACCTTCTCGCCGGACCGCGACCACTTGACCGCCGTGTAGGAGTCGAACACGGCCTTGCCGACCGCGGCGCCCGGCGAGGCCGCGATGCCCCGGCCGACCGTCTCGACCTTCGCGCTCTCGTCGAAGCGGGGGAACATCAACTGGGCGAGCTGGGCGCCGTTGACGCGGGTGAGCGCCTCGGCCTCGTCGATCAGACCCTGGTCCACCAGCTGGGTCGCGATCCGGAAGGCGGCGCCCGCCGTGCGCTTGCCGACGCGGGTCTGGAGCATCCACAGCACACCGCGCTCGATGGTGAACTCGATGTCGCAGAGGTCCTTGTAGTGGTTCTCCAGCGTCTCCATGATCTGCATCAGCTGGTCGTACGACTTCTTGTCGATCTGCTCCAGCTCCGCGAGCGGCACGGTGTTGCGGATGCCCGCGACCACGTCCTCGCCCTGCGCGTTCTGCAGGTAGTCGCCGTAGACGCCCTGGTGGCCGGAGGCGGGGTCGCGGGTGAACGCCACGCCCGTGCCGGAGTCGGGGCCGAGGTTGCCGAAGACCATCGAGCAGACGTTGACGGCCGTGCCGAGGTCGTGCGGGATGCGCTCCTGGCGGCGGTAGAGCTTGGCGCGGTCGGTGTTCCAGGAGTCGAAGACCGCGTGGATGGCGAGGTCCATCTGCTCGCGCGGGTCCTGCGGGAAGTCCCGGCCGGCCTCGGTCTTGACGATCTTCTTGAACTTGGTGACGAGCTTCTTGAGGTCGGCCGCCTCCAGCTCGGTGTCGACCGTGACCTTCTTGGCCGCCTTGGCCGCTTCCAGCGCGTCCTCGAAGAGCTCGCCGTCGACGCCGAGGACGGTCTTGCCGAACATCTGGATGAGGCGGCGGTAGGAGTCCCAGGCGAAGCGGTCGTCGCCGGCCTGCTTGGCCAGGCCCTGCACCGACTTGTCGGAGAGGCCGATGTTGAGGACGGTGTCCATCATGCCGGGCATGGAGAACTTGGCGCCCGAGCGCACCGACACCAGCAGCGGGTCGTCGGCCTGGCCGAGCTTCTTGCCCATGCGCTGCTCCAGCGCGTCGAGGTGCGCACTCACCTCGTCACGCAGTGCCGCCGGCTCCTCGCCGCTTTCGAGGTAGACCTTGCACGCCTCGGTGGTGATCGTGAAGCCGGGCGGCACCGGAAGGCCCAGGTTCGTCATCTCGGCGAGGTTCGCGCCCTTGCCACCGAGGAGGTCCTTGAGGTCCTTGTTGCCCTCGGTGAAGTCGTAAACGAACTTCACGCCGTCAACACTCGTACCGTGCTCAGCTACGTGGGGATCTTTGTTTTCCGACACGGGTCTCGACTCCTCGAGGACGCGGTGGCTGCCCTGACGGCGAGGAACATACCCAGATCAAAGGCTTCTGGGTACGTCCACTCGCGCGTCATACGCCTGTAACCACTCGTCCGCCAGCGGATCGAAAGTCAAGGCTCGGCAAGCGATCACAGCCGTATGTTTTCACTTCTTGAACGCACGAACCTCCTTTGAGCCCGTTGAGCGCTCATACGAGCGGCGTTCGGCACGCTTGATTTCGCTCGATGAACGATCAAAGGGTGGCACTCAGTGCCACCCTTTGGAGAAGTGCAGCCGCTCAAGATCCGCTCATCTGAGCGCAACCCTTATCAAGGGTGGCGAGAATCACGCTGCCACAGCCGACGGGATTTCACCATGCGGACGCGTCTCGGGGTCGAAATGTCCCCCTCACACACCGAGCGCGCGCAGCCGCTCCTCGACCCGCTCGGGGGCGTAGAGGTGCTCCACGACCATCGCCCCGGCCCCGACCAGCCCGGACCGCTCGCCGAGCCGTGCCGTCACGACGTCCAGGTGGGCGGTGGAGCGGGGCAGCGCCCGCTGGTAGAGCAGTTCGCGCACGCCCGTGAGGAAGGGGGTTCCGGCCAGATCCCCGGCGATCATCAGCACCCCGGGGTTGAGCAGCGTCACCACGGTCGCCAGCACGTCGCCGACCCGGCGCCCGGCCTCCCGGGCCAGGCCGACCGCGTCGGGATGCCCGGAGGCCAGCAGGTCCCGCACGTCCGAGCCGGAGGCCGCCGGCAGCCCGGCCTCCGCCAGCCGCCGCGCCACCGCGCCGCCGCTCGCGATGGCGGCCAGACAGCCGTAGGAACCGCACCGGCACAGCGTCTGGGCGCCCTCCGGCACCCGGATGTGCCCGATGTCCCCGGCGCCTCCGTCGATGCCCCGGAAGATCGTGCCGTCCACCACGACCCCGGCGCCGATGCCGGTGGAGACCTTGACCAGCACGAAGGCGGAGCAGTCGGGATAGCCGGTGCGCTGTTCGCCGTACGCCATGAGGTTGGCGTCGTTGTCCACCAGGACCGGCACGGCGGCGGCGCCCGTGTGCTCGGTGAGCGCCCGGGCCAGCCGGCTCCGTATGTCGTAGCCGTCCCAGCCGGGCATCATCGGCGGCTGGACGACGCGGCCGGTCTCGGTGTCGACCGGGCCGGGCACGGCGAGCCCGACCCCGCACACCGACTCGGCCCCGCGGCCGGTCTTCTCCAGCAGCTCGCCGAACCAGCGGCCGAGTTCGCCCAGTACGGCGTCCGGCCCGTCCTCGACGACGAGGGTGCCGGAGTGCTCGGTGAGGATCTCGCCGCTCAGCGACAGCACGGCCGCCCGCGCGTGCCGGGTGTCGAGGTCGGCGGCCAGGACCACCGCGTGCTCGTCGTCGAACTCCAGGGTGATGGAGGGGCGCCCGCCCAGCGGGGAGTCCACCGGCCCCCCGGCGCCCTCGCGCAGCCAGCCCGCGCGGAAGAGCCGGTCCAGCCGCTGCCCGACGGTGGCCCGCGACAGTCCGGTCGCCTGCTGGAGCGCACCCCGGGTCACGGCGCGGCGACTGCGCACCAGTTCGAGCAGTTCGCCGGCGCTCGCCTGGCCGGCACCTCGTCCCGTTCTGACGGGCCGTCCGGTCATGCACACCCCCTTGTGTTTCTCAACCTTGCCTTACATAGTGGGTTTTGCGTGTTAAATAGACGTAACCCCACGGTAGCCGCAGCCTAACCGGCCCGGCCGGACGTCTTACCGGAGAGCCCCGAGTGGACAGCACCGCCCAACGCGCCCCTCGTCCCCCAGGACGAACCGTTGCATACGATCCGTCCAGTGCCGCCGCGCCCCTGCACGTCAGGGCCGCCGCCGTGCTGGAGGCCGGCTGGACGGGCTCGTCCACCGTGCCCTCGCGCGGTCTGTATCCGCACCAGTGGTCGTGGGACTCGGCGTTCATCGCGATCGGCCTGCGGCACCTGTCGCCGTTACGGGCACAGACGGAGCTGGAGACGCTGCTGGCGGCCCAGTGGACGGACGGGCGGATCCCGCACATCGTCTTCAACCCCTCCGTCCCGCTCGACGCGTACTTCCCCAGCCCCGACTTCTGGCGCTCCTCGACCGCCGGGCGCGCCGCGGGCGCCCCGCGCACCGTACAGACCTCCGGGATCGTGCAGCCACCGGTCCACGCGCTGGCCGCGTGGCTGGTGCACCTCGCCGACCCCGGCCTGTCCCGGGCGCGCGGCTTCCTCACCCGGGCGTATCCCCGGCTCGCGGCCTGGCACCGGTATCTGCTGCACCGGCGCGACCTGGGCGGAGGCGGACTGGTGTCCGTCGTGCACCCCTGGGAACAGGGTATGGACAACAGCCCCTGCTGGGACCTCCCGCTCTCCCGGGTCGCTCCGGCCCCGGCCCGCTCCTTCCGCCGCGCCGACCTCGCCCACGGCTCCCCCGAGGACCGGCCGACGGATCTGGACTACGGGCGGTACGTACGGCTGGCCGGCGACTACCGGGACCGCGGATACGCCGACGGACCGGGTGATTTCGCCGTGGAGGACCCGGCGTTCAACGCCCTGCTCATCGCCTCCGAATACGCCCTGGCCCGGATCGCCCGCGAGCTGGGCGCGGCGGCCTCGGCCCGGCAGGACCGCGCCGAGCGGCTCACCGCCGCCCTGGTGGAGCGGCTGTGGGAGCCGTCGGCCGGGATGTTCCTGTGCCGGGACGTGCGCGCCGGGGAGCTGATCCCCGAGCGCGGTGTCTCCGGGCTCGTCCCGCTGCTGCTGCCGGCCCTGCCGCGCGACCTCACGGCCACCCTGGTGCGCACCCTGAGCGGCCCGCACTTCGGGCTCGGCGGCACGACCCGGCTGGTGCCCAGCTACGACCTGCTCGGCGAGGCCTTCGACCCGCACCGCTACTGGCGCGGCCCGGCCTGGTTCAACACCAGCTGGCTGCTGGAGCGCGGGCTGCGGCTGCACGGCGAGCGCGGCCGGGCCGACGCCCTGCGCCGGGGGATCCTGCACACCGCGGGCGCCTCCGACTTCGCGGAGTACGTGGACCCGTACACCGCACAGGCCTGCGGCGCCACCGGCTTCGGCTGGACCGCCGCGCTCACGCTCGACCTGCTGCACGACCGGCCCGCAGGCGACAGGAACGGCGTCACGGCGATCAAGGGAGGGGACCGGGGATGACGGACCGGCATCATCTGCTCGTGCACGGCGGGACGTTCGCCGCCGTCGGCGACCGCGGCGACATCAGCGGCTACCGGGGCGGCAGCGCCCCGGACGGAATGTTCGTACGGGACGCGCGGCACCTGAGCCGGTGGCAGCTCACCGTCGACGGGGCCGTGCCCGACACGCTGACGCCGGTGGCCGACGGGGACACCGCGGCTTGCGTCCTCGTCCCGCGCGGCGGGCGCGACGAGCCGCCCGCGTACACGCTCTTCCGCGAACAGGCCGTCGGGGACGCCTCGTTCGTGGAGTCGCTGCGGGTCACCAGCAACCGTCCGGTGCCGACGACGGTCCGCCTCGCGGTCACCGCCGACGCCGACTTCACCGACCAGTTCGAGCTGCGCGCCGACCACCGCACCTACACGAAAGCGGGTGCCGTCCGCTCCCGCCAGGTCCTCGGGCACGGCGTGGAGTTCAGCTACCGGCGCGGCGAGTGGCGGTCGGTCACGACGGTGACGGCCGAGCCCCAGCCGGACGCCGTGGAGGAGACCGGCACCGGCGCCCGCCGCCTGGTGTGGACCCTGGACCTGGAACCGCACGGCACGGCCGAGCTGGTCCTGCGCGTCATGGCCCGCCCGCACGGAGACAAGCGCGCCCTGCGCGTGCCCCGCTCCCCCGCCGCCCTGAAGGAACAGCTCCTGGACCGGGAGGGCCGGTTCATGGAGGGCGTGGCCCTGCCGGCCGGCTGGCCGGAGCTGTCCGCGGCCTGCGCCCGGGGCCTCGCCGACCTGGCCGCGCTCCAGGTCCCGGCGAAGGGCCCGGACGGCGAGGAACTGCGCGTCCCGGCCGCCGGTGCGCCCTGGTTCCTGACCCTGCTGGGCCGGGACGCCCTGCTGACCTCGCTGTTCGCCCTGCCCTACCGGCCCCGGCTGGCCGCCGCCACGCTGCCCGCGCTCGCCGCCACCCAGGCCACGGACGCCGGTGCCAGCGAGGTCGCCCAGCCCGGGAAGATCGTGCACGAGGTGCGGCACGGCGAACTGGCGCACTTCGGCCAGGTCCCCTACCGCCGCTACTACGGCTCGGTCGACGCCACACCCCTGTTCCTCGTCCTGCTCGGGGCGTACACCGAGCAGACCGGCGAGACCGGCCCGGCCCGCCGTCTGGAGCCGCACGCCCGGGCGGCGGTCGGCTGGATGCTGGACCACGGCGGCCTGACCTCGCGCGGCTATCTCGTCTACCGCGCCGACCAGGGCGGCCTCGCCAACCAGAACTGGAAGGACTCCCCCGGCGCCATCTGCTCCGCCGAGGGCACCCGGCCCAACGGCCCGGTGACGGCCGCGGGCGCCCAGGGCTACGCGTACGACGCGCTGCGCCGCACGGCGTGGCTGGCGCGCACGGTGTGGCAGGACACGACGTACGCGGACCTGCTGGAGCAGGCGGCCGGCGATCTGCGCGACCGTTTCCAGCGGGACTTCTGGATGCCGGAGCACTCCTTCCCGGCCCTCGCGCTCGACGGCCGGGGCAAGCAGGTCGACGCGCTCGCCTCCGACGCCGGGCATCTGCTGTGGTCGGGCCTGCTGGACAAGGAGTACGGCGAACAGGTCGGCCGGCGCCTGCTGGAGCCGGACTTCTTCTCCGGCTGGGGCGTGCGCACCCTGGCCGCCGGCCAGCCCGCCTACCACCCGCTCTCCTACCACCGCGGCTCGGTCTGGCCGCACGACAACGCGCTGATCGCGCTGGGCCTGGCCCGCTACGGGCTGCACGACGAGGCCCGCGCGATCGCCCGCGGCCTGGTCGACGCGGCGAGCGCGACCGGCCACCGGCTGCCGGAGGTCCTCGCGGGCTACGGCCGCGACACCCACCCCGAGCCGGTGCCGTACCCGCACGCGTGCGTCCGTGAATCCCGGTCGGCGTCGGCCCCGTTGGCACTGCTCACGGCGGTCGGCGGCGCCTGAGAGCCGGCCGGCGGGCCGGTTGGCCGGCCGTTTGCCCGGTGTTTGCCGAGCGCTGGCCCGGTGGGCTGAACACACCTGGTGGGCGCCCCGTACGGAACGGCGGCGGACCCGTACCCCCACGCGGGTCCGCCACCTCGCCGGGTTTCGTACGGGAAGGACCTTCGGGTGCCTGTCTTCACACGCTTCCGCCAGTCAGCGCAGCCGGACATCCCGGGGGACGAGTCCGGGACGGAGCGTGAGGAGAGGGCGGAGGTCGTCACCGCGGAGGTGGAGACTCCCGCCCTCCGGTCCCGGCTCGCTCACCTCCGCGCCTGGCGCACCCGTCACCCCCGGGCCGCCCGCGCCCTCCGCCTGACCACCACCGCCCTCGCCGCCGTCCTGGTGCTCGGGGCCCTGCTCCTGCCCAACACCCTCCCCGCCGTCGAGCCGGACCGTTTCGCGCGGATCCCGGCGGAGGCGGTCGTCGGGGCCGTCGTGATGCTGGTGCTGCCCCGCCGGCCCCGGCTGGTGGCGGCCGTGCTGTACGGGCTCGGTCTCACCGCGCTGACCACGGTGAACCTGCTCGACATGGGGTTCAACGAGTACCTGGGCCGGGGCTTCAACGCCGCGCTGGACTGGGACCTGCTCCCGGACGCGCAGGCGTACGTCGAGGACACGCTGGGCGGGGGCGTCGCGACCGCCGCCGCCGTCGGCGCGGTCGTGCTCGTCCTGCTCGTGGCGGCCGTCATGGTCGCGGCGACGATCCGGCTCAGCGACGTGCTGGCCCGCCACCGGCCCCGGGCGACCAAGGGCGCCCTGCTCGCCGGCACGGTCTGGGTCACCTGCTCCGCGCTGGGCCTGACGCTGTTCGGCGGTCCGATCGCCTCCGAGCGCGGGGCCGGGGCCCTGCGGGTGCACGCGCAGCGGACGGTGGAGTCGCTGCGGGACGAGGCGGCGTTCGTGCGGCAGTCGAAGGCGGACACCTTCGGCAACACCCCGCCCGGCCAGCTCCTCCCCGACCTGCGCGGCAAGGACGTGATCTTCACGTTCATCGAGAGCTACGGCCGCAGCGCCGTCGAGGACCCGATCATGGCCCCCGGCGTCGACCGGACCCTCGACACGAGCACCGAGGCCCTGGCGAAGGCCGGCTTCCACGCCCGCAGCGGCTGGCTGACCTCGGCGACCTACGGCGGCAGCAGCTGGCTCGGCCACTCCACGACCATGTCCGGCCTGTGGATCGACAACCAGCGCCGCTACCGCACGGTCACCGCGGGGGATCACCTCACCCTCACCAAGGCCTTCCAGAAGACCGGCGCCTGGGACACGGTCGGTGTGATGCCGGGCGTGCAGAAGGGCTGGCCGGAGGAGAAGTGGTACGGCCTCGACAAGCTCTACGACGCCTTCGACCTGGGCTACAAGGGCCCGAAGTTCAGCTGGTCGACGATGCCCGACCAGTACGCGCTGGAGGCGTTCCAGCGGCGGGTGCACGGCAAGAAGCGCGACAAGCCGCTGATGTCGTTCGTCATCCTGACCTCCAGCCACCAGCCGTGGGCACCCATCCCGAAGACGGTCGGCTGGGACGAACTGGGCGACGGCTCCGTCTTCGACGCCATCCAGAAGTCCGGCAAGAAGGCCGCCGACATCATCACCGACACCACCCAGTCCCGGCAGGAGTACGGCAAGTCCATCCAGTACTCGGTCACCAGCCTCACCCAGTGGCTGGAGCGCTACGGCACCGACGACACCGTCCTGGTCTTCCTCGGCGACCACCAGCCCATCGCCCGGGTCAGCGGCAACCGCGCCAGCCGGGACGTGCCGGTGTCGATCGTCGCGAAGGATCCGAAGGTCCTCGACAAGGTCGCCGACTGGAACTGGACGGAAGGCCTCAAGCCCGACCGTGACGCCCCCGTCTGGAAGATGAGCGCGTTCCGCGACCGCTTCCTCACGGCGTTCGGCTCCACACCGCACCCCTCGGGGGGCTGATCAGCCGCCGGAGGTGTCCAGCTCCGCGTCCTCGCCGATGCCCGCGCAGTCGTACGGGTCCTTGAGCCAGCCGTCCGGCAGCACCACCCGGTTGTTGCCGGACGTACGGCCCCGGGGCCCGTCGGCGCCGGCGGGCCAGGGCTGGTCGAGGTCCAGCTCGTCGAGGCCGGCCCGCAGCTCTTCGAGCGACGAGGTGATCGCGAGCCGCTTGCGCATCTCGGAGCCGACCGCGAAGCCCTTGAGGTACCAGGCGACGTGCTTGCGGAAGTCGATCACGCCGCGCGACTCGTCCCCGATCCACTCGCCGAGCAGCGTGGCGTGCCGGACCATGACGTCGGCGACTTCCCGGAGTGTGGGTCGTGCGATGTCCTGGGAGCGCCCCTCGAAAGCCGCGACGAGATCCGCGAACAGCCAGGGCCGCCCGAGGCACCCGCGCCCCACGACCACTCCGTCGCAGCCGGTCTCCCGCACCATCCGCAGGGCGTCCTCGGCCGACCAGATGTCGCCGTTGCCGAGCACGGGGATCTCCGGCACGTGCTCCTTCAGCCGGGCGATGGCGTCCCAGTCGGCGGTGCCGCCGTAGTGCTGGGCGGCAGTGCGGCCGTGCAGCGCGATGGCGGTGACGCCCTCCTCGACGGCGATCCGGCCGGCGTCGAGGAAGGTGATGTGGTCGTCGTCGATGCCCTTGCGCATCTTCATCGTGACCGGCAGGTCGCCGGCACCGCTGACCGCCTCGCGCAGGATGGCCCGCAGCAGGTTCCGCTTGTACGGGAGCGCGGATCCGCCGCCCTTGCGGGTCACCTTCGGCACCGGGCAGCCGAAGTTGAGGTCGATGTGGTCGGCGAGGTCCTCTTCCGCGATCATGCGGACGGCCTTGCCGACGGTCGCCGGGTCCACGCCGTACAGCTGGATGGACCGGGGGCGCTCACTCGCGTCGAAGTGAATGAGCTGCATGGTCTTCTCGTTGCGCTCGACCAGCGCCCTGGTGGTGATCATCTCGCTGACGAACAGGCCCTTGCCGCCGCTGAACTCTCTGCACAGGGTGCGGAACGGCGCGTTGGTGATCCCGGCCATGGGGGCCAGGACGACGGGGGGCTGGACGGTGTGCGGACCGATCTGCAGGGGCGTGGACATTCCTCCATTGTGCCGTGCAATGAGATGGCAAAAGTCGTTAGTTAGCCACACTATCGAAATCGGCGTACGATGGCGCCCATGCCTGAGCTCAGCCCCCGCCGCCGCATGCTGGTGCTCGCGATCTGCTGCATGAGCCTGCTGATCGTGAGCCTGGACAACACGGTCCTGAACGTGGCCCTGCCGTCGATGCAGCAGGATCTGCACGCGAGTACGTCCGGCCTCCAGTGGACGATCGACGCCTACACCCTGGTCCTGGCCTCGCTGCTGATGCTCGCGGGCTCCACGGCCGACCGGATCGGCCGCAAGCGGGTCTTCATGGCGGGCCTGGTGGTCTTCACCCTCGGCTCGGTGCTGTGCTCCCTGGCGCCGAATCTCGAAGCGCTGGTCGCCTTCCGGATGGTGCAGGCCGTGGGCGGCTCGATGCTGAACCCGGTCGCCATGTCGATCATCACCAACACCTTCACCGACCCGCGCGAGCGGGCCCGGGCGATCGGCGTGTGGGGCGCGGTCGTCGGTATATCGATGGCCGCCGGCCCGCTGGTCGGCGGCCTCCTGGTCGAGTCGGTCGGCTGGCGCTCGATCTTCTGGATCAACCTGCCGGTGGGCCTGGTGGCCCTGCTCCTCACCCTGCGCTTCGTCCCCGAGTCCCGCGCACCGAGGGCCCGCCGCCCGGACCCGGTCGGGCAGCTCCTGGTGATCGCGCTGTTCGGCACGCTCACGTACGCGATCATCGAGGCGCCGAGCACGCCGTTCACCTCCACGGCCCTGCCGGCCGCTGTCGCCCTGGCCGCGCTGACCGGACTGCTGTGGTACGAACCGCGCCGCGCGCAGCCGCTGATCGACCTGCGCTTCTTCCGCTCGGCGCCGTTCAGCGGAGCCACGGTCATCGCGATCAGCGCGTTCGCCGCACTCGGCGGCTTCCTGTTCCTGTCCACGCTGTACCTGCAGAACGTCCGCGGCCTGAACGCCCTGGAGGCGGGTCTGTGGATGCTGCCGATGGCGGCCCCGACCTTCCTGTGCGCCCCGCTCTCCGGCCGTCTGGTCGGCAGCCGGGGCCCGCGTGTGCCGCTGCTGATCGCGGGCTGCGCGATGACGGTCAGCGGCATCCTCTTCGCCGCGTTCGAGGCCGAGACCTCGAACGCCACCCTCGTCGCGGGGTACGTCCTGTTCGGCATCGGCTTCGGCTTCGTCAACGCGCCGATCACCAACACGGCGGTCTCCGGCATGCCGCGCGCCCAGGCGGGCGTCGCCGCGGCCGTCGCCTCGACGAGCCGTCAGCTCGGCCAGACGCTCGGCGTCGCGGTGGTGGGCGCGGTGCTCGCCTCCGGCGTGGGTGCGTCCCCGTACCGCGAGATGTTCGTGCCGGCCGCGCGGCCGGGCTGGTGGATCATCGCGGCGTGCGGGTTCGCGGTGCTGGTGCTGGGGGCCGTGAGCAGTGGGCGGTGGGCTCGGGGGACCGCCGAGCGGACGGCCGAGAGGCTGGAGGCGGCGGAGGTGCGGGATGTGGTGGCAGCTGCGGAGCGTGCCTAGCCGCGGGTGAGTTGGGGCCGGGCGCGCAGTTCCCCGCGCCCCTGGCGGTCGGTCTCTCTGCTCAGCGCTATGGCTTGCAGCCTCTCCAGGCGCTCTCGCGAGTCCTGGTCCGCCGGGACGTACGTGACGATCCGCGGGCCCGTCCCCGGCGTCAGCCAGAAGTCCGCGTGGTCGACGGTGATGCGGCCGACGTGGCGGTTGAGGAACTCCTTGCGCTTGGTGCGGTGGGCGACGACCTCATGGCGGTCCCAGGCCGCGCGGAAGGCGGGAGACTCCGTGCGCAGGCGCTTCAGGAGCATCGTCCAGGCGGGCTCGGCGAGATGGCCGGCCATCGCGGCCCGGAAGCGCGCGGCCATCAGCCGCTGCGTCTCCTCCAGGTGCACGATCGACGACTGCCACTCGGCGTGCGTGTAGGACAGGACCATGCAGTTGCGGTCCTCGGGCGGCACCGCGTCCAGGTCGCACAGCAGCAGCCCGTACGTGCGGTTGTGGGCGAGGATGTCGTACCGGCTGTTCTGCAGGCACGCCGGGAACGGCTCGACCTGCTCCAGCAGCGCCCGCATCGCCGGCGTGACCGACGGGCACGTGGTCGCCGGCGTCGGGTCGGCGGCCCCGGCCAGCCGGAAGAGGTGGGCGCGCTCGCTGGGGTCGAGCAGCAGCGCGCGGGCCAGCGCGTCGAGGACCTGGACGGAGACCTGGATGTCCCGGGCCTGCTCCAGCCACGTGTACCAGGTGACGCCCACCGCGGAGAGCTGGGCGACCTCCTCGCGGCGCAGCCCGGGCGTACGGCGCCGGCGGCCGCGGGGCAGGCCGACCTGCTCGGGGGCGATCCGCTCCCGGCGGCTGCGCAGGAACGCCGCCAGTTCGTGCCGCCGGACGTCCGCGTCGCCGGACGCCTCGGGCGGGTGGGCCGCTGTCTCCTGGGCCATGGTCGTCATACCCTTCAGCCTGCCGCCTCCCGGACCCTGTTTCCAGGTGGTGTCACTACCAGGATAAGGACACTCTGGTACCAGTCTGGGCGCCGCCGCAGGCTGATGACGTGACCACGGAATCCCTCACTTCACGTCCCGTCCGCTCCCCCGCCGCCCCGGCTCCCGTGCTCGGCGGGCTCGGACTGTTCACGGTGCTGCTGGCCGCGGCACTCCCGCTCATCGACTTCTTCATCGTGAACGTCGCCCTGCCCACCATCGGCGCCGACCTCGCCGCGAGCGAGTCGGTCCTCGAACTTGTCGTCGCCGGCTACGGGGTGTCGTACGCCGTCCTGCTGGTCCTCGGCGGACGGCTCGGTGACCTGTTCGGCCGGCGGCGGCTGTTCCTCGTCGGCATGGCCGCCTTCGGGCTGACCTCGCTGGCGTGCGGACTGGCGCCCGGCGCCTGGTCGCTGGTCGCGGCCCGGGTCGCACAGGGCGCGTCGGCCGCCGCGATGCTGCCGCAGGTGCTGGCCACCATCCAGGCGACCACGACCGGCCCCCGGCGGGCGAAGGCCATGGGCCTGTACGGCGCCACCGCCGGGCTGTCCATGGTGGCCGGGCAGATCCTCGGCGGGGTCCTGGTGGCCGCCGACATCGCGGGGACCGGCTGGCGGTCGGTGTTCCTCGTCAACGTGCCGGTCGTCCTCGCCGGGCTGGTCCTGGCCGCCCGCGCGGTCCCCGAGACCCGCTCCACGCGCCCGGAGCCGGTCGACGTCCCGGGCACGGTCCTGCTGGCGGCCTCGCTCCTCACGCTGCTCGTCCCGCTCACCGAGGGCCGGGCGGCGGGCTGGCCGCTGTGGACCTGGCTGTCGCTGGTGGCTTTCCCGTTCGCGGCGGCGGCGTTCTTCCTGGTGGAGCGGCGGGCCGACCGCGAGGGCCGGACGCCGCTGGTGCCGCCGAGTCTGTTCGCGCTCGTCTCCCTGCGCCGCGGGCTGCTGCTGGTGCTGCCGTTCTCGATCGGCTTCAGCGGCTTCATGTTCGTGATCGCGGTGGCGTTGCAGCAGGGCGCCGGCCTCGACCCGGTCGCCGCGGGCCTGGCGCTCGCGCCGCTGGCGGTGGTGTTCTTCGTCTTCTCGCTGCTGGGCCCGCGGCTGGTCACCCGGTACGGCACGCGGGTGGTGACGGCGGGCGCCGCGCTCCAGGGCCTGGGCCTGGCGCTGATGGCACTGGCCGCCTGGCGCTTCTGGCCGCACCTCGGCTTCGTCGAGCTGCTCCCGGGGGCGGCGGTCGCGGGCGCGGGGCAGGCGCTGCAACTCCCCGTCATCTACCGGGTCATCCTCTCCGAGGTGCCGGCCGCCCGCGCCGGTGTCGGCAGCGGCGTGATGATCACCACTCAGCAGTCGGCGCTGGCCCTCGGGGTGGCGACCCTGGGCACGCTGTTCCTGTCCCTGGTCCCGGGGATGGGCATGCGGGACGCCCTGGTCACGACGCTGCTGGTGCAGCTCGCCGGAGTGGTGCTGACCGGCCTGCTGAGTCTCCGGCTGCCGCGCACGGTCGCTTGAGGTATCTCACGGCCTGATAACTCGCGTCCGGGAAAACCCTGTTGATGTTGGTCTTGCAGCACACTCCTTGCTGCGAGCGGACCGGATCCGCCGGATTCCTGGACGCGGGAGACGTCATGGCGCAGAGCGACACCAGCAAGGTCAGCCGCTGGGACCAGCACGGCCGGGAGCATGTCGTGCGGGTGCGGCGCACGGGCGTGCAGCGCACCATCAGATGCGACACCTGCGGCTGGCGCAGAGGCGCCCAGTTCCTGCCCTGGCTGAAGGCCGAGGAGCACCTGGCGGAGGCCCACCAGGCGACGGTGGACCCGACGGCGGCGTGAACGGCCGGACGGGCTTGCCCTAGTAGAGGATCGAGGGCAGGTACGCCCCGTCGGGCTCGTTGTAGAGGCCGATGGTCATCAGGCTCATCAGCTGCACGACCTTGAGGCCGTTGGACAGGCACCACCTCAGCAGCACGCTGTCGCTCGCGGGGACCAGGATGCCCGGGCCCGCGAACTGCGGGGCCGCCGCGATCAGGGCCTGGAGGTCCGGGGTGGTCTCGCCGACGGCGTGCGCGAAGAAGGCCAGGTCGGTGGCGTACCCGGTGACGCGTCCCGCGCGCTCGACGACCCGGGCGGTGCCCTGTTCGAGCCCGTCGGCGACCTCGCCGCCCCGGTCGACGCCGTGGACCTGCCGGCACACGTCGTCGCAGGCGCCGAGGTCCGCGTCCGTGGCCTCCCGCACGACGTAGCCGGGCAGCGCCCGCCCGATCGGCGGGCCCTGCACACAGGCCACCGTGGCCCGGTGGACGAAGCCCAGGCTGACGTACAGCGAGAACGACCTGTTGTGGTAGCCGCTCTGCAGGAGCCGGATGCCCGGCGCCCCGCGCTCGTCGGCGCGCTCCATCACGTCCCGCATCAGACCGCGGCCCACACCCGCGTTCTGCACGGCGGGGTCGACGGTGACGGGCCCGACCCCGACGACGGCCGAGCGTTCGTCGAGGAAGTTGCTGCCCACGATCCGCCCGTCGAGCTCGGCGACGACACTGTAGAAACCGGGGTGCGTCAGGGCTCCCTCGATCACCGCCACACCCACGTCGGGGCTCGGGATGTCAGGTGGGAACGCGTGCTCCCCGGCGATGCCGGCGAAGGCCTCGTAGCAGATCCTGCCGCACTCCGCGGCATCGTCCGCGGTGCCCGGACGCAGTATGAGATCCACGATCGCCATCCCCTTCTCAGCGCCCCCGCGCGGCGACCCACCCCTTCCCATCCTGTGCCTCTCCCTGCCGGGGCGCACTCGGCACGGCGGTCCTCTCAGGCCCGCAGCGCCCGGACCAGCAGGTCCATGACCGCCGTGAAGTCCGCCTCGATGCCGGGCTCTTCCCACTCCCGGGCGTAGCAGGGGTCGTGGAAGCGCCCCGTGGCGTGGAAGAGGGCCAGGGCGGTCGTCCCGGGGCCGGCGCCGGCGGCGAAGGCGCCGGACTCGACGCCCGCCTCGACGATCCGGGTCAGCTGGCCGGTCAGGTCGGCGATGTGCTCGCGCACCACCGTGCCGTTCTCGCCGGTGAGGACCATGTACGTGGCGAACAGCTCCGGATCCTCGCCCGCCTTGCGGCGCTTCGCGGCGAACAGCGTGGCGAGCCAGTCCCGCAGCCGGGCCTCCGGGTCGCGGTCAGCGGCGACGATCCCGGCCAGTTCCCCGGACGTGCGGTCCAGCCAGCGCTTGGTGACGGCCTCGCGCAGCGCCGCCTTGGTGCGGAAGTGGCGGTAGACGCTGCCGTGGCTGACGCCGAGCGCGCGGGCCACGTCCACCACGGTGGCCTTGGCCGGGCCGTGCCGGCGCAGCACCTCCTCGGTCGCCTCGAGGATGCGCTCGGCGGTCAGGATCTCGCTGGTCGGTGCCATGCCCCTGACCGTACCCGGAGCCCGGTTCAGCTCTCGAGGTGTGCCATCTGGGCCGCCGGGTAGCGGTCGCCGGCGGCGGCGCCGGGCGGTACGGCCTCCTCGATCGCGGCCAGGTCGGCCGCCTCCAGCGAGACGTCCAGCGCGCCCAGGGCCTCCGTGAGCCGGTCGCGGCGGCGGGCGCCGACCAGGGGCACGATGTCCTCGCCGCGGGCGAGCACCCAGGCGATGGCGATCTGCGCGACGCTGACGCCCTTCTGCTCGGCGATCTTCCGCAGCGCCTCGACGAGGTTCAGGTTGTGCCGGAGGTTGTCCCCCTGGAAGCGCGGCGACATCGCCCGGAAGTCGCCGGCGCCGAGCTGCCGGTCGGCGGTGAAGTGCCCGGAGATCAGACCCCGGGAGAGCACGCCGTACGCCGTGATGCCGATGCCCAGCTCGCGCGTGGTGGGGAGGATCTCGTCCTCGATGCCGCGCGAGATGAGCGAGTACTCGATCTGGAGGTCGGAGATCGGCGCGGTGGCGGCGGCCCGCCGGATCGTCTCGGCGCCGACCTCGCTGAGGCCGATGTGCCGCACGTATCCCTTCTCGACCAGTTCCGCGATCGCGCCGACCGTCTCCTCGATCGGCACGTCGGGGTCGAGGCGGGCGATGCGGTAGACGTCGATGTGGTCGACGCCGAGCCGCTGGAGGGAGTACGCGGCGAAGTTCCGCACGGCGGCGGGCCGGCCGTCGTAGCCGGACCAGCCGCCGTCCGGGCCGCGCAGGGCGCCGAACTTCACACTGACCAGGGCCTGTTCACGCCGGGCGGCGGGGGCCGTGCGCAGGGCCTCGCCGATCAGCATCTCGTTGTGGCCCATGCCGTAGAAATCGCCGGTGTCGAGCAGGGTGACGCCCGCTTCGAGCGCCGCGTGGATGGTCGCGACGGACTCGGCCCGGTCCGCCTCGCCGTACAGCGCGGACATGCCCATGCAGCCGAGGCCGAGGGCGGAGACCTGGGGGCCGGTGGTTCCGAGGGGTCGGGTTCGCATCGTCATGCCATCCACTGTGGCATGACAGCTGACAGATTTCAATATCTGTCAGCTGTCACCCAGTGCCCGGCGTGGCGACGACGACGAAAGGCGTGAAAACGCCGGTGCCGGGCCCCTCCGCGGAGGAACCCGGCACCGGCGTGCGCAGAAGAGGCGATCAGCAGCCGACCAGGCGGGCCGCCAGGTAGCCCTCGATCTGGTCGAGGGAGACGCGCTCCTGCTTCATGGAGTCGCGCTCGCGCACGGTGACCGCGTTGTCCTCCAGGGTGTCGAAGTCGACGGTCACGCAGAACGGCGTACCGATCTCGTCCTGGCGGCGGTAGCGGCGGCCGATCGCGCCGGCGTCGTCGAACTCGATGTTCCAGTGCTGGCGCAGCGCCTGGGCGAGGCCCTTGGCCTTCGGGGAGAGCTCCGGGTTCCGGGACAGCGGGAGCACCGCGACCTTCACCGGGGACAGGCGCGGGTCGAGGCGCAGCACCGTGCGCTTCTCCATCTTGCCCTTGGCGTTGGGCGCCTCGTCCTCGATGTAGGCGTCCAGGAGGAACGCCAGCATCGCGCGGCCGACACCGGCCGCGGGCTCGATGACGTACGGGGTCCAGCGCTCGCCGGCCTCCTGGTCGAAGTAGGTGAGGTCCTGGCCGGAGGCCTTGGAGTGGGCGCCGAGGTCGTAGTCCGTGCGGTTGGCGACGCCCTCCAGCTCGCCCCACTCGCTGCCGCCGAAGTTGAAGCGGTACTCGATGTCGGCGGTGCGCTTGGAGTAGTGGGAGAGCTTCTCCTTGGGGTGCTCGTACCAGCGCATGTTCTCTTCACGCAGGCCGAGACCGGTGTACCAGTTCCAGCGCTGCTCCATCCAGTACTCCTGCCACTTCTCGTCCTCGCCCGGCTTGACGAAGAACTCCATCTCCATCTGCTCGAACTCGCGGGTGCGGAAGATGAAGTTGCCGGGCGTGATCTCGTTGCGGAAGGACTTGCCCATCTGGGCGATGCCGAACGGCGGCTTGCGGCGGGAGGTGGTCTGCACCTGGGAGAAGTTGGTGAAGATGCCCTGGGCGGTCTCGGGCCGCAGGTAGGCGATGGAGCCGGAGTCCTGCGTCGGGCCGAGGTGCGTGGACAGCAGGCCCGAGAACTGCTTGGGCTCCGTGAACTGGCCCTTGTTGCCGCAGTTGGGGCAGTTGACGTCGGCCAGGCCGTTCTCCGGCGGGCGGTTGTGCTTGGCCTCGTAGGCCTCCTCCAGGTGGTCCGCGCGGAACCGCTTGTGGCAGGAGGTGCACTCGGTCAGCGGGTCCGTGAAGGTGGCGACGTGGCCGGAGGCGACCCAGACCTCGGGGGCCAGGATCACGGACGAGTCGATACCGACGACGTCCTCGCGCGACGTCACCATGTAGCGCCACCACTGGCGCTTGAGGTTCTCCTTGAGCTCGACACCCAGGGGGCCGTAGTCCCAAGCGGCGCGCTGACCGCCGTAGATCTCACTACAGGGGAATACGAAGCCACGGCGCTTGCTCAGGCTGACGATGGTGTCGATCTTGTCGGCGGCCACGGTGCTCTCTTCATTACGACGACGGGCGACGAAGCGAGTTGCTTCCAGCGAATGACTCAGGTTACCGGCGGGGGCGCCCCCTCAATCAAATCGCTCCCCCTCCCGCGACCGCCAGACCCCGTCCCCGGAACCCGCTCAGCTGGTTTGTTGACAACGGTTTCCATATTTGATGAAAATGAGTGTCATGAACGTACGACGACGCCTCATATCCGCCACCGCGGTCAGCGCGGCCACCGCTCTCGGCCTCGGTGCCCTCTCCGCCTGCTCCAGCGACAGCGCGGCCTCGGGCAACACGGACAAGTTCGACGTCGTCGCGTCGTTCTACCCCATGGCGTTCCTCGCCGAGCAGATCGGCGGCGACCACGCGAACGTCACCAGCCTGACCGAGCCCGGCCAGGAGCCGCACGACCTGGAGATCAGCACCAGGCAGCGGGCACAGCTCGAAGAGGCCGACGCGGCGCTCTACCTCAAGGGCCTCCAGCCCGCCGTCGACGAGGCGGTCTCGCAGACCGGCATCAAGACGAAGATCGACGCGGCCGCCCTGACCACCCTGGAGGACCACGGCGGCACCGAGCACGCCCACGAGGGCGAGGAGGGGCACTCCGAGGAGGAAGAGCACGCCCGCGACCCCCACATCTGGCTGGACCCGGTGAAGTACGCCGAGGTCGCCCAGGGCGTCGGCAAGGCCTTCGAGAAGGCCGACCCGGACCACGCGGCCGACTACAAGAAGAACACCGCGGCCCTGGTCCAGAAGCTGAACGGCCTCAACAGCACGTTCGAGAACGGCCTGAAGGACACGAAGACCAAGGTCTTCTTCACCAACCACGCCGCCTTCGGCTACCTCGCCGAGCGCTACGGCCTCACCCAGGAGGCCATCTCCGGCCTCGACCCCGAGAGCGAGCCCAGCGCCGCCCGGGTCAGGGAACTCCAGCAGGAGGCCAGGGCCGACGGCGTCACCACCGTCTTCTACGAGACACTGGTCTCCGACAAGACCGCCAGGACCCTGGCCCGGGACGCGAAGCTCAAGACGGACGTCCTCGACCCGCTCGAGGGCATCACCGACAAGTCCCGCGGTGACGACTACTTCCAGGTGATGGAAGCCAACCTCAAGGCCCTTCAGGCAGCCCTGGGAGCGAAGTGATCGACCCATCGGAGGACGGCATGACCGAGCCCGTCGTATCCCTGCGCGGCGTCCGCGCCGACCTGGGCTCGCGCCCCGTCCTGCGCGGCATCGACCTCACCGTGCACCACGGTGAGGTCGTCGCGCTGCTCGGCGCGAACGGCTCCGGCAAGTCCACGGCCGTGCGCAGCATCATCGGCCAGGTGCAGACCGGTGCCGGCCAGATCGAACTGTTCGGCACGGACCGCAGGCGGTTCCGCGACTGGCACCGCGTGGGCTATGTCCCGCAGCGCACCACGGCCGCCGGCGGCGTGCCCGCCACGGTGACCGAGGTGGTCTCCTCGGGCCGCCTGTCCCGGGCCCGCTTCGGCGTGCTGCGCAAGGCGGACCACACGGCCGTACGGCAGGCCCTGGAGCTCGTCGGCATGGCCGACCGGGCCAAGGACTCCGTCAACGCGCTCTCCGGCGGCCAGCACCAGCGGGTCCTGATCGCCCGCGCGCTGGCCTCCGAGCCGGAACTGCTGATCATGGACGAGCCGATGGCCGGGGTCGACCTGGCCAGCCAGGAAGTGCTCGCGCACACCCTGCGCGAGCAGGTCTCGCAGGGCACGACCGTGCTGCTGGTGCTGCACGAACTGGGCCCCCTGGAACCCCTCATCGACCGGGCGGTCGTCCTGCGCGACGGCTGCGTCGTGCACGACGGACCGCCCCCGAAGGCGGTCGGGCAGCACGCCCTGCCCGGCCACGACCACGTACACCCGCACGCACCCGCGGGCGCCGAACCGATCCGCACGGGACTGCTGAGCTGATGGACTTCCTCGACTACGCCTTCATGCAGCGGGCGCTGCTCGCCGCCGTCCTGGTCGGCATCACGGCGCCCGCCGTGGGGATCTACCTGGTCCAGCGCCGCCAGGCCCTGATGGGCGACGGCATCGGGCACGTGGCGATGACCGGCGTCGGTCTCGGCTTCCTGCTGACCTGGTCCCCGGTGTGGATGGCGACCCTCGTCTCCGTCATCGGCGCGGTCCTCATGGAGCTGATCCGCTGGTACGGCCGGACCCGCGGCGACATCGCCCTCGCGATGCTCTTCTACGGCGGCATGGCCGGCGGTGTGATGTTCATCAACCTCACACCGACGGGCTCCAACGCCAATCTGACGTCGTACCTCTTCGGCTCCCTGTCGACGGTGTCCGAGTCGGACGTCACGGCGATCTGCGTGCTGGCCGCCTTCGTCGTCCTGGTCACCCTCGGTCTGCGCCGGCAGCTGTTCGCGGTCAGCCAGGACGAGGAGTTCGCCCGGGTGACGGGCCTGCCGGTGCGGGCCCTGAACCTGCTGACGGCGATCACCGCGGCCGTCACGGTGACGGTGGCGATGCGCGTGGTCGGCCTGCTCCTGGTCAGCGCGCTGATGGTGGTGCCCGTCGCGGCCGCCCAGCAGATCGGCCGCAGCTTCGCCGCGACCTTCGTGATCGCCGTCGTCATCGGCGTGAGCGTGACGATCGGCGGCACCGTCACGTCGTACTACCAGGACGTCCCGCCCGGTGCGACGATCGTGCTGCTGACCATCGGCGCCTTCGTCGTGCTGACGGCGCTGGCGGCCCCGCTGGCCCGGCGCCGCGCCCGCGCCCGGAGCGCCGCGGATCCGGCCCACGACCCTGCCGAGTGCGCGATTCCGGCCACCCGGGAGGCATCCGACGAAGTCGGCGTCTGACCGCCCCCGCCCCGGGCTGGCACAATGGCCCGGGCAAGGCAGACGTGAGGAGGCAACGGTGACGACCGCTGGACCGTCCGTGAAGGGCCGCGCCACCAGGCAGCGCGCCGCCGTGGCGGCGGCCCTGGACGAGGTCGACGAGTTCCGCAGCGCGCAGGAACTGCACGACATGCTCAAGCACAAGGGCGACTCGGTCGGGCTCACCACGGTCTACCGCACCCTGCAGTCCCTCGCCGACGCCGGCGAGGTCGACGTCCTGCGCACCGCCGACGGCGAGTCCGTCTACCGCCGCTGCTCCACCGACGACCATCACCACCACCTGGTGTGCCGCGGCTGCGGCAAGGCCGTCGAGGTCGAGGGCCCGGCCGTGGAGAAGTGGGCGGAGGCCATCGCCGCCGAGCACGGCTTCGTGAACGTGGCCCACACGGTGGAGATCTTCGGCACGTGCGCCGACTGCGCGGCAGCGGCGAAGTAGCGGACCAGGGCGGCCCGGCCGCCGCTCGAGGGGCTGCCGGGCCGGGCGAGGCCGGTGAGACCTACTGCTGCTTGCCCTCCATGGCCAGCAGTTCCTCGTTCGGGATGGCCCCGCCGAAGCGGCGGTCCCGGGAGGCGAACTCCAGGCAGGCCCGCCACAGGTCGCGGCGGTCGAAGTCCGGCCAGAGCACGTCCTGGAAGACCATCTCGGCGTACGCGCTCTGCCAGAGCAGGTAGTTGGAGGTGCGCTGCTCACCGCTCGGGCGCAGGAACAGGTCCACGTCCGGCATGTCCGGGTAGTACATGTACTTCGCGAAGGTCTTCTCGTTGACCTTCGACGGATCGAGCTTCCCGGCCTTCACATCGGCCGCGAGCGCCTGCGCCGCGTCGGCGATCTCGGCGCGCCCGCCGTAGTTCATGCAGAAGTACAGCGTGAGCTTGTCGTTGCCCTTGGTCTGCTCCTGGGCGATCTGGAGCTCCTTGGCGACCGAGCGCCACAGCTTGGGCATACGGCCCACCCAGCGCACCCGGATGCCCAGCTCGTCGAGTTGATCGCGGGTCTTGCGGATGAAGTCCCGGTTGAAGTTCATCAGGAAGCGCACCTCGTCCGGCGACCGCTTCCAGTTCTCGGTGGAGAAGGCGTACAGGGAGATGGCGCCCACGCCCATCTCGATGGCGCCCTGGAGCACGTCGAGCACCCGCTCGGCGCCGACCTTGTGGCCCTCGGTGCGCGGCAGGCCCCGCTCCTTCGCCCACCGCCCGTTGCCGTCCATGACGATCGCCACATGCTGCGGTACGAGCTCTCCGAGCTTCGGAGGCCGCGCGCCGGACGGGTGCGGCTCCGGCGTCCTGTACTCCCGGCGCTGCCGCCCCAGGATCCCGCGTACGGCCATGTGTTTCTCGTCTCCTCGTGCTTGCTTGCCTTGCTTACTTCTCGACGTAGCGCAGGGAGCGCAGCCCGCGCTCCATGTGCCAGTGCAGATACGCGGACACCAGCCCGCTGCCCTCCCGGACGTACCGCGCCTCGCAGGCGTCCGCGGTCTCCCAGTCTCCCGTAAGCAGCGCGCCGAGGAGTTCCAGGGCCTGCGGCGAGGGTACGACGCTGCCGGGCACCCGGCAGTCCACGCAGACGGAACCGCCCGAGGCGACCGAGAAGAACCGGTTGGGCCCGGGCATGCCGCACTTCGCGCAGTCGGTGAAGCTCGGGGCGTAGCCGTTGACGGCGAGGGAGCGGAGCAGGAACGCGTCCAGCACGAGATGCGGCGCGTGCTCCCCGCGGGCGAGGGTCCGCAGTCCGCCGACGAGCAGCAGATACTGCTGCACGGCCGGCTCCCCCTCGTGGTCGGTGAACCGCTCGGCGGTCTCCAGCATCGCGGTCCCGGCGGTGTACCGCGCGTAGTCGCTGACGATCCCGCCCCCGTAGGGCGCGATGGTCTCGCTCTGCGTGCACAGCGGCAGCCCGCGTCCGACCAGTTCGCTGCCCTTGGCGAAGAACTGCACGTCGACGTGGGAGAAGGGTTCGAGGCGCGCACCGAACTTCGACTTCGTCCGGCGCACGCCCCTGGCCACCGCCCGTACCCGTCCGTGACCGCGGGTGAGCAGCGTGATGATCCGGTCCGCCTCACCCAGCTTCTGGGTGCGCAGCACGATGCCGTCGTCGCGGAACAGACTCATGGCGCCATTCTCGCAGGGTCATGGTGTCAAGGGACCTCACCCCTGCTGCGGGCGTTGGCGTACTGCGTCGCCGCGCGCAGCCGCTCGGCCGGGGTGGCGTGCCGGACGGCACCGGGGTCGGCGTCCCACTCCTTGCCGCCGCCGTACGGCCTCAGCTGTACGTAGGGCCCCTCATGCCCCATGACGATGCCGATGCGGCCGCTGCGGGTGTCCACGACGTACGCGCCGACCGGGGGCTTCATCGCGGCACCGCCGCGTGCCGCCGGACCTTGGCGAGTTCTGCCCGCAATTCTTTCACCGCATCCTCCGCTTCTTCGGCGCAGAGCGCCGAGTGTCGTGCCTCCACCGTGCTCCCCTTCCTTGCGGAGTTTCACTCTTCGCATCTTCGCGGTGACGCTCCGCGTCTACACTCCGGAGGAGTCTGTGCCCTACAACTGCGGGGCAGCACAAAGGGGTTCGGGCATGATCGAGCCGTGGACACGAGTACGGGGACGAAAAAGAAGACCGAGCCGGGCCGGCGTACAGACCTGGAATGGTCGCTGCGGGCCGCGGAGCCGGCCGATGTCGAGGCGATCGCGGAACTACGGGCGGTGGTGATGCGCCCGGACCTGGAAAGGCTGGGCCGCTACGACGCACACCGGGTCCGGCAGCGCCTGCGGGACGGCTTCCGCCCCGAACACACATCGGTCGTCCTCGCGGCCGGCACCTTCGCGGGCAGTGTGGCCCTGCGCCCGTCGGGGGACGGCCACTGGCTGGAGCACTTCTATCTCACCCCGGCCGTCCAGGGCCGGGGCCTCGGCTCGGCGGTCCTGCGAACCCTGCTGAGCGGGACGGACGCCACCGGCACGGCCGTCCGCCTCAACGTCCTGCGGGGGAGCCCGGCCCGGCGCCTCTACGAACGCAATGGATTCACGGTCGAATCCCAGGACCCGGTCGACGTCTTCATGCTGCGGCCGCCGGGCGCCGGTGTCGCAGCGGTGTGAAGCGAACGGGCAGGCCCGGCCGGGCCTGGGCCGCGGCGGGCAGCCGGGCCTCGGGGACGACGCCGATGACGGGGTAACCGCCGGTGGTGGGTGAGTCGGCGAGGAAGAGCACCGGCCTGCCGTCGGGCGGTACCTGGACCGCGCCGAGCACCATGCCTTCGCTGGGAAGTTCGCCGTCCACCGCCCGTTCCAGCGCGGGTCCGTCCAGCCGCAGGGCGATGCGGTTGCTGTGGGGGGACACGGAGAAGCGGCCCGCCGCGAGAGTGCGCACGGCGGCGGCGGTGAACCAGTCGTCGCGCGGGCCGAGCAGCACGGGAAGCACCAGTTCACGCGGGGGCCCGTCCCACAGGGCCAGGTGGTGGGGCGGCGGGCCCGCACCGGCCGGTTCCCCCAGGGGCAGGATGTCACCGTCCTTGAGGGGCGCGGGGCCCAGCCCGGACAGCAGATCGGTGGAGCGGCTGCCGAGGACCGGAGGTACGGCGATGCCTCCGCTCAGGGCGAGATAGCCGCGCAGCCCGAAGGTGGCGGCGCCCACGTCGAGCACCGCGCCGGCCGGCAGGCGGACGGGGCTGCCCCAGGCCGCCGGCCGGCCGTCGACGTACACCGGGGCGGGCGCACCGGTGACGGCCACGGTCACCGGCCGGGTGACGCGGATCGCCACGCCGGTCAGCGTCGTCTCCAGGGTGGCGGCGTCGGCCGGGTTGCCCACCAGCCGGTTCGCCAGCCGGTGGGCCGGCTGGTCCAGGGCGCCCGAGCGGGGTACGCCGAGAGCCGCGTGACCGAACCGCCCCTGGTCCTGGACGGTGGTCAGCGCACCGGCCCGCACCACTTCCACCTTGCCGTCACTCACGCCGCCGCCCCCTCGGAGTCAGGCACGAAACGCACCCGGGTGCCCGGCACGAGCAAGGCGGCCGGCTGCCGGTCCAGGTCCCACAGCGTCACCGAGGTACTGCCGATCAGCTGCCATCCGCCCGGCGAACTCCGGGGGTAGATGCCGGTGTAGTGGCCGGCCAGGGCCACCGACCCGGCCGGAACCGAGGTGCGCGGCTCCGCCCGGCGCGGCACGACGTACGGCTCGCCCAGTCCCGTCATGTACGCGAATCCGGGGGCGAACCCGGAGAACGCCACCCGGTGTTCGGCGCCGCTGTGCACACGTACCACCTCGTCCTCGCTCATGCCCCACAGCTCGGCGACCACGCCGAGGTCGGCACCGTCGTACCGGACGGGTATCTCCACGAGCTCGCCGCTGTCCGCCGCCCGGGAAGGAGCGGACCAGTGGCGCAGTTCCGCCTCCAGGCCCGGGAGATCGTGCACGCCGTACAACAGCACGGTCCTCTCCCCCGGCACGATCTCCCGCACCGGCGTCAGGGTGCCCTCGGCGCGGCGGCGCAGCAGTTCGGCATGCCAGGCCTGAGCCTCGCCCGGCTCGTCCAGATCGATGAGCAGCGAGTCCTGCCCGGCCCGCAGCAGTCTCATACGAACGCCTCCAGCCGGACTCCCGCGTCCAACAGTGCCGTGCGGACCCGGAGCGCCAGGCCGACCGCTCCGGGGGTGTCGCCGTGCAGGCACAGCGACCTCGCCCGGATCCGTACCGGCTCACCGGTGAGTGCGGTGGTGCGGCCGTCGCGGGCCAGCGCGACGGCCTGCCGGGCGACCTGAAGGGGGTCGCTGATCACGGCGCCGGGTGTGCCGCGCGGGACCAGGGTGCCCGCCGCGGTGTAGGCGCGGTCCGCGAAGGCTTCGCCGACCACGGCCAGCCCTTCTTCGGCGGCCGCTCGGTGCAGGGCCGAGCCGGGCAGGCACAGCACGGCCAGCCGGGAGTCCGCGAGCCTGGTGCCCGACGCGACGGCGGCGGCCTGTTCGGGGTCGGAGACGACCCGGTTGTAGAGCGCCCCATGCGGCTTGACGTAGGCGACGTCCGCCCCGGCGGCGCGGGCGAACACCTGAAGGGCGCCGATCTGGTAGGTGACCTCGTCGGCCAGTTCACCGGCGGGAACGTCCATGGCCCGGCGCCCGAAACCGGCGAGATCCCGGTAGGAGACCTGGGCCCCGATCCGCACCCCCCGCTCGACGGCCGTGTCACAGACCCGGCGCATGATGCCGGGGTCGCCCGCGTGGAAGCCGCAGGCGACGTTGGCGCTGGTCACCAGCTCCAGCATGGCCTCGTCGTCGGTGAGGACCCACCGTCCGTAGCCCTCCGCGAGGTCCGCGTTGAGATCGATCACGACGTCCGTCATCCCTGGTGCCTGTTCTCCTCGCGACCGCACATGTTCCGTAGTCATCACCCGAGTCCGCTTCATCCGACGCGGTAGTCGGTGTCCCGCGCATCCGTGATCAGCATGTGTCCGGGCGCGTGGGTGAGGGCGAAGGGCGGCCGCGATGCCATCAGGGCGGCCTGCGGGGTGACACCGCACGCCCAGAAGACCGGGACGTCGCCGGGCTCGGCCTCCACCGGGTCACCGAAATCGGGGCGGGCGAGGTCGTCGATGCCCAGGTCCGCGGGGTCTCCGACGTGCACCGGCCCGCCGTGCACGGCGGGCATCCGCTCGCTGACGCGCGTCGCCGTGTCCACCAGGCCGGCCGGGATCTGCCGCATCGACACGACCATGGGACCGTGGAGCCGCCCCGCGGGCCGGCACGCACGGCCACTCCGGTACATCGCGACGTTGCGTCCCTGGTCGACGTGGCGCAGTGGTACGCCCGCCTCGTTCAGGGCGGTTTCGAAGGTGAAGCTGCATCCGATCAGGAAGGTGACCAGGTCCTCGCGCCAGTGGCCGACGACGTCGGCCGGCTCGTCGATCAGCCGGCCGTGCTCCCAGACGCGGTAGCGCGGCACATCGGTCCGCAGGTCGGCGTCCGGGGCGAGCGCCGTGGACCACGAGCCGGGGTCCGTGACGTCGAGCACCGGACACGGCTTGGGGTTGCGCTGACAGAACAGCAGGACGTCGTAGGCCCAGTCGGCGGGCACCGTGATCAGG
Source organism: Streptomyces africanus (assembly GCF_002150735.1). Classification (GTDB taxonomy): domain Bacteria; phylum Actinomycetota; class Actinomycetes; order Streptomycetales; family Streptomycetaceae; genus Streptomyces; species Streptomyces africanus. The sequence goes on from NZ_MUKA01000023.1 coordinate 37,026, forward strand.
TTGACCTGGGTGAATCCCCCGCACCATCCGGCAGTGGGCCGGCTCTCGCCGCGTCGGAACAGCTCTCGGGCCTGAGCGGGGCTCAGGGCTGCGGGGTCAGCAACGGTTGCCACCAGCGGTCCTTTCGACAGGGGAAACCAAGGACGGCTTACGCGTCCACGAACCCAGGCTAGAGGATTGTTGAACAATCCGACAAGAGGCGTGTTGTTCCATCCCCGGGTTTTCGATTGACTGACTCTCAGAGCTCACGGAGGAGGACCGAGGACGATGGTTGCCGAGCTGGATCCGGCCGTACTGGTGGGCGATCGCGCCCTGCTGGGGCGGTCCAGTACCGCCGAGCGGGTCGCCGACATCCTGCGCACCCGCATCTCCGAGGGTCACCTCCCGCCGGGCGGCAAGCTCTCCGAGGACACCATCGGCAAGGCACTCGGCGTCTCACGCAACACCCTGCGAGAGGCCTTCCGGCTGCTCACGCACGAGAAGCTGCTCGTCCACGAGCTCAACCGCGGGGTCTTCGTCCGGAGGCTCACCGTCCAGGACGTCACCGACATCTATCAGGTGCGCCGGCTCATCGAATGCTCGGTGGTCCGCCACCTGGGCGACCCGCCCTACGAACTGGCGGATGCCGAAGCCGCCGTCGCCGAGGGAGAACAAGCCGCCGAGGACGGCGACTGGCTCAAGGTCGGCACCGCCAACACGCACTTCCACGACGCGGTGGTGGCCCTCGCCGGAAGCGTCCGCCTGAACGAACTGATGCGCGGCATCCTGGCGGAACTGCGTCTCGGCTTCCATGTGATGGGCGCGCTGCGGGAGTTCCACGAGTCCTATCTGGCGCGCAACCGGGACATCCTCGCCGCCCTCAGGGCCGGCGCCACCGTGAAGGCGGAGCTCCTGCTCGCCGACTACCTCAACGACGCCGAGCAGGAACTCGTCCGGACGTACTCCGAGACCATCACGGCCGAAGCCGACCGGGCCGAGTGATCCGGCCGGGCGTCTAGGGACAGGCCCTAGGGCATGGGCCACCGCAGCCGCGCGCGAGCCACGTCAAAGGGGTAGACCAGGCGGTAGCGCCCCTTCTGGATCTGCTCCACGACGCCCCGGGCCCCGGTGTTCTGATGGTTGTCGTCGAACTTCACGCCGTCCCACGGCATGATCGTGTCCCGCCCCGGAACGTCGAGGTTCACCAGAGCGGAGCGGATGTCCGCCGGTGAAGGGGAAGCGGCTTCGTCGACCGCCTGGGCGAGGGTCATCACCGCCGTGAACGCACGCGCGGCGTCGTCGTTCATGGGGCTGCGATACGTCCTCCGGTAGAGGTCGGCGACGGCCCGGGCCGCCGGGTTGTGCGTGGCCAGGTCCGCGGACCAGGCGAATCGACTGCATATCCCTTCCGCGTCGCCTCCCTCCGTCCTGACGAAGGCCGGGTCGGCATAGCCCCCGCCGAAGGCCATGAGAGCCGGCGGCTCGTACGACACGGCGCGAGCCTCCTCACTCAGTGCGAGCGCCTGCGGCGTGTACAGCAGTGTCAGGACGACATCCGGAGCCGAACCACGCACCTCCGCAACGGCCCCCGAAAGGTCGGTGGACCTGGCACTCACTTCGACATCGGCCACGACATCGCCGTCGACCTGGGAGGCCAGGCGCTTGATCATGCCCGATCCGTCCTCCCCGTACTGGTCGTCCGTGTGCACCACGGCGATGCGCCGAACGGCGGTGCCTTCGCTCTGGCGCTCCTTGAGCAGCGAGAACACGACCCTGCCGTAGCCCAGGTCGGAGGGCCCTGTGCGGAAGAACCAGTCCAGGCCCCGCTCGGTCAGCGACGCTGCGGAGGATCCGCCGTTGACGAAGGGGATCCTCAGCTCCTCGGCTCGCGCGCCGGCCGACCGGGTGACCGCCGATTCGTACCCGCCGGCCACGGCCACCGCGCCCCGTCCCCTCACGAGCCGCTCCAGCTGCCCGGCACCGGTCGTGCCGGAAGCGGCGGTGTCGGCGGACAGCAGCCTGATCCTCGCGTGGTCCGCCCGGGGAAGCCCCTCACCCGGGCCGAGCGGCAGCGGGATCGCTGCCGCATCGTCGTTGACGATCTTCACCGCCAGTTCGGCACCTCGCCTGGTGTCGGCACCCACGGTGGCCGCGGGGCCTGACAGCGGGGCCAGGAATCCGAGGGTCACGGTGGCCCCGGGTCTCGCCACCGGGTCACCTGTGCAGGCGGAGGTGAGCAGCAGAGCCGAACAGAGGACGGCGATCGTGCCGGCGGCGCGTCTCGGCATCACTGGTGTTTTCCTTCCGCGGTGAACGGTACGGCTGGCGGTTGATGGTCGGCGGCCGCGTGCAGTCCGTCGGAGAAACGGCGGTGGACCAGCCAGTCCTGCGCCGAGCCGAACGCGGGTTCCGCGGCTGAGGTCTGCGGCGGGAGAACCTGCCCGGGGTGCTGCGCCCCTGGGTACTCGGGCCCGTCGGCCGCAGGATGCTCGAGCCTGGCCAGCAGGTGGCGGGGCAACCGCACCAGAGCCGTCGTCCCGTGCCCGGGCGAGGGGGCGAGGGTGACCGAGATGCCGTGTCTGGACGCGAGACGGCTGACGACGAAGAGGCCCATGCTCTGGCCCGCCTCGGGGTCGAACACACTGACCGAGGCCAGCCGGTGGTTGGTGACCGCCATCTCCTCGGGGGTCATCCCCACCCCCTCGTCCACGATCGAGATCACCGGATCGGCGGTGCGGTCGCCGGTGACACCGCACGTCACGGTGACGGCCGAGTGGAGGCCGGAGAAGTGCGTGGCGTTCTCCATCAGCTCCGCGAGGAGATGCACCAGGTCGGTCACGGCGTCACCCGCGATGTCCGCCTCGACGGCCGGCCGGCAGACGATCCGGGCGTACTGCTCCACCTCGGCGCTCGCGGCGAGCAGTACCTCCGACAGGGGCATCGGACGATCCCATCCGCGTCCGGTGTCCGAACCCGCGAGCACCAGCAGGCTCTCGTCGGTCCGCAGCATCTGCGTGGCCAGGTGGTCCAGCCGGAACAGCCGCCCCAGACGCTCGGGATCCCCCTCGTCCTGTTCGAGGTCCCCGATCTCGCCGAGGAGCTTGCCCACCAGACGCTGGTTGCGACGGGAGAGGTGCACGAACATCCCGTTGATGTGCGCGCGGAGCGCGGCCTGGTCGGTGGCCAGCCGTACGGCCGCGTTCTGTACGGCGTCGAAGGCCCGGGCGACCTCGCCGATCTCGTCCCCGGACACCACCCCGGTGGGCGTGGCCCGGAAGTCGCCCAGGTCATCGGCGTCCGCCTGCCGCAGCCGTGCCAGGGCCTCGGGCAGACGGTGGTGGGCGACATCGAGCGCGGAGGCGCGCAGGGTCTTCAAGGGACGCGTCATCGAGCGAACCGCCGCGCTGACCACCCATCCGGTCGCCAGGAGCATGGCCAGCATGCCTGCCGCGCCCCACCACGCGGCCCACCGCCGTGAGGCGTGCGAGGCCTCGCTGACGGTGATCAGTTCGTCCAGGATCCGGGACTCGACCGTGCGCATCAGTGCGATCTTGCGACTGGAGACCTTGTTCCACCGCGCCGGCTCGATACTGATCCGGCCCGCCTGCGCCTGTTCGGCGGCCCGCTCCTGGATGGCCTGGGTGGCGCTGACCGCGGTTCCCTTGACGGCGTCGGCGTACAGAGTGCGCTGCGGTCGGCTGGTCGTGGCCAGGAAGTCGTCCACGGACTCCTGCTGGCGGGCGACCGCGCCGGCGAAGTCCGGGAACTGGCCGACGAGGAAGGTCCCGGTGGTCAGGACGGCGTTGAGTTCCGCCCGGACCCGGCTGGTGTTCTCCACGGCGACGGACAGGGCGTTGAGGGCCCGCACCCGTTGTGCGGACGCCCCGCCGCCGTTGTGCTCGGCGATCACCGGGCCGAGGTCCAGCAGTCTGCCCAGCATGACCGTGTAGCCGGTGACGATCGCCCCCTGGGTCAGTGCGGCCTCGTCCACTGCCGCACGCAGCCCGCCGAGCGTGCGCAACTCCTCCGCCACCCTGCGCAACGCCGCCCGCAGGTGCGGATCACCGGAGGTGTCCAGGGCACCCGCCGCCCGGCGGTAGGCGACAGCGGCGGTGTCGGCCGCGGCCCGCGGCCCGCCGAGGCCGCCGTGCGGGCCCTCGCGCCGTTCGGCGACGAACGCGGCCGTGGCATCACGCTCGTCCTGGAGAGCGTGCACCAGACCGAGGGCCGGGCGCTGGAGACGGGCCAGCGCGGCGAACCGCCCGTAGTCGTCGGCATCGCCGATGGTCCGGGACAGGCCGACGGTCGTCAGGAAGCCGGCGAGGAGACCGGGGATCAGGACGACGGCGGTGAGTTTGTGGCGTACCCGCCAGTTCTGGGGCCGGGCGAGGTGGCGCAAGGCCCCCGGTTCGGGCCAGTGACGCGGACGCGGTCTCGTTCTGAGGGCCCTGCCGGCTCTCGGATGCAAGGGATGAAGCCTCTCCTGTGCGCGGCGGCGCCCCGGGGCAACGGATCCGGGGACCCGTGGCGCCGGGGCGCCGCCGTACGGTGCGCACCTGTGGCGGGTCGCCTCAGGTGAGTTCGGTGCCGCGGGTCTCCGGCAGTCCCAGCAGGGCGACGAGAGCGATGGCGTAGCCGATGACCCCGTAGATCAGGGCGCCGCCGACGCCCGCGCTGCCCGCGGTGAAGCCGACCGCGGTGGGGAAGAAGGCGCCGAGGGCGCGGCCGACGTTGTACGCGAAGCTCTGGCCGGTGCCGCGGACCGCGCCCGGGTAGAGCTCGGCCAGGTAGGCACCGAACCCGGAGAAGATGGCGGAGGCGCAGAAGCCCAGCGGGAAGCCGAGGAACAGCAGCGTGGTGTTGGCGCCCTGCGGGATGTTGATGTAGGCCAGCAGCAAGCCGGCGCTGAGCACCGCGAAGAGGGCGAAGGTCTTCTTGCGTCCGAGCGCGTCGGTGATGTAGCCGGCGGCGAGGTAGCCCAGGAAGGCGCCGGTGATGAGCATGAAGAGGTAGCCGCCGGTGCCGACGACGGTGAGGCCGCGCTCGACCTTGAGGTAGGTGGGCAGCCAGGTGGCGATGGTGTAGTAGCCGCCCTGCACACCGGTGGCGAGCAGTGTCGCGAAGAGCGTCTTGCGGGCGAGGTCGCCCTTGAATATCGACGACAGCGGGACCCGCGGTTCCTTGCTCGCCAGCCGCTCGGTCACCTCGGGGGCGTCCTTGACGTTGCGGCGCACGTACACCAGCAGCAGCGCGGGCAGGGCGCCCGTCCAGAACATCACCCGCCAGCTCATGGCGGGGTCGAGGCTGTCCATGACGACGGTCGACACGATCACGGCGAGACCCCAGCCGACCGCCCAGGAACTCTGGATGAACGCCAGCACCCTGCCGCGGTAGCGGGCCTTGGCGTACTCGGCCACCAGGACCGCCCCGGCCGCCCATTCACCGCCGAATCCCAGCCCCTGGAAAGCCCGGCTCACCAGCAGCATCGGGTAGTTGACGGCGAAGCCGCACAGCACGGTGAAGAACGCGTAGGTGCCCACCGTGATCATGAGCGTCCTCACCCGGCCGACCCTGTCGATCAGCAGGCCCGCCAGGATGCCTCCGAGCGCGGACACCAGCAGCGTGACCGTGGTCAGCAGCCCGGTCTGCGCCGTGGTGAGGCTGAAGTAGGCCGCCATCGCCACCATGCTGAGCGGGAGCACCTGGAAGTCGTAGGCGTCGAGGGCGTACCCGCCGAACGCTCCCTTGAAGGCGCGGCGCCCTTGCGGGCCGAACGACCGGTACCAGGCGAATCGGCCGGTCACGTCCTCGGCGGCGACGGGGGGACGGGTGGGCGTGGTTCTCATGGAGACCTCACGGGAGGAGGGAACTGAGGGGAGCAACCGGCTCTGCGCACCAGCCGGCCTCGGCGTGGGAACAACCTAGGGATTGTTCAACGATCCCTCAAGAGGAATGGGGTCATTTTCTGCATTGGGCTTCCATGCGGGCACCACGCAACTTCGACCCGTACAGCTATTGAAGGATTGTTCAACAATCTCTACCCTCGTCGCGTAAGGACGGCCGTAGCGTCACTCACCAGGACAGGAAGATCCGGATGACCGCAGTGGGCACCAGAACCAGCAGCGCCCGCGAGCAGCTCGAACTGCTGCTCGACGAAGGCTCCTTCGTCGAGCTCGACGCCGTGGCACACCGCCGCCCCGACAGCGTCGTCACCGGCTACGGCACGGTCGACGGCCGGCCCGTCTCCGTCTTCTCCCAGGACGCGACCGCTTCCGGTGCCGCCCTCGACGGGTTCTCCGGTACGAAGATCACCAAGGTGATGGACTTCGCCCTGAAGACGGGATGCCCCCTCGTCTCCATCCATGGCTCCGACGCCGGCGGAGGTGCCGTGGGCGTCCGGGGAGAGATCTTCCGCCGCACCGTGCTCGCCTCCGGAGTCATCCCCCAGATCGCCCTGGTCGTGGGGCGTGCGGGCCACGCGGTGCACTCCCCCGCCGTCAGCGACTTCGTGGTGACGAGCGACCAGGCGACGTACCTGTTCGTGACCGGGCCCGAGGCCGTGGAGGCCGCGACCGGAGAGCCCGTCGACCCTGAAGAACTCGGCGGCGCCAGGACCCTCAGCACCGTGTCCGGCATCGCACACCACATGGCGCACGACGACAGGGACGCCGTCGAGTACGTCAGAGCGCTGCTGTCCTACCTGCCGTCAAACAACCTGGAGGACCCACCGGTTGACCCCGAGAGCCGTGCGGGCGACATCGAGACGGAACTGCGGCCGCAGCTGGACTCGGCCGTCCCCCACACCGCCGGCCAGCCGTACGACATGCTCCAGGTCGTCGAAAGCACCTTGGACGACGACGAGTTCCTGGAGACCCAGCCCCTCTTCGCCCCCAACATCATCACCGGCTTCGGCCGCGTCGAGGGACACCCCGTCGGCGTGGTCGCCAACCAGCCGCTGCGCCACGGCGGTTGTCTGGACATCGACGCCTGCGAGAAGGCCGCCCGCTTCATCCGCACCTGCGACGCCTTCAATGTGCCGGTCGTGACGTTCGTCGACGTCCCCGGCTTCCGCCCCGGCGCCGACCAGGAGTGGAACGGCGTCGTCCGGCGCAGCGCCAAACTGACCTACGCCTATGCCGAGGCCACCGTGCCGCTGATCACCGTGATCATCCGCAAGGCCTGCGGCGGCGCCTACGACGTCATGGGTTCCAAGCATCTCGGCGCCGACCTCAACCTCGCCTGGCCCACGGCCCGCATCACGGTGCCCGGACCACGGCTCGCGCCCGAAGTCACCTTCCTCGACTCCGACTCGGCGTGCGAGCACGGCTGCGTGGACGCCGTGATCACCCCGTCCCGGACCAGGCAGCACCTCATGCGCGGTCTGCGAGCCCTGCGCACCAAGCGCGAGACGCAGCCCGGCAGGAAGCACGGCAACATCCCCCTCTAGAAGAAGGCCCTCCGTAAGGAGCCCACCATGTCCCTGCCCCTTGTCACGGTGGTGCGCGGCCGGCCCACCGCCGAAGAACTGGCCGCCGTCATCGCCGTGTTGCAGACCCGGGCCGCAGCCGTACCGCTCCCGGCCCAGCCGCTCGCCAGGCCCGAGCCGTCCCCGTGGAACGACCGCGCGTCAGCCATCGAGAGGCAGCGTCTGCCCAGGACGTTCCGCTACAGATGACGCAGTCCGTGGACTGACGCGAGCGCAAGGGCTGTTCAGTCCGGGCCGACCGGGTCGTCGCGGCCGGTCACTGCTCAGGAGGTCGCGGCCCGGTGGGGAACGTGGCGACCCTGCGGGACACCACCGAGCTGCACAGCCTGGCCGGCCGGGCCGAGAAGGCCCGGGAGCGGCTGGAGCTGCTGTACAACGCCGGGTCACGGATCGGCACCACCCTGGACGTGGTGCGTACCGCACAGGAACTGGCCGAGGTGGCGGTCCCGAGGTTCGCGGACTTCGTCACCGTCGAGCTGCTGGACCCCGTCCTGCGCGGCGAGGAGCCGGCCGGGCCGAGCAGCGAGATGCGCCGCACGGCCCTCCGCGGCATCCGGGAGGACCCGCCGCTCTACCCGGTGGGCAAGCTGGTCAGGTTCGCCCCCTCGACGCCGATGGCCGTGGGCATGCACAGCGGCCACGCGGTCCTGGAAGCCGACCTGCGCACCGCGCCCGGATGGAAGGCCCAGGACCCGGACCACACCCGGCGGATCCTCGACTACGGCATCCGCTCCCTGATCGCGGTGCCGTTGCGGGCCCGCGGCGTGGTGCTGGGAGCGATCGATTTCTGGCGCATGGACCCGTCCGAGCTCTTCGGTCAGGAGGATCTGTCCTTCGCCGAGGAGCTGGCCGCCCGTTCCGCGGTGTGCGTCGACAACGCCCGCCGGTACACCCGGGAACACTCCATGGCCGTCACCCTGCAGCGCAGCCTGCTGCCCGGCGACCTGCCCGAGCAGAGCGCCGTGGAGGTGGCGTACCGGTACCTGCCCGCCCAGGCCGGAGTGGGCGGCGACTGGTTCGACGTCATCCCGCTGTCCTGCACCCGGGTCGCCCTCGTGGTCGGCGACGTGGTCGGGCACGGGCTGCACGCCGCGGCCACCATGGGCCGGCTGCGCACCGCGGTGCACAACTTCTCGGCCCTCGACCTGGCCCCGGACGAACTCCTGACCCGCCTGGACGAGCTGGTCGCCAGGATGGACCAGGACAAGGCGGCCGGGGACGGCGGCGAGGGGGCCACGGGAGCGACCTGTCTGTACGCCGTCTACGACCCGGTCTCCGGCCACTGCACCATGGCCCGGGCCGGGCATCCGGGCCCCGCCCTGGTCCGTCCCGGCAGCGCCGTGGAGTTCCCCGACGTGCCCGCGGGCCTGCCTCTCGGGCTCGGGGGACAGCCCTTCGAGACCGCCCGACTCGAACTTCCCGAGGGCAGCCGGCTCGCCCTGTACACCGACGGACTCGTCGAAGACCGCCACCGCGACATCGGCGAAGGCCTCGAACTCCTGGGCAGAGCCCTGGCGGGCCCCGGCGAGAGGACCATGGAGGACACCTGCCAGGCGGTACTGGACGCACTGATGCCCGCCGGTCCCAGCGACGACATCGCCCTGCTGACGGCCCGCACCCGCGTCCTCGCCCCCGAGCGGGTCGCCACGTGGGACATTCCCGCCGACCCGGCCGCCGTGGCCCCCGTCCGCAGCCGGGCCGCCCGGCAGCTGGCCGACTGGGGGCTGGAGGAGTTGTCCTTCACCACCGAGCTGATCCTCAGCGAACTGGTCACCAACGCCATCCGCTACGGCAAGGAGCCCATCACCGTGCGCCTGCTCAAGGACCGCACCCTGGTCTGCGAGGTGGCCGACGGCTCCAGCACCTCCCCCCACCTGCGCCGCGCCAAGACCACCGACGAGGGCGGACGCGGCCTGTTCCTCGTGACCCAGTTCGCACAGCGCTGGGGCACCCGCTACCCACCGGACGGCAAGGTCATCTGGACCGAGCAGGCTCTTGACGGCGGCGAGGCGGCCATGGCCGTCGAGACGCCGGGCTTCGGCTTCCTGGACGACCTGGACGACCTGGGCGACTGGGACGATGTGGCGCCGCAGTGAGCCGACACGGCACATCCGGCCCGCGTCGGACGTCCACTGCGGACACCCCTATCCCGCCTGCCCGGCGCGGCGGGCCGCCGCCCCGTACCGGCGGGCCACCGCGTGGAACGCCTCCTTCGGCTCCCAGCGCCAGCCGGAGGCGGGGTCGTCCGGGCGGTCCTTGATCGCCTTCGTGAGGGCGTACGTCGCCATGTCGAGGTCGAGGCGGGGCTCGTCCGGGCGGTGCGGGGCGTCCGCGGTGAGGAACTCGAAGGTCATCGCCGCGTACAGGCCCATCGACTCGAAGACGTCCAGCAGTTCGCCCACGTAGTCGGCCTGGACGCGCTCGCTGCGAACCAGGTCGCCCTTGATCTCCGGCGGCTCCTTGTCGTGGTCGACGACGTCCCAGCCCATGCCGGCGGTCTCGGGGGCACCGACATAGGCGCAGGTGCCGAACTCGGTGATGGCGAGCGGCTTTCCCCACCGCAGGTACCGCTTCAGCTCCCGGACGTACCCGGACCGCTCGGGGAAGTACGAGTAGTAGTCGATGCCGACGATGTCGAAGAGGTTCCAGTCCGGGTCGTCGACGGCCTGGGCGGCGGCGTAGCTGAGGTTGCCCTGGAAGACGGAGCGGCCGGTCTTCGCGGCCTTCGCCGTGAAGTCGGCGAGGCGGCGCTGCGCCCGGGGCCAGTCGACCGTGCCGTTCTGCAGGTTCCTGATGCGTTCCAGGACCGTCTCGCCCGGCAGGATGCCGGGGACGAACAGCCAGAACTCGCAGCCGACGCTGAAGTCGACACCGGCGCCCTGCCGGCGGAGCCGTTCCGCGAACCGGCCGGTCTCGGCCAGGTGCTCCAGGATGTCCCGCTGCGGGGCGTCGCCGAGCGTCGGCTGCAGCCAGATGTGCAGCCCGCGTTCGGCGGCCTCGGCGGCGGTGGCGGTGAGCCGCTCGACGCCGTCGCCCGTGACGTCGATGGTGTCGGCGTGCAGGTCGTCCCGGATGGCCCGGACATCGGCCCGCATCCGGCGTGCGTTCCACGCGGTCCCCGGCGTCTCGCCCTCGCCGACCGTGTAGACGACGCCCCGGCGGCGCAGCCCCCTGCCGTGCCGGGGCTCCGTCGCCCGGACCTGTCCCGCCGGCCCCAGCGCCCCGGCGGCCCCCACCGCCGCCGCTCCGGCCAGGAACTGCGCCCGGCTGATGCTTTTCGCCTGCTTGATCCCCTTGGTCTCTTCCATGCCGTTCACTGTGCCGAGCGGACACCCGGCCCGGCTGTCGGCCGTCGGTCTACGGCGGGGCGACCAAGGTATGAGGCGCCGCGCCGAAGGAAGGGCTCATCCCTCGCCGAACCGGCGTACGTACCGCCGCTGCCAGGGCGTTTCCACCGCATGCCGGTCGTAGTGCCGGCGCACGTACGCCACCGCCTCCTCGGCGGGTACGCCGTCCAGGACCGCGAGGCAGGCCAGGGCCGTGCCCGTGCGGCCGCGTCCTCCGCCGCAGGCGATCTCCACGCGCTGCCCGGCGGCCCGTTCCCAGGCGCCGGCCAGCACCTCGCGGGCGGCTGCACGGTCCGACGGGAGGCGGAAGTCGGGCCAGCGGATCCAGCACGCCTCCCAGGGAACCTCGGGCGGCTGCCGGCCGAGCAGGTAGACACCGTAGGAGGGACGGGGCTCGCCGGGGTCCATGGGGTGGCGCAGACCTCGCCCCCGCACCAGCCGGCCGGACGGCAGTCTCAGGACGCCGGCGCCATTCTCGGTCCACAGCTCAGTCACGCCGCTCATCATGCCCGCCCTGATGAGGCGTCAACTCACCCCCTAGAACAGTGCCATTGGTCCCACCTGTGGCGGATACGCCATTCGTGTGCGATCTCTTGACCGGCCCCACGGCCCCTCCTATGGTCGCGCTGACCGCCGGACGTAGGACGTCGTATCTCCGCTGCTCGCCCTCCCCCTTCTCCTTTCCAGACCTCTCGCTGGAGGACCCCGTGCGCGACGAGACCCCCGACGTGCCGGCGGCGCACCGCCGGACGTTCCTGAAGTACACCGGCGCCCTGGGCGCGGCCGCCGCCGTCTCCGCGTCGCTGTCGGCCTGTTCGTCCGGGCCGGAGTCCACCAACGACACCGGTGGCGGCGGCAGTGGGGCGAACCGGACGCTCACTGCCGTGATCGGCTACGGCAACGACGGCAGCTGGGACCCCACCCAGACGGCGTCCGCGTTCTGCATGGCCGCCAACCACCACATCTACGAGGGCCTGCTGGACACCGACCCGATCTCCCGCGAGCCGTACGCGGCCCTGGCGACCGAGGTGCCGAAGGACCCGGGCGGTACGTCCTGGAGGTTCACGCTGCGGGAGGGGGCCAGGTTCCACGACGGCAAGCCGGTGACCGCCGACGACGTGGTCTTCGTCTTCGAGCGGATCCTCGACCCGGGCACCCAGACCCTCGCCAAGGGCTTCTTCGCGAGCTGGCTGAAAGAGGTCCGGAAGATCGACCCACGGACCGTGGAGCTGGTGCTCAGGTTCCCGTTCCCGGACGGGCTCGCGCGGCTGACCCTCGCCAAGATCATGCCGAAGCACGTGTTCTCCCGGCCCGGCGCCTGGGACGACGCCATCAAGGGCAAGGCGATCGGCTCGGGACCGTACCGGCAGACCGCGCACCACCCGAAGTCGAACACGACCTTCGAGGCGTTCGACGACTACAACGGCCCGCGCAAGCCGGCCTTCCGCAAGATGAACTGGCTGACGATCGTGGACGCGGCGCCCCGCGTCGCGAAGATCTCGGGGTCGAGCGCGGGCGCGCAGATCGCGGACAACATCCCGTACGCCAACATCGCGCAGTTGGAGAGCGGCGGGCTGACCGTCGCCGGCGGGGCGGGGATGAACAACCTGTTCCTGATGTTCAACACCCGGCACAAGCCCTTCGACGACGTGCGCGTGCGCCAGGCCCTGCACTACGCCATCGACACCGAGAAGATGGTGGAGGTGGCGCTCAAGGGGCACGGCAAGCCGTCGAGTTCCTTCCTCGACGAGAGCAACCCCTCCTACCGCCGGGCAAAGACCGTGTACGACCACGACCCGGACAAGGCGAAGGCCCTGCTGAAGGCGGCCGGGGTCAAGGAGCTGAGCATCGACATCCTCGCGGTGAACGTGAGCTGGATCGTCGACTGCCTGCCCACCATCAAGGCGTCCTGGGACGCGATCGGCGTACGGACCACCCTGTCCCCGCAGGAGACCACGGCCGTGTTCACGAAGATGGACCAGAAGCAGGACTACCAGGTCGTCGCCGCCGCCTCCAACCCCAACCAGTTCGGCCTCGACGCCGATCTGATCATGCACTACAACTACGGGCCCGAAAACCTGTGGATGCAGTACACGCGGTGGGCCGGCGACCCCGTCGCCAAGGCGCTCTTCAGGGACATGGACCGGGCCACCCGGGAGCCGGACCCGGAGAAGAAGAAGGCGATGGTCCAGGACTACATCGACGTCGTCGCCGAACAGGCCGTGCTCTACCCGGTCGTCCACAACGAGCTGATGACGGCCTGGGACCCGAAGCGGCTCAGCGGCATCAGGGCCCAGCCCTACCCGGGCATCAACCTCCTCCAGGCCAAGTGGGCCTAGCGGCATGACGGCAGTCCTGCGGATCCTGCTGCGCCGCATCGCCCTGCTCGTGCCGCTGATGCTCGGCATCGTGCTGTTCGTGTTCCTGGTGATGCGGTTCTCGGACGTCGACCCGGCGTCCGCGTTCTTCCAGGGCGCCAACCCGACTCCGGACCAACTGCACGACTTCCGCGAGGAACACGGCCTGCTCGACCCGCTGCCCGTGCGCTACGCCGACTTCGTCGCCGACCTGCTCCACGGCGACCTGGGCACCAGCGCGCTGACCCGGGCGCCGGTGATCGACCAGGTCACCACCGCGCTGCCGCTCACGCTCCAGCTGACCTTCCTGGGCCTGGGCGTCGCGGTCGTGCTGTCCCTCGTGGGCGGCGTGACCGCGGCGATCCACCGGGACCGGCTGCCCGACCAGATCATCCGGGTCGTGTCGCTGACCGGCGTCGCGGCGCCCGGCTTCTGGCTGGCGCTGCTGATGATCCAGTATCTGGCGGTCGACCTGGGCTGGTTCCCGACCGGCGGTTACATCAACCCGGCCGACTCCTTCACCGGCTGGCTGAAGACCATGACACTCCCCGCCCTCGCCCTCTCCCTGCCGGTGGCGGCGCAGCTGACCCGGATCGTGCGGACGGCCGTGGTGGAGGAGCTGGACAAGGACTACGTCCGGACGGCGATCGGCAGCGGGCTGCCGCCGCGCGTGGTCGTGGGGCGGAACGTGCTGCGGAACGCGCTCATCAACCCTCTCACCGTGCTCGGGCTGCGCGTCGGCTACCTGCTGGGCGGCGCGGTCGTCATCGAGACGATCTTCTCGCTGCCCGGCATGGGCAAGCTGATGATCGACGCGGTGAAGAACGGCGATCCGGCCGTCGTCCAGGGTGTCGTCCTGACCACGGCGGCCGGGTTCGTCGTCGTGAACCTCGTCATCGACGTCCTCTACCTGCTGGTCAACCCGCGACTGAGGGACGCGACCGCATGATGACCCGTCCGATGACCCGCAAGAGCCTCACCGAGGCGCTGTCCCGGCCCGGCGTGCGGCTGCGCGCCTGGCGCCGGCTGCCGTTGCTGTCGAAGGCCGCCGTCTGCTTCCTGGCGGTCGTCGTGCTGATGGCGCTGCTCGCCCCGCTGCTCGCCCCGCACGACCCACTCGACCAGCAGCCGCCCGTGGACGGCACCGGGCATCCCTCAGCCGGGCACTGGATGGGCCAGGACAGTCTCGGCCGGGACATCCTCAGCCGGCTGATGTACGGGGCGCGCTGGTCGCTCGCGATCGGGCTCGGCGCCACCGGCCTGGCGCTGGTGGCCGGGGCACTGCTCGGGGCGGTCGCGGCCACCTCGCGCAAGGCGGTCGACGAGACGCTGATGCGCTGCCTGGACGTCGTCATGGCGTTCCCGGGCATCGCGCTCGCCGCCGTGCTGGTCGCGGTGTTCGGCGGTGGCATCACGGTGCTGATCTGCGCGATCGCGTTCCTGTTCACGCCCCCCGTGGCCAGGGTCGTCCGCGCGAACGTCCTCGACCAGTACGGCGAGGACTACGTGACGGCGGAACGGGTGATCGGCGCCCGGACACCGCACATCGTGCTGAAGCACGTGGCGGTCAACTGCGCCGCGCCCGTGCTGGTGTTCTGCACGGTGCAGGTCGCCGAGGCGATCGTCTTCGAGGCGTCGCTGTCCTTCATCGGGGCGGGCGTACGGCCGCCCGACCCGTCGTGGGGCAGTGTCATCGCGGACGGCAAGAACATGGTGCTGACCGGCGGTTGGTGGGCGACCGTGTTCCCCGGCCTGCTGATGCTGGTCACGGTGCTGTCGCTGAACATCCTGTCCGAGGGAGTGTCCGACGCGTGGGCGGCCCCGGCCGCGCGCGAGGTGGAGGTTGCCGAGGACGACCGGCTCCAGGCGCCGGAGCCCGGCAGCGGGGAGATCGTCCAACTGCCCGGCCTGACGGAAGCGGCCCGGCGACTGCGGGCCCGGGCCCGCCATGTGCCCCGGGACGGGCAGCCCGTGCTCGCCGTGGAGAACCTGGCCATCGGCTTCGACCGGCGGCACGGCGGCGTGGACATCGTGGACGGCATCAGCTTCGAGGTGCATCCCGGTGAGGTCCTGGGCCTGGTCGGCGAGTCGGGCTGCGGCAAGTCGCTGACCGCGCTCGCGATCATGGGCCTCCAGCCGAAGGGGGCGCGCGTCGGCGGCCAGGTCCGGTTCGGCGGGCGCGACCTGCTCGCCGAGCCGATGCGCGTACGCCGCAGGCTGCTGGGCCACGAGATGGCGATGGTCTACCAGGACGCCCTGTCGTCGCTGAACCCGGCGATGACGATCCGCGCCCAGCTCAAGCAGGTCGTCCGGCGGGGCGGGCGGCGCAGTCCCGCCGAGCTGCTGACGATGGTCGGCCTCGACCCCGAGCGCACGCTGCGCAGCTACCCGCACGAACTGTCCGGCGGGCAGCGGCAGCGTGTCCTGATCGCCATGGCCCTGTCCCGCGACCCGAAGCTGATCGTCGCCGACGAGCCGACGACCGCCCTCGACGTGACCGTGCAGGCCCAGGTCATAGAGCTGCTGCTGCGGCTGCGCGCGGAGCTGGGCTTCGCGCTGATCCTCGTCTCGCACGACCTGGCGCTGATCGCGGACGTCACCGACCGGGTGGTGGTGATGTACGGCGGGCAGATCGTGGAGACGGGCGTGACCGCCGACCTGGTGGAGGCGCCGGCCCACCACTACACGCGCGGTCTGCTCGGCAGCGTGCTGTCGCTGGAGTCGGCGCAGGAGCGGATGACGCAGATCAAGGGGGTCGTGCCGTCCCCGGCCGACTTCCCGGCCGGGTGCCGGTTCGCCGACCGCTGCCCGCGCGCGAGCGAGGTCTGCCGTACGACGGCTCCGGTCCTGGCCGGCACCGCGGCCCACACGGCGGCCTGCCATCACCCGGCCATAGCGCTGGCGACGACCGGGACCGAGGCGGTGTCATGAACGCCCAGCCCGCTCTGGTGGAGCTCTCCGACACCCACGTCGTCCACAAGGCCCGCAGCGGCGGCCTGTTCACCCGCGACCGGGTGTACGCCCTGACCGGCGCCGACCTGGCGATCGCGCCCGGCGAGACCGTCGGCGTGGTGGGCGAGTCGGGCTGCGGGAAGTCGACCCTGGCGAAGGTGCTGGTCGGGGTGGAGCGGCCGATGCGAGGGACGGTGTCGTTCCGGGGCCGCGACCTGTGGGCGATGCCGCCCGCCGAACGCCGTCGGGCCGTCGGCGGCAGCACCGGCATGATCTTCCAGGACCCGTCGACGGCCCTGAACCGCCGCCTGACCGTACGGCAGATCCTGCGGGACCCGCTGGACGTGCACGACCGGGGCACTCGCGGTCAACGTGACGAGAGAGTCCGGGAGTTGATGTCCCTGGTCGGCCTCCCCCGGGCCCTCGCCGACGCCCTGCCGGGCCAGTTGTCGGGCGGGCAGCGGCAGCGCGTCGCGATCGCCCGGGCGCTGGCGCTCGACCCGGACCTGGTCGTGGCGGACGAGCCGACCAGTGCCCTGGACGTGTCGGTCCGCGCCCAGATCCTCAATCTGCTGCTGGACCTGAAGGAGCGCCTGGGGCTGGCCCTGGTGTTCGTCTCGCACGACATCCAGACGGTCCGGCGCATGAGCGACCGCGTGATCACCATGTACCTGGGCCGGATCGTCGAGGAGTCCCCGGCCGCCCTGGTCACCGACCGGGCCCGGCACCCGTACACCCGCGCCCTGTTCTCCGCCACGCCCGGGCTGCTCGACCCGATCGAGCCGATCCCGCTGGCCGGTCCGGTCCCGTCGGCGACGCGCCCGCCGAGCGGCTGCCCGTTCCGCACGCGCTGCTGGAAGGCGGACGCGACGTGCGCGGAGGTGATGCCGGACTTCTCGGTCGCGTCGGCCCCCGCGCACCGCTTCCGCTGCCACCATCCTGTCCAGGAGGACGAGTCGACCCGCGACCTCGTCCTCCGGAGCGACCCGATGGAGGCCCCATGACCCTCACCCCGCTGACCGGTGTCATCCCGCCCGTCTGCACGCCCCTGACACCGGACCGCGAGGTGGACGTCCCCTCGCTGCTCAGGCTGGTCGACCATCTGGTGTCCGGCGGGGTGCACGGCCTGTTCGTACTCGGCTCGACCTCGGAGGCGGCGTATCTGACGGACGCCCAGCGCAGGCTGGTGGTCGAGTCGGTCGCGGCCCACACGGGCGGGCAACTCCCGGTGCTGGCCGGGGCGATCGACATGACGACGGCCAGGGTGGTGGACCACGTCGCGGCGGTGACGGCGGCGGGCGCGGACGCGGTCGTCGTCACCGCCCCGTTCTACGCCCGCACCCACCCGGCGGAGATCGCCCGCCACTACCGCGCGGTCGCCGCCGCGAGCCCGGTCCCGGTGGTCGCCTACGACATCCCCGTCGCCGTCCACACGAAGCTCCCCGGGGACGTGGTCCTGGAGCTGGCCGCCGACGGTGTCCTGGCCGCGCTCAAGGACTCCAGCGGCGACCTGGCCGCCTTCCGCCAGGTCGTGACCGGGGCCAGGGCCCACCCGGGCATCACCGGCTTCAGCGTGCTGACCGGCTCCGAGCTGATCGTCGACGCGGCGCTCGCGGTCGGCGCGGACGGTACCGTGCCCGGCCTCGGCAACGTCGACCCGCACGGCTACGCCCGCCTGGACCGCCTGTGCCGCGCCGGGGAGTGGGAACAGGCCCGTGCCGAACAGGAACGGCTGTGCGCCCTGTTCGGCCTGGTCGGCGTCGGCGACCCGGCCCGCATGGGCCCCGGCTCCTCGGCGATCGGCGCCTTCAAGGCCGCGCTGCACCTGAGGGGCGTGATCGACTGCCCGGCCACGGCGGAGCCGCAGGTGCCGTTGTCACAGGCCGAGGTGGAGCGGGTCGGGACGTACCTGACGGCGGCGGGGCTGCTCTGAGCGCTGCCCTACGACGGCGTCCGGGCCGCCGCCGCCAGCACCCGGGTCACGTCGTCCGAGCAGATGGTGAGCGCCGCGCCCACCGTCGCGAGCGCGTCCCGCTCGGCCGGTGTGTAGGGACCGTCCGCCAGGGCGATGCGCGCCCCCTGGAGCAGGATCGATTCGCGGCCGACCGTGGCGAGGTGCGGGGCGAGCGGGTCCAGCGCCTCATGCAGCTCTATGGCCAGCCCCGCACCGCAGGGCTCCCCGGTGATCCGGCCGGTGTCCGCCTCCAGCGCCTCCACGAGGGCGGCCAGCTGTTCCTCCGTGCAGTCGTCGAAGCCGGCCGCGCGCACGGCGAGCACCGCGGCCTCCAGCGCCGTACGGGATCCGGCGCCGCCCGCGGCCAGCACGGCGAGGGCGACGGTGTGCACGGCGTCGCGGAGCATCGCGGAGAAGCGGGTGGTGGTCGGGTGGTCGAGGACGTCCGTGCCGAAGTGGCGGCGGCAGGCGGCGCACTCCACGACCGGGCCGGTCTCGCCGCGCGGCAGCACCGGCAGGCCGAGCAGGGTGAAGCGGCGTTGGCCGGTCAGCCGCTGGTAGTTGCGGTCGCCGCCGCAGCCGGGGCAGAAGAACTCCCCGTCACCGGCGGGCGTCCACGCGGTACGGGTGCCCAGGATGCTCGAAAACCTGGCGGCACGGCCGTTTCGTCCCCGTCCTGGCAGCACGTCGCACCTCCGTCACGCCGCACGGCAGCGTCGCCGCGCTTGCGTGATGTTAGCCACATCTGTGAGGAGGAGTCAGTACCCCGGAGGAGACCTTTCCGTGACCGTCACAGGGATTGGCCGGTATACGACGGGGCTCCGTCCGCCGGACATCGGCGGACGGAGCCCTCAAACCGCCTACAGGGCTGGTCAGCGCGTCGCGCGGTTGACGGCCGAGACGACCGCCTTCAACGAGGCCCGCGTGGTGTTCGCGTCGATTCCGATCCCCCACAGGACCTTGTCGTCGATCGCGCATTCGATGTACGAGGCGGCCTGCGCGGAGGCGCCCTCGCTCATCGTGTGCTCCTGGTAGTCCAGCAGGCGTACGTCGATGCCGACGGACTGGAGCGCGTCGAAGAAGGCCGAGATCGGGCCGTTGCCGGAGCCGGTCAGGACGGTGTCCTGGCCGTCGACCGTGGCCTCCACCGTCAGCGTGTCCACGCCGTCGGTGTCGGTCGTCGACTGGTTGTTCTTGACCTGGATCCGGCCCCACGGGTTCTCGGGGTTGGGCAGGTACTCGTCCCGGAAGGTCGCCCAGATGTCCTTCGGCGTGACCTCGCCGCCCTCGGCGTCCGTCTTCGCCTGGATGATCTTCGAGAACTCGATCTGCATCCGGCGGGGCAGTTCCAGCTTGTGGTCGTTCTTCAGGACGTAGGCGATACCGCCCTTGCCGGACTGCGAGTTGACCCGGATGACCGCCTCGTAGGAGCGGCCGACGTCCTTGGGGTCGATCGGCAGATAGGGGACGGCCCACTCGATGTCGTCGACGGTGACGCCCTTGGCCTTCGCGTCGGCCTCCATGGCGTCGAAGCCCTTGTTGATGGCGTCCTGGTGGGAGCCGGAGAAGGACGTGTAGACCAGGTCGCCCACGTACGGGTGGCGCGGGTGGACCTCCATCTGGTTGCAGTACTCCCACGTACGACGGATCTCGTCGATGTCGGAGAAGTCGATCTGCGGGTCGACGCCCTGGGAGAAGAGGTTCATGCCCAGGGTGACCAGGTCGACGTTGCCGGTGCGCTCGCCCTGGCCGAACAGGCAGCCCTCGACGCGGTCGGCACCGGCCATCAGGGCCAGCTCGGCTGCGGCGACGGCCGTGCCGCGGTCGTTGTGCGGGTGGATCGACAGGCAGACGTGCTCGCGGCGGGAGAGGTTGCGGCCCATCCACTCGAAGCGGTCGGCGTGGGTCGACGGGGTCGAACGCTCCACCGTGGCGGGCAGGTTGAGGATGATCTCGCGGCCCGGGCCGGGCTGCCAGACGTCCATGACCGCCTCGCAGACCTCCAGCGCGAAGTCCAGCTCGGTGTCGGTGAAGATCTCGGGGCTGTACTGGTAGCCGAACTCGGTCTCCGGGCCCAGCAGCTTCTCCGCGTACTCCATGACCAGCCGCGTGCCGTCGACGGCGATCTGCTTGATGTCGTCCTTGGAGCCCCGGAAGACGACCCGGCGGAAGACGGGGGCGGTGGCGTTGTAGAGGTGGACGGTCGCGCGCTTGGCGCCCTTCAGCGACTCCACCGTGCGCTCGATCAGGTCCTCACGGGCCTGGGTCAGTACGGAGATGGTGACGTCGTCGGGGATGGCCCCGGGCTCTTCGATGATCGAGCGTACGAAGTCGAAGTCGGTCTGGCCGGAGGCCGGGAAGCCGACCTCGATCTCCTTGTAGCCCATCTTGACCAGCAGGTCGAACATCGCGCGCTTGCGGGCGGGCGACATGGGGTCGATCAGGGCCTGGTTGCCGTCGCGCAGGTCCGTGGAGAGCCAGCGGGGGGCGGTGGTGATGCGCTGGTCCGGCCAGGTGCGGTCCGGGATGTCGACCTGCTCGTAGCGGCCGTACTTGTGGATCGGCATGGAACTGGGCTGCTGGCGGTTCGCCATGATGCGTAGGGCTCCTCAGAGTGTCCGGAAGGACGGCCGACGACGCAGCACCAAGCTCCGCGGGGAGGGAGTCGGCCTCGACTACAGGCCCTCGCCGCGGCAGCTAAGGAGAAGCAGCCCGAAACGCATGATGCGCAGCATGCTAGCCGAGGCCCTCCGGGGTGCGCGGGTCCGTATCAGTATGCGGGACCGGGCGCCCATACGGGACAAAAAGTGCGCTATACCACTTCGCCACGGAGCGTGAGGGTCCTTGTCCCCGTATTTCACCAATCATGGTGGCGACTAGTGACAGCCTCGTCACGCAGTGCAAGGGTGCCGGGCATGACGACCCACGGGGGCTTCGAGCCCGTCTTCTGCACCATCGTTCCGCCCCATGTCCTCGACAAGCTCGCCCAGGCCGAGGACTCGGCGCTCGCCGGACCCGCCCGCCGGACCCTGGAGCGCGACGCCTTCGAGCGCACCCAGCGCCGCCTCACCACGGTCATCGGCGCCACCGCCGTCGCCGCAGCCGCCGACGGCAAGCCGCAGCGCACCGTCCACGATGCCCGGCACGGCACCGACCTGCCCGGCCACAAGGTCCGCGGCGAGGGCGACAAGCCCGGCAAGGACGCCACCGTCAACCGCGCCTACGCCGGCCTCGGCGCCACCTTCGAACTGCTCCTGAAGGCGTACCAGCGCGACTCGATCGACGGCAACGGCCTGCCGCTGAACGCGACCGTGCACTACGACCGCGAGTACAACAACGCCTTCTGGAACGGCGAGCAGATGGTCTTCGGCGACGGGGACGGCGAGATCTTCCTCGACTTCACCATCCCGATCGACGTCATCGGCCACGAGCTGGTCCACGGTGTCACGCAGTACACGGCCAACCTCACCTACTTCGGCCAGCCCGGCGCGCTGAACGAGTCCGTGTCGGACGTCTTCGGCTCGCTCATCAAGCAGTACACGCTCGGCCAGACCGCCGCCGAGGCCGACTGGCTGATCGGCGCGGGCCTGCTCGCCCCGCGGGTGACGGGCAAGGCACTGCGCTCCATGAAGGAGCCGGGCACGGCGTACGACGACGACGTCCTGGGCAAGGACCCGCAGCCGGCCACGATGGACGACTACGTGCGCACCGGCCGCGACAACGGCGGTGTCCACATCAACTCGGGCATCCCGAACCACGCCTTCTACCTGGCGGCCACGGCCCTCGGCGGACACGCCTGGGAGCGCGCGGGGCTGATCTGGTACGACGTGCTGACCGGCGGCGAGCTGAAGCAGCAGGCGATGTTCGCCGACTTCGCCACGCTCACCGTCAAGGCCGCGCGGGAGCGGTTCGGCGACGGGGAGGAGCTGGACGCCGTGTCGAAGGCCTGGGAGCAGGTCGGGGTGCGGACCCTGTAGTTCCGTACTAGACAGGTGCCATGCGTATTCAGGTGAGGCGCACGGGCGGGTTCGCGGGCATCGAGCGGTATGCCGAGGTGGACACCTCCGGCCGCCCCGATGCCCCCGAATGGCACGCACTGGCCGAGCAGGCGGTCGCCGCCGGCCGGAGCACGCCGCCGATCGGGGTCCCGGACGGGTTCGGCTACCAGATCACCGTGGACGGGAAGACGGTGTACGCGGCCGACCCGCGGCTGACCGACGAACAGCGGAAGCTGATCTCACGGGTGCTGAAGGAAGGCGCCTGACAGGTCTTCCGCGGCGGCCTGTTGACTTCCGTTACCGGCGGTACGGATGATCCGCGCATGGCGACTGACGCAGGCAATCCGATCCCCCGCTTCCCGGCCGGCTTCCTCTGGGGCGTGTCCACCTCGGCGCACCAGATCGAAGGTGCGGCGGACGAGCGCGAGCCGTCCGTGTGGGACGCCTTCACGGCCGAGCCGGGCCGGGTGAAGGACGGCTCGACGGCGGCGGTGGCCTGCGACCACTACCACCGCCACCGCGAGGACGTGGCCCTGCTGGCCGGCCTCGGAGTGAACGCCTACCGC
Source organism: Streptomyces africanus (assembly GCF_002150735.1). Classification (GTDB taxonomy): domain Bacteria; phylum Actinomycetota; class Actinomycetes; order Streptomycetales; family Streptomycetaceae; genus Streptomyces; species Streptomyces africanus. Next base: position 59,665 of record NZ_MUKA01000023.1, read on the forward strand.
TTCTCGGTGTCCTGGCCGCGGGTGCGTTCCGAGAAGGGCCTGGACTTCTACGACCGGCTGGTGGACGACCTGTGCGCGGCGGGGGTGCGCCCGGTGCCGACCCTGTTCCACTGGGACCTGCCGGCGGACCTCGACTGGCTGGAGCGGGACACGGCCGCGCGCTTCGCCGAGTACGTCTCGCTGGTCGCGGGCCGCCTCGGGGACCGGGTGCCGCAGTGGATCACCCTCAACGAGCCCGCCGAACACACCCTGCTGGGCCACGCCCTGGGCGTGCACGCGCCGGGCAGGCAGCTGCTGTTCGACGCGCTCCCGGCCGCCCACCACCAGTTGCTGGCCCACGGCCTGGCCGTCCGCGCCCTGCGCGCCGCGGGCGCCACGGACATCGGCATCGCCAACTCGCACGGCCCGACCTGGGCGGCGTCCACCGAGGCGGAGGACGTGGAGGCGGCCGAGTTCTACGACGTGCTGCTGAACCGCCTGTTCGCGGACCCGCTGCTGCTGGGCCGGTACCCGGACGGCATCGGCGAGCTGATGCCCGGGGACGTCGAGGCCGACCTGAAGGTGATCGCCGAACCGCTCGACTGGTACGGCGTCAACTACTACGCGCCGACCCGGGTGGGTGCCCCGCAGGGCACCGACATCACCTTCGGCGGCGTCGCCATGCCCGCGGAACTCCCGTTCTCGGTGCGGGAGATCACCGGCCACCCGGTCACCGACTTCGGCTGGCCGGTCGTGCCCGAGGGCCTGACCGAGCTCCTCACCGCCTTCCAGGACCGCTACGGCGACCGGCTCCCGCCCGTCGTCATCACCGAGAACGGCTGCTCCTACCCGGACACCGACGACCAGGACCGCATCGCCTACCTGGACGGCCACATCCGGGCCCTGCACCGGGCGCTGGAGGCGGGCGTCGACGTGCGCGGCTACTTCGTGTGGTCCCTGCTCGACAACTTCGAGTGGGCGGAGGGCTACGCACGCCGCTTCGGCCTGGTCCACGTCGACTTCGAGACCCTTCAACGGACCCCGAAGTCGTCGTACCACTGGTACCGGGAGGTGCTGCGGGCCCAGGGGGAGGGGGCTACGGCTTGATGCCCACCCCGGTCCACAGGCTGACCTCGGCGTCCGTCGGGGCGTCGCCGTCGACGGCGTCGGGACGCCAGCGGTGGCCCACGGTGACGCCCGGGTCGAGCAGCTCCAGGCCGTCGAAGAAGCGGGCGACGTCCGCACGGGAGCGGAACCGCACCGGCGTCCCGGCCGAGGTGTAGATGTCGGTCACCTTCTGCCAGGTGGCCGGGTCGAAGTCGGGCGTGCAGTGGCTCAGCGCCAGGGCGCTGCCCGAGGGCAGGACGTCCAGCAGGCGGCGCACGATGCCGTACGGGTCCTGGGCGTCGGTGACGAAGTGCATCAGGGCGTTGAGGGACAGCGCGACCGGGCGGCTCAGGTCCAGGACCTCGGCCAGTTCGGGCGCGGTCAGCAGCGACTGCGGGTCGTTGACGTCGGCCTCGATGTACGTCGTACGGCCCTCGGCCGTGCTGCGCATCAGGCGCTCGGCGTACTTGAGGACGAGGGGGTCGTTGTCGGCGTAGACCACGCGGGCGTCCGGGACCACGGACTGGGCCACCTGGTGCAGGTTGGGCTCGGTGGGGATGCCGGTGCCGATGTCCAGCCACTGGCGGATGCCGTGCTCGCGCGCGAGGACGCGGGTGGCCCGGTGCATGAAGGCCCGGTTCTCGCGGGCGCAGACGAAGATGGCGGGGTAGGCCTCGGCGACCCGCTCGGCCGCCTGCTTGTCGACCTCGAAGTGGTCCTTGCCGCCGAGGTAGTAGTCGTACATGCGGGCGATATGCGGCTCGTGCGGGTTCAGGCCGGACCGATCCATACCGGTCAAGATACAAGACCGGCAATCGTTTTCGTACACCTTGGGCCGCGCGACCGGATCGAGACGGTGAGTGCACCGGAGCCGGTGATTCCGAAGATCTGCCAGGATGACCGCATGAGAACCATGACCCGCCCCGGGCCGATCTCCGCCGGGACTCTGGTTCTGCTGTCCGCCCTGTATTTCGCCCAGGGACTGCCGTACGGGTTCTTCACCCAGGCACTGCCGGTGGTGCTGCGCGAATCCGGTTTCTCGCTCATCGAGATCAGCGCCACCGGAATTCTCTTCGCGCCGTGGGCCCTGAAGTTCCTGTGGGCGCCCTACGTCGACCACTACGGCACCCGCCGGCAGTGGCTGCTGACCCTGCAACTCACCGCGTCGGCGGTGACACTGGCGCTCGCCTGCATGGACCTGTCGGCGTCACTGCGCGTCCTGCTGGTGGGTATCGCCGTGGTCAACGCGATATCGGCCACCCAGGATGTCGCAACCGACGGGCTCGCCGTCCAACTCCTCGGACCTCGGCAACGCGGCCTGGGCAACGGAATCCAGGTCGGCGCGTACCGGATCGGCATGATCGTGGGCGGCGGCGCGCTGCTGTGGCTCTTCGCGCTCGCGGGGTGGCGCGTCCTGTTCGTCGCCATGTCGATTCTGTTGCTGCTCACGGCCGTTCCGGTGTGGTGGTCACCGCGTACCACGCTCCGCAGCACCTCGGAGAAGACGCCGTCGAGCCCGAGCCGGTTGACCATCGGATGGTGGCAGCGGCTGCGCCGGCCCGGGATGCTCGCGTTCATCCTGCTCATCGGGGGCTTCAAGTTCGGCGATTCGATGGGCTCGGCGATGGTCGGGCCGTTCATGTCCGACACCGGACTCACCCTGGGGCAGATCGCAATGGTCAAAGGGGTTCTGTCCTCCGCCGGCGCGCTCGCGGGCGCGGCCCTGGGCGGCTGGCTGTGCTACCGGCACGGCCGGCGGCGCGCCCTGCTGATCGGCGGGGTCACGCAGACCCTCGGCCTGGCCCTCTACCTCCTCGTCGCGCTGGGCATCGGCGGCTTCGAGTTGATCGTCACCGCGAGCCTGGCCGAACACATTCTCGGCGGCGCCGCGACCGTAGCGGTGTTCACCCTCATGATGGACGCCGCCGACCCCGACCATGCCGGCAGCGACTACACGCTGCTGGCCTGCGCGATCGTGGTGGTGCAGGGCATCGCGGGGTTCGCGGCGGGGACGGTCGGCGAGCTGCTCGGGTATCCGGCGCTGTTCGGGTCGAGCCTGGTGCTGTCGGGAATCGGTTGCGTGGCATTGATCGTCGCGACCGATCGGGGCGCCGGGCCGGCCGGGGTCCATATGGTCTGGGCGGCCCCCAGTCCAGCTATACGTTGAGGCTCGGCGTCGCCGACCAGTTTCCGAAAACCCGATCCGTCAGCACGGCCGCGGCCCGCCGACGGTGTTTCACCGCTCGGACCGGATCGAAAGCACGCGGTGGTGTTTTCACTCTGGTGTCAGCACACCCTCGAGCACCCGGCGTAGCAGGTGCTCGAACATATTCTCCGGGCCCGCGTCGCGAGTCGAAGCGGCAAGCGCTTGCGCGAGATACCGATGATGACCTGCCTCGGCGGTTTTGTGAACGTAGGCCGCGTGGGTGATCCGGCGTGACCGACTCGTTGTCCTCCCAGCGAGCTCGGCGCGCGCGAATTGCTGGACGAGCGCATTCAGCACCGCGACTGTCTGCAGTTTCACCGGCCCCGGCACATCCACGTCCGCCATTGCCCGCAGTGCGTACTCGAGGTAGTCGATTCCCCGGGGTCCGACACGTAGCGGCTCGATCGGGATATCGAGCAACCACCGATACCTCGTGTAGACGTCCTTCGCCCGGGTTCCCAACGCAATGAGGTCGTCGATCGCCGAACCGCTCAGCGGTACGTCGACATCGATCTCGCCGGCAGCGGCGTCGACCATGAGGTCCAGTACGTCGTCGTGACCCGACACATAGCGGTACAGCGCCGACTGGCTCACCCCGAGCCGACGTGCGATCCGGCGCGTGGATACAGCCGCCAAACCGCCCTGGTCGGCGAGCTCGATCGCCGCGGCGGTGAGTTCGTCCCGGCTGCGTGACGGGGCCGGACCGCGCTTACCGTCGGTGCGTTCCCACACCGTCGGGTCCGCCCTCCCGAGCTGTTCCACTCGCCATACCCCTCCACTCGCCGACGCCGACATGCCCTATTCTAAAACTGCGTTCGATGAACGCTATTTAAGGAGGTTTCGGGATGATGTCCCACGACGCATGGGGACCGCGACGATGGGCGCACAACGGAGCGGTACGCCTCGCGTTCGATCGGTTCGCGCCGGAGCGAGGCGGAGAGCCGCTGCTTATCGCCACCGGATTGGGCGCGAACCGGCACTGGATCCCCGACGGCTTCTGCGAGCAACTCGTCGACCACGGTTTCGCCGTAGCGCGATACGACCAACGCGACGGCGGCGAATCGACCCACCTGCCACCGATAGCCGTGCGAAACCCGATCACCGCACTCCTGAGCCGGCGCGGTGAGGCGTACACCGCAGAGGACATGGCAGACGACGCAGTAGCGGTTCTCGACGAACTGGGCTGGAACTCGGCTCATGTACTCGGGGTTTCCCTCGGCGGCGCGGTCGCCCAGCGCGTCGCCCTCCGGCACCCCGACCGCGTAACAACCCTCATATCGGCCGACGCGATCCCTGGAGATGTCACCGGACTGAGCACCCTGCGCTACATCCGGTTGGGTACGCTCACGAAGTTCGCCAGGGTGAAGTTTCCCGACACCCAGGAGGGCGCGATCGAGGCAGGCGTCGCGGTCGCGAAACTGCTTGCCTCTCCCAAGCGCGCATTCGACGAGCCCGCTGTACGAGCGAAATTGGAGCGCAACCCGGACAGCGGGATTCACGACCACGAGGCGCAGAGCCGGCAGATCGGGGCCCAGTGGAACGGTCCGGCGATCACCGAGATCACCCGGCCCACCCTGGTCGTCCATGGCGAGGACGACCCGCTGATCAAACCCCGCGCCGCTCGTACCATCGCATCACGGATTCCCGGCTCTCGCCTGCTACTACTGCCCGAAGTCGGACACGACCTACCCGAACACGCATGGAAACCCATCGCTACGGCGATCCGCGAACTCGCAGACGGGCAGGCACGATGAAACTCGGCCGATCGACCTTCACCGCGGCGCTCACTGCCATCGGCGTCATTTCGGTAGCCGCGACCGCATACGCCGACCCGGACCGGCCTGCGCCCATCGTGTCCTATCGCGCGGCGCTGGTCGAACGATCCGTGGTCACGACTCTGGACCACGGCACGTTCGCCCGCACGGACGCCGGCGACTCGATTGCCATCCGCAACACCGCGGCCGAAATCGTCGACACGCTGCCCTTGACATACTCCCTGGACGGCCAGGCATTGCCGCTGCGCCGGCAGATCTCCGGAGACGGCCGGACCCTGACCATCACCACGCCGATCAGGACGGGGTGCCGGCCGAAGACGGAACCGGCGTTCCCGATGCCAACCTCCGCTTACCCTCTGGATCGGCGAACGGCTTGAAGAGCGGTTCGTCCAGCGGTTCCGGCGGGTAGCCGAGTCGGCGGCCCGAAACGCGGCTCGA